>JAHILF010000162.1 GCA_018897105.1 Pseudomonadota bacterium
AGAAAAACCTGACTACCCTCGTCGTCACCCCGGCGAAGGCCGGGGTCCAGAATTGTCGTAACTACCTGGATTCCGGCCTTCGCCGGAATGACGAACCTGGGCTCAGGCAACCGGCGAAAAGGCTTAAGTTAATGACATTGAGTTTTCATTCATAAAAAGAAATTTAAGATGCATAACCAGACGTTCCAGCGGAACAAAAGAGGCTAGTTTTTTAAGGTAAGTTTCTTCTGTGTATACGGTGCTTTAAATAAAATTGGAGCTGCTCTTTTGCTCCGCTGAACTTATCGTTGAGAAGGAAATACAAAGGATGTCCAAGAAAACAATTAAGAGATCATCAGCTCACGCTTCAATTGCAAAAAAGATAATCAATGATCTTGAAAAAATTGCGAAAAGAAAAATCATCAAGCTTGAAGAGATCAGAATAGCCCAAGAGAGAGCCGAAGACCTGGAGGCAACTGTTGCCTCTGACAAAGAATTATCACGGCTTGATCCTCTTCATGCTGTTTATGTCTATGCACAAAATAGAATGGACATTCTTGCTCAGCAACTAACGCAGTTACCAGCGTGTCAAAAAATAGTTTCAGCCCTTGTCAAGGCAGATGATATTTATATGCCTTCATTTCCACCAATGAGCCCCGTGACGACTTCATATTTTTCATGTTGGGGCTTGTTTGATCTCGAAGTAGGAATGAGCAAGGAATCGCTTGCAAAAATCGCTATCAAGGTGAGCAAAGCGCTTTCGTCAAACCAGAATTTAATAACCCTCTACAAAAAAATGCAAGAATCCCGCATGGGGCTGTATTTACATGAAGGTACAGAAGGTAAGCGAATCATTTTGAAAGAACTGATAACTGATAGAGAAATCACTTGTGTCTCGCCAAGTGGCTATCTTGGTACTCCTGGGGAACTATGGTTTGCGAGAATGTTCCCCGATCCGTTTCCAGAATTATCTTTTGGCTATTCCGTCGCTTTTACTACACCATATGTCGTTGGAAAAGTTGAAGATGCCTATTTCAAGAACACTGGGAGTCTGAAAAACTGGCAGGCATTCTTAGACCGAACCTTGAGCAAAACAGAAGAAACCGACAGGATAAGAGCATATGAAAAGCTAATGAAGTATGGTCTTAACCGGCACTACTGGAATGAATATATTTTTACGGGCTATGCCAACTATACGGATCATGTTGTGTATTTGGCAGGCATTCCAGACCTGCCGGACAGTCTTCCGCATTCAGAGAAAAATGCATGGTAATAATCACATATCGATTTAAGAAATAGTCGAGACAGAGAAACGATTCTGGACCGGGCCCACCTGAATTTGATTGGGATTTGCCGGGCTGGTCTTCGCCTGCATCGGTTGGGCGGCAAGCAGAGATGAAAAGAATCTATTGAAATTAAAGAACAATTGAGTTAACCAGACCGCGAGAACGCAGACGGCAAGTTCATTGGCACGGTCTAGTTAGCCAAGTCGTCATGGTTCTTAATATGGAATAACCCCTATGGACTTTAAATGGCATTTTGACCAGACAGATATAAATTGGCATGAATTATCCGAGCTCTACAAAATTGCTCCCCTTGGCATCAAATTGCCGAATGATCTTGAAATCGTGTTCACCAATAGCAAGTTCAAATGCTTCCTCTATCATGATAATTCGCTTATTGGGGTTGGAAGAGCGCTGGCCGATGGCAAGGATTGTTCCTACATCTGTGATATTGCAATCCACCCAGAGTATCAAGGACTTGGTCTGGGTAAGGAAATTGTCCGAAATCTTGTCCGGCTTTCCCATGGGCATAAAAAAATCATTCTCTATGCTAATCCCGGGAAAGAAGGCTTTTATGCGAAGCTTGGTTTTAAAAAGATGAATACAGCCATGGCTATATTCAAAAACGAAGCGGACATGATGGCAAACGGTACTCTTTCCGAACCATAAGACTTTTTTTGAACAGGACGCCAAACTGCCGGCGTTTGTGAAAATGGCGTAGGCTGACAACGAAGAAGGAATGTTCGTGAAGGGTCTGAGACTGTGATTCCCGTTCCTGCCGCTGTGCTGTGTATCGTTTTTGTTGCCCTGGCAATGATTCATTTTTACTGGGCAACAGGTGGTCGCTGGGGTATGGCTGCGGCTGTCCCCTCTCAAGGGAGCAAGCCTGTTATCAGCCCCGGTGCGGCAGCTTCGGTAGCGGTAGGGCTTGTTCTCCTCATCGCGGCCTTCCTCTGCCTGTGGCAGGGTGGAGCATTTGCTTTCGGCCCATCCTGGGTGCCCCGGGTTGGCGTATGGGCTGTGGCTGTCGTCATGGCAGCCCGGGCGGTTGGTGACTTTAAATACATCGGCGTCTTCAAGAGAGTGCGCGGAACGGTATTCTCCCGCATGGACACGCTGTTTTATTCGCCGCTTTGTGCGGCTGTTTCGGCCCTGGCCGTTTGGCTCGCTGTCGGGTTTTGAATTTTTGTGTTGCTGCAGCCTTGCAAGAGCTTGCGCCTGGTCCCGCTCCTGAGTTCCCCACTCTCTCCGTCTTATCTCACCCCCAACCGCGTTAATCGTCTGCCAAACACAAGATTTCTCCCCCTCTTTTTTCAAGGAACTGTCTTTTTTGCGGATATGCTGTGAAATTTGTGTTATGGATAGGACAAAATGGGCTAACCAATGAGAATTGATACGTTATTTTGGCCTTTTTTAATCCTTGTCGGTTTCAAAAAAAGTCCTGACGCTGAATTTTCGTGACGATAAATTAGCAGTTTACCGGGCGCTGTAGGGCTGTCGATGGGATGTTTGGGGCATGGCTCCGGTGAGTCTGGAGATGGCGCGGGCGCGGGACTTTGCAACAACAGTTGATATCAAGAAAGCAAGATGGATGATTTTCGAATTCGTGCTGTGCTTCGCGCCTTTGCCCTGGAAGTGCATAGAGAAGCGATTACTAAACATCGGGATGTCATTTTCGACACTTTGGGTTTGATGGAAATTCTCGCCGCCACCGGAAACGAGCCAGACAGCTTTCTCGCCGTACTTCATGAGCTTGAGAATAAAGGGTTCATTGTTGTAACTGCCCGTGCCGGAGAAGATTCGGGCTTCACCCAATTTTTACTTACTGCTAAAGGATATTCCGCCGGGCTGCCCGAATCACAGAAAGGAGGGTTGCGCCGATCGGTAACTCTCTCATTTCGTAGTGGGATCTCACTGGTCCTCGGCGTCATTGGCATAGCCGCCTGCCCTGTGGCAATCATAAATTTTCTGGCTCCTGTACTGGACCTGGATCGCAAACTGGCTTACTGGGTTTTGATTTTATGGAGGGATCACATCTCCGGCCCGGTTGCCACGGTCCTCAACGCCCTTATTTACAGAACCGGAATAATTGCTGCACCGATATGGCCGGAAAGCATAATCACTTCCTATGTGACACTGGGGCTATTGCTGGCGCTGGTGAGTTACAGCTCCCACTCCATGGGCGAGGCATTTTCAGCAGTGGCCCAGCGGCCAGGCAAGATCACAATTCGTTCAATTCTGCTCATGCTCGTAAGCTCCCTCTCTTTTGTTGTTCTCTGGCCACTTGCCTTTACCTTTGATCTCATTCAGGCTCTTCTTTCCCTCTACACCTACCACTTTAAATCGAATAAATTAGCTGCTTCAATTAAGATAGGGATTACATATGAATCCGTACTCGCCCGATCAATCGTTATAACCTTACCGGCGCTCATTTTTATAGTTTTTTTCTTACTCTCATTAAGGTAAATTCTGTTGTTTTTACGATGAAAAAAAATAATCTTTTAAGCAATAGTTTGGATCGTTTTTCTTTACACCGGGGTGATAAAAGTTGGGTCATTGACAAACTCCACAATAAGAATTCTCGTATAATTTCAGTGCATAATTCGAAAGTTTTGTGTGATAACACGAAACAGCCCAAAGCCGTTTACCTCACACCCAAGAATCTCGCTCAGACCAAAGAACTATTGGATTCCATGATCTTTCTTGGAGTTTATGAAGAGACGCCATATTTTGCCGTGGACTTACACTCAGATGAATCAGCTGCAAATCTGTGCCAGCAGACAAACGCTGTCTTTCAAGATCTCAAATCCCTTATTTCCTTACTTGATTGCCATGACATTGAGCTATTGGCACTGGCTCGTTTTATGAGCTATTGGCACTCAAAAAATCAGTACTGTGGAAAATGCGGCCATAAAACGAAAATTTTTGAAGCCGGTCATGTTCGCATCTGCCAGAATGAAAGATGCAAGGAGCATTATTTCCCCAGTATGGATCCAGCCGTTATTGTTCTTGTTTCATCAAAAGAGCGATGTCTGCTTGGGCGTAAAAAAATATGGTCCGAAGGTATGTATTCGACAATCGCCGGGTTTGTCGAACCCGGTGAAACGGTTGAGGATGCGGTGGCTCGCGAAGTTTGGGAAGAAACTGGTGTGCATATTGAGAAAGTTGCATATCAACATTCCCAACCCTGGCTTTTCCCCAGCTCTTTGATGCTGGGGTTTACTGCCATAGCAAAGGACGAAGAGATTACCATCGATAAAAATGAGCTTGAAGATGCCGGCTGGTTTACCAGAAATGAAATTAAATCTGATCCGCGCATTCTTCCATACAAGGTCTCAATCGCTTATAAACTTATAACGGAATGGTTAAATAAAGGCGATTAAAAGGACAAATATGTACCGCATCATTCCTGCCATTGTCAGCCGGTGAAGGTTCCGCATAAATCAATTCCTGTATCAGCAAGGAGAATGACATCATGAAAGTCATGGCATTTAACGGCAGCCCCAGAAAAAAGTGGAATACGGCCACGTTGCTGGGAAAAGCGCTGGAGGGCGCCGCCGCACAGGGTGCGGAAACCCGTCTGGTTCATCTGTATGATCTTGATTATAAAGGCTGCATCAGCTGCTTTGCCTGCAAAACAAGGGGCGGGGAAAGCTATGGAACCTGCGCGGTGCAGGATGACCTGACTTCCCTTTTTGCCGAAATCAAAGAAGCAGACGCCATCATCCTGGGTTCCCCTATCTATTTCGGAGATGTTTCCGGCGAACTTCGTTCGTTTGTGGAGCGTTTGCTTTTCCCTTACCTGGTTTATGACAATCCTCCCCGCTCCCTTTACCCGAGGAAGATCCGCACCGCTTGGATTTATACCATGAATGTGTCCGAAGATATCGCCCCGATATTGGGGTATGACCGATTGTTTAACAGTAATGCGCTGATCATGGAAAGGATTTTCGGTCATTCGGAGTCGCTAATGAGTTACGACACCTATCAGTTCAAGGACTATACAAAGGTGGTTGCGGATAGATTTGACGTGGACAAGAAAGAGAAGCGCCGCAGGGAGGTCTTTCCCCAGGATTGCAAGAAAGCCTTTAACCTGGGCGCTGCCCTGGCCGAAGAACCGGCATAGGTATTAGCTCCAAAAGGCCTCGCCTGATAGTGGTCAACCTGCAGGGCGAGATGATTTTACCGAGCCAAGCCTGTTGCTGATGCCATAAAAAAACGCGCCACCAGATCAGCGACGATATCTGGTTATCCAGATATTGCTAAGGAGGAGACAAATTATGACTGACTTTTTTCCCCTGCGAGTCTTTGACTTTCTGCCTTGGTTTCTTGAAGAAGAAGGCGAGATCCCGGACCACAAGCAAGTTGCTGCTCCCGAGCAGGCCGAGGAGGATTTTCTTAAGGCACTTGAACTGTGGGTGAATGATAATAAAGGCGGACGCTACAAATTTATCGGTATCCTATTAAACACCGAAACTTCTGGTTTCGAGCGAGAAGTCAAAAAGTATATCACCACACATCGCAATGTTCTCAGAGATGAATCTGGAGAAAATTTCCTGATTCTCCATGGCTACACACAGCCCACTGAAGATGAATCTTCCGGGCCTCTGCGAGAAAAAACATATTCATATATTCAGAAGCTTAAGGTAGAACGAGTTGGATTGCCCTCAATTCTGATCTTCCCTGGTGCTGCGATGACGCATATCAAGGATAAGTCGGAAGCTCAACCATTGGTGATAAATATTGAGCAAGAGGCTGGACGCTGGGATGGAGAATTGACTGATTACTTTACGGTATTTTTCCGCTGTCTCTTCGATTCAATAGATAATGTGGATTTTACTGAAAAGCGGCCTACCCATTGTTTGAACAAGGAATTTCGCAAAAAACTCAAGAATGAATTAGGCTATAGTCTTGTGAAAGAAACCACATCGATAGTCAATATGCCGGTAATTGGTCATGTTGTTAAACTGATAACTTTGATGATTTGATATGGGCACCAGGTCAATACCGCATGGCTCACAAACATATGCAGGAGAAAGCGCAGTACATGCGGCAGGTGCCAATGTGGGCACCAAGATTTCGGAAGAAATGAACAGTTGCCGGTATTTGCGGGAATTGTGGAGCAAGGTAACCAACTTCAAGCTTTAGCTTCCATGGAATTTGCTGATTTATGCGAAATCGGGCCTACATTTATTGAAAAGCCACCATGTATCATAAGGTGCAACCCAGGATGCGCGTTATGGTGAATACACTGAGATGAAAATGATATGAACCTGACATCGGAGTGACAGACTGTGCATGCTGAAACGATTCTAATTCTGCTCTTTTCGGTCGCCGCGGCGGTGGCCATTGCCGTGCGGCAGCTGCAGGTGCCGTACACGGTGGCCCTGGTGCTGACCGGCTTGGGGCTCGGCATGCTGAACCTGTTCACCCCGCCCCATCTGACCAAGGAACTGCTGTTTTCCGTTTTCCTGCCTGGCCTGTTGTTTGAGGCCGCCTTTCACATCGAGTTCCGGGAATTCTGGCGCAACCGCCTGGCCATTGCCTCGCTGGCCGTGCCCGGCGTGGCCGCGGCAGTGGCCTTGACCACCGTGATCCTGACTCCTGTTGTGAACACCCTGCATCTGGAGCAGGATTTCGTGTGGCAGTATGCGCTGGTTTTTGGGGCCTTGATCGCGGCCACTGACCCCATCGCGGTGGTGGCGATTTTTCGCAGTCTCGGCGCGCCGCGGCGGTTGTCGGTCCTGCTGGATGGCGAGAGTTTGCTCAACGACGGCACGGCAATCGTCTTTTTTACCCTGAGTCTGTCGCTGGTGACCGGCGCCAGCGTCACCGGCTGGCAACTGACGACCGATTTCCTGGAGATTGTCGGTTTCGGCGGACTGATCGGCGCGGCAGTTGGACTGGCGGTCTCCCAGGTGATCAAGCAGGTTGATGATGCGATGATCGAGATCACGCTTACGACCATCGCGGCCTATGGTTCGTTTGTCACGGCCGAGCACTTCCATTATTCAGGCGTGATCGCGGTGGTGGTGGCCGGGGTGCTCTGCGGTAACTATGGGGCGCGCGTCGGCATGACGCCGTCCACCCGGGTCGCTGTGGAAACCTTCTGGGAGTATGTGGCCTTTGCCCTGAACTCCATTGTCTTCCTGCTCATCGGCCTGGAGGTGAATCTCGATGCGTTATTCCTCTCTTGGAAGGTGATTCTGGTCGCCTATCTGGTTTCCACTGCGGGCCGGGGCCTGGTGATTTTCCTGGTGTCCGGTCTGTTGCGCAGGACCCGGGAGAAGATTCCGTGGCCATGGAGCGTGGTCCTGACCTGGGGCGGCTTGCGCGGCGGCTTGCCCATGGTGCTGGTGCTCAGTCTGGCCAAGGATTTTCCTCATCGTGATCTGCTGGTGACCATGACCTTCGGCGTGGTGATGATCTCGATTCTGGTGCACGGCATGACCGTCTCGCCTTTGCTGCGATGGCTGGGTATCGTCAAGGGCCGTGAGCACCGGGAGGCATACGAGTTCGCCCGGGGCAAATTGCAGGCGGCCAACGCAGCCCTTGAAGAGCTGAAGCACATGTCCCACGTGCATTTTTCCAGCAAAGACGTACGCGCCCATCTCAAGGGCGAATACCAGCAGCGGATTAAGGAGGAGCAGGGCCAGATCGGCGAGTTGGAACTCGACCGGTCGGAGATTGAGGCGCAGGAAGCGCAGTGGGCGCGGCGGCATCTGCTGCTGACGGAGAAGAACCATGTGATCGATTCTTTCCAGCAGGGCATTCTCGACCAGGAGGTTTATGATAAATTGCTGGCCGACATCGACACGCGCCTGCTGCGGCTGGAGTCGGGCGAGGCTGGAAAGACCGTCGAAGAGCAGAACTCCGTTAGACACAAAAAGACATGAAAGCCGCTTTCCGGGCAACCCTTATCAGGCAACAGCAGTGGAATTCCCTGAAGATCCGGGGCGTTTCCCGATAAAAATCGTCAACCGATCAGCCTGGCGGTTTCCATCTTATCAGGAGGGCTGTCGGACGGATATGCCGTTGGAATTGCGGCAGCTTTGCCGCTGATCAGTGAAGTCAGCCCCTCCAGCATTTGACCTAATTCCTCGGCCGCCATGGACAGTTTCCTGCCTGCACCTGCCGCCTGGTCGGCGCTTTCGGTATTCTTGATGGTAACCGACTCCAGCCGGTTGACTGCGGTGCTGATCTGACTGACGCCGATGGCCTGTTCCTGGGAAGCGGTGGCGACCTCCTGGCTGCAACGGGCAATCCGCTCGACCTTCTCCATTATATCGGACATGATCTTTTCGATATCCCGGGAAACGGTCACTCCATGTTCTGCCTTTTGGCGGGATTGCGACAGCATTTCGGTGGTCACTTTTACGGCCTCGGCGCTGCGCATGGCCAGATTCCTGACCTCCTCGGCAACCACGGCAAACCCTTGCCCGGCTTCTCCGGCCCTGGCCGCTTCAATGGCCGCATTAAGGGCCAGAAGATTCGTTTGGAAGGCGATCTCATCGATGCTCTTGATAATTTTGGCTGTTTCCAGGGACGAGGTCTCGATGCCGGAAATCGCCTCGGTCATCCGCTTCATGGCAGCCCGTCCCTCTTCCATGGACAGCAGGGTGGATTCGGCGATGGTATTCACTTCGTTGACATTCTGGACGTTCTGGCTGGTCTGCGAGTTCAGCTCTTCGATGGTTGCGGCGATTTCCTCGATACTGGCGGCCTGCTCATGGGCGGCCTCAGCCAGGCTGTGACCGGAGGAGACAATATGATCGGAAACATTGGCAACCTGGCCTGAACCTGCCGACAGCACGGCGATGCTTTTGTTCAAGGGATTGGCGATGGATCCGACAATGAGATAGGCGATACAGATGCCGAGGGTGATGCCCACGGCAATAAGGATGATTCCCCAGCGCATGCCGGCTTTTTTATCTGAAGCCATTTTGTCGCTGATATTCCCCTGGTACGATTCGATCAGTTCAATGGTTTTGTTGCCGATTTGCCCCATGACAGAGCTTAAATCGTTATTTGCCTGCCACAGAGAATAGACCTCGGCAAAGGTCGAAGCGCTATATACGGCAAATTGTTTTTCGAGAGCCTGGTAGGCCTTGCCAGCACCCGCGTCTCCCGAGGTTTCTATAAGGAAGCGGAGGTTTTCCTTGATGGAGTCCCAGATTTTGATTTTTTCGTTGAATTGCTCAAAATACCGAGGGTCATTATACATGAGGAAGGAACTTTCGAAAATTTTCGCATCCTTTAAATCCGATTGCAACTGGAGCACGGAATCGAGCACCTGGTTAAGGACCGGGTTGAATTCCGTTCCCATAACCAGAGCCATGTTTTTACTGTCCTTGATATAGGCGATGAAATCCTTATCCATGATCTGAAAGATGCTATCTGCCGCTTCCTGCATGCGTTTCTGGATTTCCTTGCTCTTTTGTGAATTTTCCACAAGTTTCAGGAAGTTATCCCGATAGGAGGTAATCAGGCTGCCGGCTTCCACGATGTCGGCGTTGAGATTCGCGTCTCCGCTGTTGGATTTCAGAAAGGAGATGGCGGACTGCTGCTTTTGCAGGCCATCGAGAAAGAGGGAAACGTATTTTTCATCATGGGTCAGCAGATAATTCTTTTCATGGCCCATGATTTTCAGCATGTCCCGTACAAAGATCTGCGAACGGTCCGAGAGGTCTATCATGGATGTGATCCGTTTCATGGTCAGCAGATTAATGGACAGACCCGCTGCCATGAGCAACAGTAACACCATAAAGCCGCAGGAAATTTTCATCCTGAGCGACAAATTCATATCATCACCATTAATCTACTTTGTCGATTTCACATGCGTTAAAATGACGAGCGTCCAGTAGCCTTCTACTTCATTCACCATGGGCAGAAAGATGGTTAATTTAACTCCTTTCCCTTTTCCGTGCGGGATAGGAAAGATCAAAGGTACATACCGGCCCCGACATACACTTCTTTATCACCCATCTTCGCTTTTTTGATGAAGGTGGTTTTGTCATAAAAGGTCTTCGGGTCATCGGGTTTGGTCCAGCGGTAATCCACCCAGCCTTCCCCTTCCGGACTTTTCGCAACTTTCGTGAACTCCATGAAGAAATTTTTGCCCTTGTCGTCTTTGAGTCCCATGGCAACCATGTTCTTGCCGATGAGATGCTTCTTGATATGCATCAGGGTCGTGCCGTCAAGGCTGTTGACAAAAAGATAATTGTCGCCTGCCAGGCGCATTGCTCCAACTTTTTCCAAACCCGCTTCACCTTCCTGTTCCAGGATCGCAACCGCCTCATTGACAGCTTTTACGATTTCCTCTTTTTCTCCGGCAAAGACACTGGGTGGGGTGAGGGAAAACAAAATTGCAACAACAGATACAAGCAGTAACAATCTTTTCATAACGGGTTTCTCCTTTCATAAATTATTCAGGGGATGATGACAGACGACATGTTTATTCTCTGCATTATTGTGAAAAGCGTTCTCATTACAGAACAGAACGGTAACAGCAAATTCGCTGTTGTGGTGAAATCCGGGTTACAGATGCTGCAATTTTTTTCAATTAGGGGAGGAAGCAAAAAAAAGAGAAATGTGCAAATGTAGAGAGGTAATTTTCCCCTTAAATTGCTGAAGACTTATCAATTATTGCTTAGTATATGCAAATATAGCAATGATAGTCAAATCTGAATTGCAGTTATAATTTCTGCCTAAACAACCTTTGGCATTTCCTCCTTTTCAGTATATTTTCACGGCCATTTGCGTAGAGGAATACCTAGATACTATTGTTTCCAGCGAGGCAATGATGTAGGGTGTTGGTAAGCCTAACTGCGGAGTGTGCTTTCATGCAGTCTCCAGAGACGGGGTTTGGTGTTAAGATTCAACGATCATTTACAGGGGCGGCACTCCCCCGTTCCTTTCAGTCAGGTAACCTTAATTTTCGGGACACTTCATGGAATACACTGTCAACTTCATCGAAAGCGTAAAACGCACGTCTTCCGCCATCAGTTTTCGCTTCAGCCGCCCCGCGGGATTCACTTACACTGCCGGGCAGTATATGATTGTCACCCTTGGCGATGATCTTGTCCATCCCCTGTCCCTGAGTGACAGTCCCGATGAGACCGGTTTCCTCGAATTCACCAAAAGGATGACCGGCAGTTCGTTCTGCCGTAAACTGCAAGAGTTGACGGCTGGAGACATTATCACGTTGAAAGGAGCCATGGGCAGGTTTACTTTGGACGGATCCGAGCAAATTCTGGTTTTCCTGGCTGGCGGGATCGGCATCACCCCAATCAGGAGTATTCTGAAAACCCTTGCCAAGCGGCAGGATCATCCCGGTAAAGCCATTTTGATCTACGGCAACGTGAATGAGGCGGACATCTCCTTTCGGGAAGAGCTTGAAGGGCTTGCCCTCCCCGGCTACCGGGTTGTCCATGTACTGGCCGACACCAAGGGGGTTCCCGGTGCCCACCAAGGTTACATCTCCGCTGAAATTATCAGCAGGGAGGTGCCGGATCTGAAAAATACGATCTTCATGGTTTCAGGACCTCCGGTAATGGTTGACGCCATGCAGAAGAATCTTGTCGGTCTGGGCGCAACCGAAGAACAGATTCGTTCCGATGTTTTCCTCGGCTATGAGACATGATTTGGTGAAGTTATTTAATCCCTCCATCCCTTTCTCCTCCCAAAAGGGACTAAGCCCGAATCATGAGTGAACAACAAGCCAATAATCCACTGCACGGCGTGACCCTGGAGCAGATCGTCAACAGTCTGGTTGACTATTATGGCTGGGAAGGGTTGGGCAAACGCATTGATATCAGGTGTTTCACCAGCAATCCCTCGGTGAAGTCCAGTCTCACGTTCCTGCGCAAGACGCCTTGGGCAAGAAAGAAAGTCGAGAATTTATTCATCGCCACGCAAAAGTATAAGCGAAAAAAGGTCCCCAGGGAGCAATCATGAAAATTCCAAGACTTACGGTGGTAACCCTTGGCGTAGCCGATTTAAGCAAAGCGACGAAGTTTTATGCAGACATACTCGGCACCCCTCCCAACACTTCTTATGACGGTGTTACCTTCATTGAGCTGCCGGGCACCTGGATTTCTCTTTATCCGCTTGAGAACCTGGCAAAAGACATCTCCCCTGACGTTCCCCGCACTCGCAACGGATTCAGTGGCATCACGCTTGCCCACAATGCCCGCAGCAGGGAGGACGTTATTGCCATATTCGAACGCGCCAGGGCTGCCGGCGCCCGGGTCATGAAAGAACCACAGGAAACATTCTGGGGCGGTTTCAGCGGGTACTTCGCCGACCCTGACGGCTATTACTGGGAAGTGATTTGGGGACCGATGTTTGAGTTTGCAGAAAATGGTGAATTGAGATTTAAGGCCAACGATTAACCTCGCAGTTCGGCAGTAGCATTCCTGCAGGTAAGACAATGTGGGGAAATTTATTTTAATGCAATGCTGATTTCTGTTGAAATTTGTAATTTTTTTTAGCATTGTTGTCAAGATTAATAATTTCTCCTATGTTAATTTTAAAATGGACGTCACCTGGCCTGACATAGTATTTCAGGTGATGCCTTAAACAACTGTGATCATGAGCACGTCGTTCAAATCTTTTCATTTTTCATCCATCATCCCTTCCAGCAACGTATGATCGTAACGTTTTCTTATGTGATCACCTTATTTTCCAATAAATTTTACAGGGGCTGACAATGTCTTAGCGGATAAATCTATCGTCGGGGTTCGTCATTAAACATGTTGATTTAAAAAAATAAGTGTTAATTTTTTTAAGAAATTGAGATACAAGGCGGGGAAGTAAAGAATGATTTGTTGTGAACTGATTGATAATGCCTCAGATTTGATACAGAGTATTGCTCCTGATGGTTCTTTTCTTTACGTCAACAATACCTGGTTGGCGAAGCTTGGCTATGTCCGTCATGAGGTGCATCGCCTCAAGTTTTTTGATGTTATCCACCCTGATGACAGGGGGCATTGTTCCGAGGTTTTCCAGAACCTGCTGCAGGGAGAAAAAATCGAGCCCACTGAGGTGAAATTTCTGGCAAAAGACGGCAGGACCGTCTTGCTGGAAGGAAATGTGACGTGCCATATCGAAGAGAGTCAGCCCATTTCCACCTTCGGCGTTTTCCGGGACATTGCCGACCGGAAAGAGCAGGAAACCAGGCTGAAAAAGGATGCGGAAAAAATCAAGCATTTCGCCTATGCCGTGGCCCATGATCTGAAAAATCCGGCAATCGCGCTGCACGGCATAACCCGGTTGCTGCATAACCGATACGGAAAAATGTTTGATGATAAAGGCAAAAAATATTGCTCCCAGGTGCTGCAATCCTCCCAGCTCCTATCGGAACTCGTTGAAAAGCTGAATGTTTATATTGAAACAAAAGAATTTACCATTGATAAAGAGCCGGTTCATTTAAACAATATTTTCCGGATTCTGCATGAAGAGTTCCATGAAAAATTAACGGAACGCCATATCACCCTGCAGATCCCTGATCGTTTCCCGATTATCACCGGGGATAGTCTCTCCCTGCTGCGGATTTTCAGAAATCTCATCGACAATTCATTAAAATACGGCGGACCGGCCATGGACAGGGTTGAAATTTCCTTCAGCGATTCGGAAACACATCATATCCTGCTATGCAGAGATAACGGCTGCGGCATCCAGATGGACAACCACCAGAAACTCTTCGAATATTTTGAAAGAACGAAGAGCAACAAGAGTATTTCCGGGGCGGGTATGGGCCTTGCCATCGTTAAAGAGCTGGTCGAGCAGCACGGGGGCAAAGTCCTGCTGGAATCCGTTCCCGGCCAGGGGACAACATTCACCATCACCATAGCCAAACAACTCTGATTTGCCTGGGAAAAAGCCAAGAGCGGTGCAAGATTCCTTAAGCATCATTGAGGAATCAATTTCGATGCCCATCAGAATCGGAGTGCAGGGCGGCGCCGGAAGTTTTAATGACGAGGCGGTCAAATTTTACGCCCAAACACGTCAGGTCAGCTCCTACGAGGTTGTCTATCTCCATACCAGCGCTGCCGTCCTTGCGGCATTGGCTGCGAAGCAAATCAATTACGGACAGTTCGCCCTCTATAACAGCCGCGGGGGTGTGGTCGAGGAAACCATGGAGGCTATCGGGCCCAATCGGTTTCTGGTTGTGGACTGGTACGCCATCCCGGTGGCCCACCACCTCATCTGCCGGCAGGAGGTCGATCTCGCAGGCATAAAAACCATCATGACCCATCCTCAGGTGATCAGCCAGTGCCGGGAAACATTGCGAAAAAGATACCCGCATCTCCATTTCATTCAGGGAGAGGGCGACATGATCGATCCTGCCCGGGTCGCCGTTGCCCTGCATAATGGTGATATCCCTTTATCTGTCGCCACATTGGGCTGCAGATCCATGGCCCCTGCCCATGGCTTGAAAATCATTGATAGCGACCTGCAGGATGACACGAGCAACGAGACCACTTTTTTGCTTGTATCCGGTTTGTAGCTTACGGTATATAAAGCTGATTACACTCATTTTCAACGAGTTAGGTAGTACACTATCTGCCGGGAAATAAAGCACAAGGTTGCCGGTTTACGGTTTACAGTTAAAGGAAATTATCTTGTCTGATTTTGCTATTCGGAGACCAATGTCATTAACTTAAGCCTTTTCGCCGGTTGCCTGAGCCCAGGTTCGTCATTCCGGCGAAGGCCGGAATCCAGGTAGTTACGACAATTCTGGACCCCGGCCTTCGCCGGGGTGACGACGAGTGTAGTCAGTTTTTC
>JAHILF010000022.1 GCA_018897105.1 Pseudomonadota bacterium
CAGAGGTGGAGCCGTAAGCTCCGGACTGAACCTTGTTTTTGATTGTGGCAAGCATATCAGGAGGCAGCGTTATCGTAATCCTTTCAGCCTTATCTGTTTGCATTGTTTTCTCCTTGTGAGTTAGTATGATTAAATCATACTACTTTGGTCTAGGAAGTCAATATTCTCTGTCTCATTGAGAAAAGATTCCACCCTGAGTATTTGGTGTGAATATGATGGGGTAGAGCAGAGGCCAAAACACCAATTCAGAATGAAAGGAGGCGTGTCATGAAAGTTTTACAAGCAGTCGATTTTCATTTGCAGTATCACCGGTCCAATTCCAAAAAAAAATACCGTCAAGACCTGTGAGTTTGTTCTCCACCGTTTCACAGCCCAATTCGGTAAACGTGATCTGGCCAGTATCTCTCATGAGGAAGTCCTGGCATTCCTTTTATCTATCACCAAGAACAATAAACAGGCGACCAAAAGAAACCGGTACTCGGTACTCGCATCTTTTTACAACTTCAGCATCAACACTGCATTACCGGCGTTGACCAATCCATGCAATTCGGCGGTTATCAAAAAAATATTCAAGCGTCCCCAGGCCATCCAATGGCAAATTGTTGATAAAGAGACGGTTGATGAAATTATCTTTCGCACCATGAACTCTCGGAATAGACTGATTCTGGAACTCATGGCAAGGGGCGGAATGCGAATAGGTGAAGTTTTAAACCTCAATCCCAGTGATATCCAGGAAAAATCGCTGACCATCCAAAACCCAAAAAGCGGCAGAACTGGAGAGACAGTTTATGTTCCACGAAAAATATTGGTAAGGTTAAATGTCGCAGACTATAATTGATGAACTCGTAAAAAGTCCCAAAAACGTTTTTTTTGCGTCGTAACTCATTGAGTTAGTGTCATCATTTTTTGAAATTTTGACTTTTTAACATCCGTTTCGACAGTGTGGTTGGTCGCGGACAGGATACTTGCCATAAAAATCATAACATCAGAACTATAGATATGATCATTAAAGAAAAAGACTCACGGGATTCTGATATAGCATTACTTGAGAGCGTGCTGGCGCAGGACCTCCCCCAGCAGAAAAGTGACCTTGTCAAAAAAGAGCTCGCCTCGCTTCGCAAAGGCGTGAAGGGAGAGCAGGATGCTGCTTACCTCATTAATTTTGATTTTGGCAGTTCCAAGAACTGGGCAGTTCTTCACGATCTCCGTCTTGAGGTAAATGGGCAGGTGGCGCAAATTGACCATCTTCTTATCAACCGTTTTTTTGAGTTTTATGTGCTTGAATCAAAAAACTTTTCATACGGGGTGAAAATCGGGGAGGATGGGGACTTTCTTATTTACTATAACAACCATTACCACGGCATCCCCTCGCCCATCGAGCAGAACAGAAGGCACATCAAGGTACTGGAGGATTGTCTCAAGACGCACGACATCATGCCGAAAAGGCTGGGCATCTCGATCAAGCCGCATTTCATTAATTATGTTTTGATGTCTGCCGGTTCTCGTATCATCAGGCCGAAAAAGAACACAGTTGGCAGTAGTGCTGTGATAAAGGTCGATTCTTTAAGAACCACTATTGATAAGGAAATAGACAATAAGCAACCCCTGGGTGCACTGGCAAGTGTCGCCAAACTTTGCAGCAGCGAAACTGTCATGGATGTTGCGCAGAGGATAGCCGCCCTTCATAAACCGATACGGATCGATTATGCTAAACGGTTCGGTATTGCACTCCCGCAGACGGATGCCGGCGAGATCCCCAAAAAGAGGCTCCCAACCCGCTCAACCCGTTACTTTTGTTGGGCATGCAAAGAAGGTGTGCCGGATGTTGTGGCGGAATACTGCTGGAGTTACAAGCATATTTACGACAATAAGGTGTACTGCAAGAAGTGCCAGAAGATTGTTCTGGACAAACGCAATACCAAGGTAAACGGGCAATAATGACCACATACGCTGAACAAAAACAAGAAGGATGATATGCCATTTCTTCCCTATTCCTCTCCGTAGGCTCCATTACCTTGACAATTACCCGCTGAATGGGTAATCAGCTTTCAAGAATTCTTCTGTTTTCCCGTCGTTATAATCATCTTTCGTGGCTGTCAATCATGGTTAAACTTGACCAGATCAAAAAAGATGCGGTTTTAAGCGGTATTGTGCCAGGACAGTCCGTAAAAATTGCCAGTGTTGACCAGATTGGCGATGATGCCGTTTCCGTATTTTACAGAGACTCTCAGGGAAAGCTTGGCGAGCGTATGCTTTTCCGCTCTGACGAGGCCAGTCTTGACCATGTTGAGCTAGGCCGTCCCTGGAGTTTTGATGGCAATGCAGCCGACTTTAAGCTTGCGGCAGAGGCCCACCGCATCCAACTGGCCCACCTTTTTGATCCGTTGATGGCAGTCCATACCTCAACTGTTGAACCCCTTCCCCACCAGATAACCGCTGTCTATGAATCCATGTTGCCAAAGCAGCCTCTGCGTTTTCTTCTTGCAGATGATCCGGGCTCCGGAAAAACCATCATGGCAGGTCTGCTGGTGCGTGAGCTGATGGTAAGAGGTGATCTGAAGCGCTGCCTGATTGTTGCCCCGGGCAATCTGGTGGAACAGTGGCAGGATGAGCTGGACCAGAAATTTGGCCTCTCCTTTAATATCTTTTCCAGGGAGATGCTGGATGTGAGCCGCACAGGTAATCCCTTTGATGAGCATGATCAGCTCATCGCCCGTATTGACCAACTGGCCCGTGCTGAGGATCTCCATGGAAAACTGCAAAACAGTGACTGGGATCTCATCATCGTGGACGAGGCCCACAAGATGTCAGCCAACTGGTTCGGCAGCAAGCTCAACAAGACCAAACGTTACCAGCTTGGGGAGCTCCTAGGTCGTATTACCAGGCATTTCCTACTCATGACCGCCACGCCTCATAATGGCAAAGAGGAGGATTTTCAGACCTTTCTGGCCCTCCTCGACTCTGATCGTTTTTACGGCAAATTCCGGGATGGGACCCATCAGGTTGATACCTCTGATCTGATGCGGCGTATGATCAAAGAGGAACTGCTGAAATTTGATGCAACGCCGCTTTTCCCGGAGCGCCGCGCCTATACCGTCAATTATCAGCTGTCACCCCTGGAGGCAGCTCTCTACACCGCCGTAACCGAATATGTCCGCAACGAGATGAACCGAGCGCAGAATCTTGATGGTAATCGCAAAGGCACGGTGGGCTTTGCTCTTACTATTCTGCAGCGGCGCCTGGCCTCTTCGCCCGAAGCCATTTATCAGTCGCTCAAGAGACGGCACAAAAAACTGCTGCGCATGCTGGAAGAGGTGAAACTGCAGAAGCGTGGGCTTTCTGAGTTGGGCAATTTGCGGGCTATGACCGAGGATGAGGTGAATGATTTCCTGGATGATGCCCCTGATCAGGAAATAGAGGAAGTAGAAAATCAGGTGCTGGATCAGGCGACAGCGGCTCAGACCATTGCCGAGCTGGAAGCTGAAATAGCAAGCCTTGAGGTTCTGGTAGAGCAGGCGCGGACGGTGAGACAGGCGGAAGAAGACAGAAAATGGCTTGAGCTGTCCAAACTCCTGCAGGATAACCCGCATATGCGGGACCGCTTTGGCGAACGACGCAAACTCATCATTTTCACGGAGCACAAAGACACTCTTTCCTACCTTTATGATCGCATCACCAGCCTTTTAGGCTGCGAAGACGGTGTTGTCCTCATCCATGGCAGCGTCAAACGAGAGGAGCGGCGTAAGATCCAGGAGCAATTTACCCAGGACAAGCAGGTGGTAATCATGATTGCCACCGATGCCGCCGGCGAGGGTATTAACCTGCAGCGGGGCAACCTGATGATCAACTATGATCTGCCCTGGAACCCGAACCGCCTTGAGCAGCGCTTTGGGCGTATCCACCGTATCGGGCAGACCGAGGTCTGTCATCTGTGGAACATGGTTGCCAACGAGACCCGCGAGGGCGATGTATTCCAGCGTCTTTTTGAAAAATTGGAACAGGAGCGGGAAACTCTTGGTGGGAAGGTTTTTGATATCCTGGGGCAGGTCTTTGAAAATTATTCGTTGAGAGACCTGCTCATGGAGGCCATTCTGTATGGTGATAGCGAAGATGTCAGGGCACGGCTGCACCAGAAAGTGGCGGATGCCCTTGATACAGAGCATCTTCGTGAAATTATGCAGAGGAATGCCCTTTCTGCTGAACATCTGGATATCTCCCGGGTGTTCCACATCAAGGAGGAGATGGAAAAGGCCGAGGCGTTGAAGCTACAGCCATATTTTATCTATTCATTTTTCCAGGAAGCTTTTGTCCGTCAGGGGGGGCAGCTCAAGCAGAGAGAAGTGGGCCGCTATGAAATAAGCCATGTGCCTGCGACCATACGAAGCAGAGACAGGGTTATCGGCTATGGAAAACCTGTTCTGCGTCGTTATGAGCGTATCTGCTTCCAAAAGGATAAAACGCGGGTGGTTGGGCGACCTCTGGCTGATCTTATAGCGCCAGGCCACCCGCTCATGGACGCCACCCTGGATCTTGTCCAGGAGCAATATCGCAATGTACTGAAACAGGGCACTGTTTTCATTGACCGGGCCGATGAAGGTACGATCCCCCACGTTCTCTACATTATAGACCATACCATCCGTGACGGCGGTCAGGATAAACATGGCAGGCAACGTATTATCTCCCAGCGCATGCAGTTTGTCCTGATTGACGAGAGTGGCGCTGTCAGCCAGGGTGGCCATGCACCCTATCTTGATTATGAAGAGCCGGATCAGGAAGAACTGGCCGTGCTCTCGGACATCCTCCATCAGCCATGGCTCATGCAGAATATGGAAACTCCCGCCTTGGCCCATGCGGTAAAAAATCTTGTGCCGGATCATTTTAATGATGTTAAAGATCGGCGGGAGCACATGATTACAGCAACTCTTAAAGCAGTCCATGAAAGGCTGACCAAGGAGATCAATTACTGGAGCTTTCGGTATGAAAAGCTGCTTTTGGAAACCCAGGCGGGGAAACAACCCCGCATGCAGCCGGAAAATGCCCGCCGCCGCGCTGAGGAGCTGACCGAGCGGCTCCAGCAACGCACCCGAGAGCTGGAGGATCAACGGCATGTGGTCTCGAATACGCCCCTTATTGTCGGCGGCGCCCTTATCATCCCCCAGGGATTGCTCAATCAGCACAAAGGCCAGGCTGTTCCATATTGGGCGGCCGATCCTGTGGCCAGGGCCAAGGTTGAGAAACATGCCATGGACGCGGTGATGGCTGCCGAAAGAGCCCTGGGACATGAACCACATGATGTATCCATGGAGAAACACGGTTGGGACATCCTCTCCAGGACCGGCAATGGCGAGGTGCGTTTCATTGAGGTCAAGGGCCGGGTCAAGGGCGCTCCCACTATAACCGTCACCAAAAACGAGATTCTGGCCAGTCTCAATCAGCCGGAGCGTTACATCCTTGCCATTGTCATGATTGATGGCAATGACACAGACGGTCCCTGGTATCTGCGCACGCCCTTTGACCAGGAGCCGGGCTTCGGGGTAACGAGCATTAATTATAACATTCAGACCCTCCTGGACTTGGCGGAGGCACCTTCGTGAGTGATCAGGAAAAATATGGATTGCGTCATTTTAAGATGTTATTTGTGATTATCTGGTGACGCAATGTGAAAGAAAGTCGCTGATCTCAATGAGTTATTCGCTTAGGTATTGCGTTTTTTTTGAAACTTAACGCAATAGAAGCATTTTGGCGTAATACAAAAAATGTTACCGGAAGACTCATTGGCAGAGCATCGGGAATAAATATAAAAACATATTTTATCAAATTAATGTTTTAAAAATGAATTTTTTCTGCAATAATTGATGTTAAATTCGTATTTCATATTAATTTTATAGAGGTTGCCATGCTTATCGAATTTAGCGTCAAAAATTTCAGGTCATTCTGGAAGACCCAGTCACTCAAGATGACTGCCAGCCCATCCTCAGATATGATGGTGCAGAACACCTTTGTTACATCGGTAAAAGGGCTGCCTCGTCTGTTGCGATCATCAGTCTTGTATGGTCCCAATGCCGCAGGGAAAAGCAACCTTTTCCGAGCCCTCCATTTTATGCAGGAGTTCGTGCAGAATTCTGCCAAGGAAAAGCAAGCTGGCGAGAGTATCCCCTTGCAGCCATTTTTGCTAAACCAGGATGGCCCCTCATCTCCCAGCGAATTTGAGGCTATTTTCCTTCAGGACGACATCAGATACCAGTATGGATTCACCGCCAATACCGAGCGGGTTACTCATGAGTGGCTGTTTGCTTATCCCCAGGGCAAAAGCCAGCGATGGTTTGAGAGGTCGTACAACCCAGAAACGCGCCAGGAAGAATGGTACTTTGGCAGCAAATTTACAGGAAAGAAAAAAGTGTGGCAGGAGGCGACGAGGCCAAATGCCCTTTTTCTTTCTGCCGCAATTCAATTGAACAATGAGCAGCTCAAACCTGTATTTTTTTGGTTTAAGCATCTGGCCGTTATTCGCCATGGTGATATCTTAGATCCGGGATTCAGCATTAAACAATGCCAGGATGATGAGAATCGCCAGCGTATTGTTGATTTCATGAATGCCGCAGACCTGAGTATTGTTGATATTGAACTTGAATCCAGAGATTTCGCAGCAGAAGAACTGCCGTCAGATATGCCGCTTGAACTGAAAGAAAGAATCCGCAAGGATTTGCATGGGAAAAAAATTCTGCGGATTTCCTTTAAACATAAAACAGCTGATGGCAATTTTGTTTCTTTGCCCCTTGAGGAAGAGTCTGACGGCACCCGAAAGCTGTTTGCCTATGCCGCTCCCTGGCTTGATGCCCTGCAAAATGGTCGTACATTTCTAGTTGATGAACTGGATAACAGCCTGCATCCGTATATGGTCCGCTTTCTTCTCCAGCTTATTAACAACTCCGACACAAACAAAAAGAATGGTCAGCTGATTTTTTCAACCCATGACACATCTATCCTTGATCAGAAACTCCTCCGTCGTGACCAAATCTGGTTTATTGAGAAAGATAAGTTTAGCAGCAGTCGTCTTTACCCGCTTTCCGATTTCAGCCCGCGCAAAGGTGAGGCTTTGGAAAAGGGCTATCTGCAGGGCCGCTATGGAGCCTTACCTTATATCGGTGAGATACATTTTTGATGGGAACCGACAATCTGCATCACAAAAGAAGGAAACGGGAAGCAGCAAGTCTGCGCAGGACTCAGGCCAAAAGGTCTCCATACGATATGGTTCTCATCGTCTGTGAGGGAGGGAAAACAGAGCCCAATTATTTTCACGAACTAAAAGATGCATTCCGCCTCAACACCGCAAATATCGAGATTGTCGGGGAAGAGTGCGGATCTTCCCCGCGGGATGTTGTTGAGTATGCAATAAAAAAATATTGGGAAAACAAGGATTATGATCGGGTGTTCTGCGTTTTTGATAAAGACAGGCATACAACATATCAGGCGGCGCTTGACCGAATCAGGCAAACAAAGCTGAGTAGCTCTCACTCAATTCATGCTGTCACGTCTGTACCCTGTTTTGAAATATGGTTTCTTCTCCATTTTAGATATTCCACAAAAGCCTATGGCGCAGCACCGGATCTCTTTGCGAAAAAGTCCTTGCAGACCTGAAGCAACACCTTCCCCATTACAACAAGGGAACAAAAGGTCTTTTCCGTGCATTGCAGAGCAAGTTAGACGAAGCAATCAAATATGCAGAGCAGCTTGAGAAGCATTGTAAACAGGCAGACACGGACAATCCTTCCACCCGGGTTCACGAGCTGATCAAGTATCTCCAGGAGATAAAGAAATAATAATGACAGACTATCCGAAAAAGCTCATCGAGGTGGCCCTGCCGCTGGATGATATCAATGTGGCCGCAGCCCGGGAAAAATCAATCCGCCACGGCCACCCCTCCACCCTGCATCTCTGGTGGGCCAGACGGCCTTTGGCGGCAGCCCGGGCCGTGCTTTTTGCCCAGCTGGTCAATGATCCGGGCGGCAAGCGCGGGTATGGCGCCTATAAGGGCCAGACCAAAAAGGATGCCTTGCGTGAGCGGGAGCTGCTCTTTGCCCTTATCCGTGAGCTGGTCAAGTGGGAGAACACCAATAACGAGGAGGTGCTGGAGCGGGCCAGGGTTGAGATCAGAAAGAGCTGGAGGGAGACCTGCGCCATCACCGGTGATGATCCGGAGACAATGCCGCCCTTTCTTGATCCCTTTGCCGGGGGCGGGACCATTCCCCTGGAGGCCCAGCGTCTTGGCCTTGAAGCCCATGCCTCGGATCTTAACCCGGTGGCGGTGATGATCAACAAGGCCATGATCGAGATTCCGCCCAAGTTTGCCGGCAGAAAACCGGTGGGTCCTGAACCGGAAGGACCAAAACAGCGGAAAACGTATGAGGAAGACTGGTCCGGCACTAAAGGGCTGGCCGAGGATGTGCGCCGCTATGGCCACTGGATGCGGCAGGAGGCCTGGAAGCGGATCGGTCATCTCTACCCGGAGGTGGATCTGCCCAGGGAGCAGGGAGGCGGCAAGGCCACAGTGATTGCTTGGTTGTGGGCCAGGACGGTCCGCAGTCCCAACCCGGCTTTCAGCGATATCCATGTCCCTCTCGTTTCCAGTTTTTTCCTGTCCACGAAAAAAGGCAAAGAGGCGTATGTGCAGCCGGTGGTGGAGGGGAATTCATATAGCTTTACGATCATAAAGGGGAAACCGGCTAATCCGGAGGCTGTGAAGGTTGGAACAAAGCTGGGGCGGGGGGCCAATTTTCGTTGCCTGCTGTCCGATACCCCCATTGCCCCGGACTATATCAAGGCCGAAGGCAAGGCCGGCAGGATGGGTGTCAGGCTGATGGCCGTGGTTGCTGAGGGGGCAAAAGGGAGGGTCTATCTGTCGCCAACGTCTGAGATGGAGGACATTGCTCGGCAGGCAGAACCAACATGGAAGCCTGATCAGATGCTTCCTGATGATGCCCGTAACTTCTGGACAGTAAATTATGGATTAGATAAATACAGTAAGTTGTTTACCTCTCGCCAGTTGGTTGCCCTCACTACCTTTTCCGATCTTGTGCTGGAGGCACGGGAAAGGGTGATTGATGATGCTAAAAGAGCGGACTGGGAGGATGATGGGATTGGTCTTCATGCTGGCGGCGGTGGTGTTACGGCCTATGGAGACGCGATATCCCTATATTTAGCACTGAATGTAAGTCGCCTTGCTAATCGATGTTCTTCTATTTGCTTTTGGGACACCAAAGGGGAAAACGTGCAGCAAGTTTTTGCACGACAAGCAATTCCCATGACTTGGGATTATACCGAAGGTAATCCATTTAGTTCTTCATCAGGAAATTTTATTGGTCAATTAGGATATCTCACAAAAGTTATTGAAAATTTGCCCGCTGGCCATTGCAAGGCACAAGTTATTCAATGCGATGCTGTGTCAGCATCATTTTTACAGAAATCTATCTTTTCTACTGATCCGCCATATTACGACAATATCGGGTATGCTGATCTGTCCGATTTTTTTTATGTTTGGCTACGACGTTCCCTGAAACCCCTTTTACCGGATATTTTTACTACTATGCTGGTGCCCAAGGAACCAGAATTGGTAGCCACGCCTTACAGGCATGGTTCCAAGGCTAAGGCCGAGCAATTTTTCATGGACGGTATGACCAGAGCTATCCACAATATGGCAATCAATGCCCATCCTGCTCTGCCGGTCACCATTTACTATGCCTTCAAACAGTCCGAGACCAAAGAAACAGGGACCTCTTCTACAGGCTGGGAGACTTTTCTTGAGGCGGTCAAAAAAGCTAGTTTTGCAATCACGGGCACTTGGCCAATGAGAACAGAATACACGGGTAATCTAAAGAAAAAAGTTAATGCCCTGGCTTCCTCCATTGTCCTGGTCTGCCGCAAACGCCCCCAAGATGCCCCCACCATCTCCCGAAAGCAGTTTCTCCGAGAACTGGACGAGATATTGCCCGAGGCCCTGGAGGAGATGATCGGCGGCAGTGAAGGAATTTCACCCATTGCCCCGGTGGATCTGGCCCAGGCAGCCATTGGGCCGGGCATGGCCGTCTTCTCCCGCTATGAGGCGGTGCTGGAGGCGGACGGCTCTCCCATGTCGGTCCACAGCGCCCTCATTCTCATCAACAAGGCCATTGACGAGTATTTCAGCCATGCGGAAAGCAATATGGACAGTGACACCCGCTTCTGTGTGGATTGGTTCCTGCAATATGGCTTTGATGCCGGGCAGTTCGGCGAGGCCGATGTGTTGGCCCGGGCCAAAGGCACCACCGTAGACGGGGTGGCCCAGGCCGGGGTGCTCCAGTCCGGCGGCGGCAAGGTTCGCCTGCTGCGGACGGATGAATACCCTGCGGACTGGGACCCGCAGAGGGACAAGCGCATGCCGGTGTGGGAGGCCTGCCATCAGCTCTGCCGCGCCCTGAAAACAAGCGAAACCGTGGCAGGTGAACTACTTGCCGGGATGCCCGACAAGGGGGAGCCGGTACGCCAGCTTGCCTACCGCCTCTATACCCAGTGTGAGCGCAAAGGCTGGGCGGAAACCGCCCGGGCTTATAATGAACTGATCACCAGCTGGCAGGCCATCCTGGAGGAATCCCGCAAAGCGGCAAAACCAGGGGTGCCAACCTTGCCCGGCTTTGGTAACTGAGAGAATAAAGTGTTTAACATAATACATACAGGAACCGACCTATGGCACTCAAACCATGGCGTGAACTTATCACCCCGCATAAAAATGTCCTGGAAGGCACCTTTCAGGAATCCGAGTTTGCTGCTGATTTGCATAAAGTAGCTCATTCCACCGCCATCCCGGAATATCAGGACCCCTCGCTTTTCTTTGAGCGAACCTTTATTACCGAGGGCATGCGGTTGATGCTGGAGAGCGTAGTCAGGCGCATTACCGGCCGAGGCGGTGATCCGGTGGTCCAGCTGCAAACAGCCTTTGGCGGCGGCAAAACCCACGCCATGCTGGCGGTCTATCATCTGGCCAGAAATGAGAAGCCGCCTTCTTCCCTGCCCGGCATTTCCCTTATTCTGGACACCATGGGCGTCAAAGATCTGCCCCGTGCCCATGTGGCCGTGCTGGATGGCAACAGCCTTAGTCCGTCCGAGCCCCGCCGGCGGGGTGGGCTGACCATCAATACCCTGTGGGGTGAGATGGCCTGGCAGCTTGGCGGCGAAGAAGGCTTTCGCATGCTGGAGCAGGCTGACCGGGACGGCACCAGTCCCGGCAAGGAAATCCTGGCCAGGATGTTTGCAAAGTTCGCACCTGCCATTGTCCTGATGGATGAAACCGTGGCCTATGTCCGCCAGTTTGCCGAAGAAAAGGCATACGCCGGTGGCACCTTCGGCTCCAACCTCGCCTTTCTGCAGGCCCTTACCGAGGCTGCCGGCCATGTGCCCAATGCCATGGTCCTTGCCTCTCTGCCGGAGTCTGATCTCGAAGCAGGTGGCGAGCGCGGCAAGCAGGCCCTCAAGCAGATAGAACACCTCTTCCACCGGCTGGAGGCGATATGGAAACCGGTCAGTTCCGAGGAGGGTTTTGAGATTGTCCGGCGCCGCATTTTTGCCCCCCTTGCCGATGAGGTGGCACGTGACAGTATCTGTCGGGCCTATACGGACATGTACATCGGAGCTGTTAACTATCCTGCTGAGACGCGGGAGTCTGCCTATTTTCAGCGTCTGCAGTCATCATATCCTGTTCATCCCGAGACCTTTGACCGCCTGTACGAAGATTGGGCAAGCCTTGAGAATTTTCAGCGCACCAGGGGCGTATTGCGGCTCATGGCCATGGTGGTGCATCGGCTCTGGATGGATGGCAATAAAGATCTGATGATCATGCCCGGCTCTCTCCCTCTCTATGACAGCCAGATACAGAGTGAGCTTATCCGCTACCTGCCCACCGGCTGGGACCCTGTTATGGAACGGGACGTGGATGGCGCCAGGGCCATGACCTCTTTTATTGATCAGAGTGACAGCAGGTTTGGCGTTGTCCAGGCAGCAAGGCGGGTTGCCAGGACCATTTTCCTGGGCAGTGCGCCGACAACTTCAGGCCAGCGCTTGCGCGGTCTCACCGCTGAGCGGATTCGTCTTGGCTGCACCCAGCCGGAGCAATCACCGGGCATTTTTGATGATGCCCTCCGGCGGCTTGCCGACAGGCTCTATTATCTCTATTCCGGCAAAGACCTGTTCTGGTTTGACACCCAGACCAATTTGCGCCGTGAAGCTGAAGACAGGATGAACCGCTTCAAGCAGGATGAGCACCTGTTGCCGGAGATCGGCCGAAGGCTGAAAGCCATACTCAGGGGGAGACCTTTCGGGGGAATCCATGTCTTCACGCCTCACAGCGACATTCCCGATGACACCCAGATACGACTGGTTGTGCTGCCTCCTGTTGCCTCCCATCTTTGGAAGCAGCGGGATACGGAAGCCATAACCGCGGCAACGGATATACTGACTCGCCGCGGCCAGCAGCCACGGCTTAACCAGAATCGCCTGATCTTTCTCTGTGCTGATGAAGAGGCCAAGACAACCCTTTATGACCAGACTAAACGCTATCTGGCCTGGAAGTCGATCATAGAGGACAAGGATGCATTGAACCTGGATCAGCTCCGGTTAAAGGAAGCGGCAAATTACCAGAAAGAATATGACAGCCGTGTTACCGGTGCTCTCACCCAGGCCTATAAATGGATACTGGCCCCATGCCAGGAACCGGGCAAAAAAAATGGCATGACAAAACTGGAGTGGGAAACGGAAAGGGTGGCAGCGTCAGAGACAAACATGGTGCCCGAGATTGTCCGGATATTGACAGAAAACGAGATGCTGATCAGCCAGTGGTCCCCTTTTCACCTGAAAACAGAGCTGCAGAAATGGTACTTCAAGGAAGAGCGGCATGATTATGGTCTGCTGCAGCTCTGGCATGACTTCTGTCGCTATCCGTATCTTCCCAGGCTGGTGGACAGCCCGGTACTGCAGGAGACTGTGGCAGCCGGCATACAGAGTACAGATTTCTTTGGGTATGCCTCAGGAAAAGAAGGTGATCGTTATGTCGGGCTTCACTTTGGTTCAGCCGGAAAGGTATACCTCGATGAGACAAGCCTGATTGTTCACCCTGATACGGCCAGGCAACAACAGGCCGAGGAGGAGGCTGGAAGAGCCGCAGGGGGGCAAGAGGTAATAAGTCAGGGGTACACGCCACAGAAAGGAACAATTGGGCCTATAGTCGAGACAAGAGAGGCAGGTGGGGAAGGAGCTGTTCCCCCTCATATAACACCTCAACCAGCCACTAAAAAGGCCCGCCGTTTCCATGGCGCGGTAAATTTGAAGGCTGTCACCGCTTCCTTGGATTTTTCCAACATTGCCCAGGAGATCATCCAGCATTTCTCCAGTCAGCTGGGCACCAAGGTATCTATTACCCTGGAGATAGAAGCCGAGTCAGAAGAGGGATTTAGCGAGGCCACCCGTCGTACCGTGCAGGAAAATAGCAGAACACTGGGATTCAATCATGCCGAGTTTGAGGAAGAATGAAATCTGTTTAGTTTTTAAAGACTCGCAGCCTGTAGTGATATTGGATGCGGGTAAGGACTACTATTATATTTCTAACATTTCTCTCGTCACTGGGGGTAAAATGTTGACAATAGATCATTAACTTAGGTAACTTGACAGTCAAAAGTTTTAATTTTTACGTACGTCGAATCAGTTTCGATCTTTGAGAATTAACCACGCTATTGCAGCTAATTACGAATAAACCATCACGCCAAACTTTTACAAAATAGTACGTCTATATTGTTGACGTA
>JAHILF010000163.1 GCA_018897105.1 Pseudomonadota bacterium
AAGAAAAACTGACTACACTCGTCGTCACCCCGGCGAAGGCCGGGGTCCAGAATTGTCGTAACTACCTGGATTCCGGCCTTCGCCGGAATGACGAACCTGGGCTCAGGCAACCGGCGAAAAGGCTTAAGTTAATGACATTGGGTTGCTGTTATCAACAAGATTGTATCTTAACACGTAAATCACAAGGGTATCTCTAAAAAACAGGATTTTTCAATCCTTTTTGACAGTTCCCGAAAATTTTCTCGGAGTATCATATGCTGGCACGTATCCAGGTTGGCATCAAACCTGTATTTACCGACTCGTTCGGCGAAAAAATTAGAAAAAAAATCCGTGGCGACCTCAAAATTCCGGTGGAAGCGGTCCGCACCATCAAGGTTTTCACTGTTGAGGCGGACATCAGCCAACAGGAGCTGCAGGCAGCGGCCAGCGGCCCGTTCTGCGACCCGGTCATCCAGGATTATTCGCTGGGGCCTTTAGCGCTGGCCTGGAACCTGGACTTTGACTGGCTGATTGAGGTCGGTTTCCGGCCGGGTGTCACGGACAACGAGGGCCGCACATCAGCCCAGGCCCTGGAACTGCTCCTCGGCCGCAAACTGAGCAGGGATGAGGCGGTGTACACCTCCTGCCAGTACCTCTTTTCCGGCAATATCAGCAAAGATGACGCCCAAACCATTGCCAGACAAGGTCTGGCCAATGAACTGATTCAGCGCTTCACCATCGTGTCCAAGGCGGATTTTGTCAAGGCCGGCGGTCTCAAACCCTATGCCCCCAAGGTGGTCGACAAAAGCGAGGCAAAAATCGCGCAAATCGATCTGGACGTGTCGGATGAAGAGCTGGTGCGCATCAGCAAGGAGGGTGTGCTCGCCCTGACCCTGCAAGAAATGAAGCTCATCCGCGATTATCTGGCCCGGCCGGACATCGTGGAAAGCCGCAAGGCCCACGGCCTGAGCAGCAAGGTCACCGACGTGGAGCTTGAGGCCCTGGCCCAGACCTGGTCGGAACACTGCAAGCACAAGATCTTTTCCGGCAACATTGATTATGAAGACAACCAAACCGGAGAAAGAACACAGTTCTCCAACCTGTTCAACACCTACATCCGCCAGCCGACCAGCGATATCCGTGCCAAGATGGGCGAAAACGACTGGTGCCTGTCCGTGTTCAAGGACAATGCCGGGGTAATCAAATTTGACGACAACTGGAATGTGGTCTTCAAGGTGGAGACCCACAACAGCCCGTCGGCCCTGGACCCCTATGGCGGAGCCCTCACCGGCATCGTCGGCGTCAACCGGGACCCCTTTGGCACCGGCATGGGAGCAAAGCTCATCTGCAACACCAACATGTTCTGTTTTGCCACTCCCTTTTACGACAAGCCGATTCAGGCCCGTCTGCTGCACCCGAAACGTATTTTCGAGGGGGTGCGGGAAGGCGTTGAGCACGGCGGCAACAAGAGCGGCATCCCCACGGTGAACGGCTCGCTTTATTTCGACGACCGCTATGCCGGCAAGCCCCTGGTCTTCTGCGGGACCGTGGGCATCATGCCCGCGGTGATCAACGGCAAACCGTCCCACGAGAAAAAGGCCCTGCCCGGTGACATCATTGTCATGACCGGCGGCAGGATCGGCAAGGACGGCATCCACGGCGCCACCTTTTCCTCCGAGGAGCTCAATGAAAACTCCCCGGCCACCGCAGTGCAGATCGGCGACCCCATCACCCAGAAGAAGATGTTTGACTGTCTGCTTAAAGCCAGGGACCGGGGCCTGTACCGCTGCATCACCGACAACGGCGCCGGCGGACTTTCCTCTTCCGTGGGAGAGATGGGGGGTGACACCAACGGCTTTGAACTCCATCTTGACAAGGCCCCATTGAAGTATGCCGGGCTGCAGCCGTGGGAAATCTTTCTGTCCGAGGCCCAGGAACGTATGACCCTGGCTGTCCAGCCGGAAAAACTCGACGCTTTCCTGGCCCTGTGCCAAAAAATGGACGTGGAGGCCACGGTGCTCGGCACCTTCAGGGATTCCGGCAAATTTCACTGCCTTTACCAGGGCAAGACCGTGGCCTTTCTCGATATGAATTTTGTCCATGAAGGGCTGCCGCCCATGGAGATGAAGGCCAGATGGGAGCAGAAAACCTATGCTGAACCGCAGCTTCCCGCCGCACCAGATCTGGGTGCCGAATTAAAGGGCATGCTCGGGCAGCTCAATATCTGCAGCAAGGAGTATGTGGTCCGCCAGTACGACCATGAGGTGCAGGGGAGCAGCATCGTCAAACCGCTCACCGGCGTTGCCAACGACGGGCCGAGCGACGCGGCGGTGATACGGCCGGTGTTTGACACCTTTGCCGGTCTGGTTATCTCCCACGGTATCTGTCCCCGCTATTCGGACATCGACACCTATCATATGGTGGCCTGCAGCGTTGATGAGGCCATCCGCAACGCCCTGGCCGTCGGCGCAAGCCTTGCAGTCATGGCCGGGCTGGATAATTTCTGCTGGTGCGATCCGATATTGTCCGACAAAACCCCGGACGGCGACTACAAGCTGGCCCAGCTGGTGCGGGCCAATCAGGCCCTGGCCCACTATGCCCGGGCTTACGGCGTGCCCTGCATTTCCGGTAAGGACAGCATGAAAAATGACTACCTGGTGGGCAATACCAAGATCTCCATTCCGCCGACCCTGCTTTTTTCGGTGGTCGCCAGGATTGATGATGTGCGCAAGGCGGTCACCATGGACGCCAAAAAGGCGGGGGACCTGGTCTATGTGCTGGGTACCACCTATGCGGAGCTGGGCGCCTCGGAATATGCCGTGCGGCATGGCGCCATCGGCAACACGGTCCCCAAGGTGCGGGAAAACGATGCCCTGCCCCGTTACCAGTGTCTGGAAGAGGCAATTGCCCAGGGGCTGGTGGCCTCCTGTCATGACTGCTCGGACGGCGGGCTGGGGGTAACCTTGGCGGAAAGCGGTTTTGCCGGCGGCCTGGGCCTTGACATTGATCTGCGCCAGGTGCCGGGCCAGGGAATCGACCGGGATGACGTGCTGCTCTTCTCCGAATCCCAGAGTCGTTTTGTGGTAACCGTTGCCCCGGACAAGGCTCCGGCCTTTGAACAGACCATGGCGGACACCGGCTGGGCCAGGGTGGGCACGGTCACTGCGGAACCCATGTTTACCGCCACCGGGCTTAACGGCAGCCGCGTCATGGCCGAAAACATGGCTGATCTCAAGAAGGCCTGGCAGGAGACCCTTGCGTTTTGAACAACACCGTTACCATCAATACCATCCAGGACGGCCAGCAGGTGGAGGGGATCTTTCTCTTAAAAGAGATGATCCGGGCCGAAACCAAGGCGGGCAAGCCCTTCCTGACTCTGAAGATCATGGATAAAACCGGGGAGCTGACTGGCCGCATCTGGGATGACGCCGACCGCTGGGAACAGGAGTGCACCCCTGGGCAGGCGATGGCAATTTCCGGCCGAACCCAGAGCTACAAGGGCAATCTGCAGCTCATTATCAGCGAAGTACGCCGTGTGGCCGAAGGCGAGGTGGATCTGGCCCAGTTTATTCCATCCACCTCCGGTAATATCGAAAAAATGGCCGAGGAACTGGAGGGCTTTGCCCGCAGTGTTGATGATGTCCTGATCAGAAAGCTGCTGCTCAAATTTTTCCATGACCAGGATTTTCTGGAGAAATTCAAACGTGCGCCCGCGGCAAAAAGCATGCACCATGCCTATTTGGGCGGGCTGCTGGAGCACACCCTGCACGTGGCAAGGCTGGCTGATAAGGTAGCTGAGCTGTATCCTTCCATCAGCCGCTCCCTGCTCATGGCCGGCGCCATCCTGCACGATGTGGGCAAAGTGGAGGAACTTTCCGTCACCTCCAGCCTCTTTGATTACTCCGACCAGGGCAGACTCATGGGCCACATGGTGATCGGGGTGGAGATGGTGCAGGAAAAAATGAGCAGGATCAAAGAGTTCCCGGCCGATATAGCCATGAAGATCAAACATCTCATCCTCAGCCATCATGGCAGATATGAATTTGGTGCCCCGACCCTGCCCATGCTGCACGAGGCCTTTGTCCTCAACTTCCTCGACGATCTGGATGCCAAAATCAATTATGTTGAACGGCTGAGCGCCCAGGTTCCTGAGGACCACTACCAGTGGAGCGAATACCAGCGCAACCTGGAGCGTTTTCTCTTTCTGTCCGGCCACTCCGCGCAAAGACAGGAAGAGGAAGCCTTGCCCACAAAAAAGAAAAAAATAACAGCGGAACCGGACGTCAGACAGCCTGGCCTCTTTGATGTAATATAACAGGAACCTTTTGCCTGTTTACAATTGTACTCTCCCCCCATGCTTATATCATTTCAGTCAATCATAGGCCAGCCCAAGGCAAAGCAGTTTCTGACCGGCTCTTTTGCCCGGCAGAAAACAGCCCATGCCTATCTGTTCCGGGGCCCGGCCGGGGTGGGCAAAAAAACTTGCGCCCTGGCCTTTGCCGCCCTGATCAACTGCTTAGCTCCGGTCAACGGTGATGTCTGCGGCCGCTGTTCCTCCTGCGTGAAATATCATTCCGGCAACCACCCGGACCTGCTGCAGATCGAGCCCCAGGGAACAACAAGCGCCCTGAAGATCGATCAGATCAGGGAGCTGAAAAAAACATTGAATTATCCGCCGTTTGAGGCCCGCTTCCGGGTGGTGCTCATCCAGGACATCCACCTTACCATGCGCAGAAAAGAGGTGATCAACAGCCTGCTGAAAACCCTGGAAGAACCGCCGGCCGACACTGTCTTCATCCTCACCGGCGATGAGGCGGGGGACATTCTGCCCACCATTCTGTCACGCTGCCAGATTGTTCCCTTCTACCCACTCCCTTATGAACAGGTCAGCCAGGCCCTGATGATCCATGACCATATCGAAGAGAAAACGGCCGCATCGCTTGCCGCCATTAGCGAGGGCAGTCTGGGGCGGGCGCGCCTTCTGTATCAGGAGGAGCTCTTGCCGTTGCGCCGGGAGATTATTGAAAGCCTGCTCACCCTGGCACCGGGGACGCCGGACGCGGTGCAGGCAGTTTTTCAACTGGCGGAAAAGGCGGCTGACGCCAAGGAAAACCTGGAAGAACTGCTGGATCTCATCACCATCTGGATCCGGGACGTCATGCTGGCCCACAAAGGTCTCACCGACAGGATAATCAACAGCGATCTGCACTCCCTGCTGCCGGCAGCCAGCCGGAGATGGGACACTGATGAACTAATCGACAAACTGCAGCGCATCAACCGGGCTCGCCGGCAGCTTCTGCACAACTGCAACAGGACCCTGGTATGCGAAGTCCTTTTCTTTGGGCTCCTTTGATGTTATATTAATTGTTTGGCATATGCGCCCAAGGGTAACCATGTAAAAAAATTCAGCGTAAAAAAAATAATTTTCTATGGAACAGGACCAGACAGCAGAGCCGGAAAGGATGGAGAAGATTTATAAGATTCGCTACCGGAAGAACGAGCAAATTTTTTCCGCCTCTTCCCAGATAACGAATCTTAAAATCGGCGAAGAGGTGATGATCCAGACCGACCACGGTCCGGAACCCGCCAAGGTGACCGGACTGGGACCGCTGCTGGATCCTGCAGCCGAGCACCCCATCAAGACCGCCTATAGTGTGCAGCGCCGCTGCACCAAAGATGAAATAGAAAAATACGAGCGGCTCATGGAACGAGAGCAGGAAGCCTTTTTGTTCTGCCAGAAACAGATTGAAAAACAAGAGCTCTCCATGAAACTGATCCGGGTGGAACGCTACTTCAACGGCAGCAAGATCATCTTCTATTTCACCGCTGAAAACAGGGTGGACTTCCGCCAGCTGGTCAAAGACCTGGTACAGGAATTCCGGACCAGGGTGGAAATGCGGCAGATCGGCGTGCGCCACGAAACCAAAATGCTCGGGGGACTGGGCTGTTGCGGACTGGAACTATGCTGCGCCTCCTATATCAACAATTTCGCCCCTGTCTCCATCAAGATGGCCAAGGAGCAGAATCTCCCCTTAAATCCTGTAAAAATTTCGGGCATCTGCAATCGGCTTCTCTGCTGCCTTACCTACGAGTATTCCACCTATCGCGACATCAAGAAAGAGATGCCCCGGCCCGGCAAAAAGCTGACCATTGAGGGCAAGAACTACAAGGTGATCCAGCAGAGCGTGCTGGAGGAAACGGTAACGGTAATTGACCCGGATTCCCCCGATATACCAAGGGTTCTGACCCGCAAAGAGTGGGAAATCGTTACCCCGAAAAATACCCGCCCGCTTAAACCCGGCCGGCCGCGCAAAAAAACGCAGGCTAAAACCGAGAAAAAAGAAAATAACTCCGAATAATGGATACAATGAACACCTATATCACCACCCCGATTTTTTACGTCAATGCCCAACCTCACCTGGGACACGCCTTTACCACCATTGTCGCGGACACCTACTGCCGTTACCGCAGACTCTGCGGTGATGAGGTGATGTTTCAGACCGGTACGGATGAGCATGGTGATAAGATCGTGCAGGCAGCCCAGGGGGCCGGAATTTCTCCCCGGGAGTATGTCGACCGTATCAGCCACATGTTCCGGGAAACCTGGCCGCTGCTGGAAATTAAACCGGACAACTTCATCCGCACCACTGACCCGGTCCACATCAAGACCGTGCAGGATATCCTGCAGCAGGTATATGACCAGGGCGACATCTACTTCAGCGAATATTCCGGCCTCTACTGCCGGGGATGCGAACGCTTTCTCACCGAAAAGGAGCTGGTTGACGGCAAATGCCCGGACCATCAAGTGGCGCCGGAAGCGATCACCGAGCAGAACTATTTTTTTCGCATGAGCAAGTACCAACAGTGGCTCATTGATCACATCAACAATCATCCCGAGTTCATCACCCCCGAGCGCTATCGCAACGAGGTGCTCTCCTTTCTCAAGGAGCCGCTGGAAGACCTGTGCATCTCCAGGCCCACCAGCCGACTGACCTGGGGCATACCGCTGCCCTTTGATGACCGCTTTGTCACCTATGTCTGGTTCGATGCCCTCATCAACTATCTGACCGGCATCGGCTATCCCAATGGCGGAAATTTTTCCCGCGACTGGGCCGTGGCCGAGCATATCATTGCCAAGGACATTCTCAAACCCCATGCCATCTACTGGCCCACCATGCTGCGCTCCATCGGCCTGCCCCCCTATAAGAAATTGCACGTCCACGGCTACTGGAACATCGGCGAGACCAAGATGAGCAAAAGCCTGGGCAATGTTGTTCGGCCCGCTGAAATGGTTGAGGCATATGGCGTGGACACGGTGCGCTATTTTCTGCTGCGCGAAATGTCCTTCGGCCTTGATTCAAGTTATTCGGCCGATGCGCTGCTCATGCGCCAGAACTCGGACCTGGCCAATGACCTGGGCAACCTCTTCAGCCGTTCGCTGACCATGGTGGCCAAGTTCGCCGCCAGCCGGGTGCCGGCTCCCGGAACCCCGACAGAAATCGACCGGGATCTGCGTGATGCCGCCATGGCCATGCTTGACACCTATCGCCTGGAAATGGACAACTTTGCCTTTAGCCGCGCCCTGGCCGCGGTCTGGGAGGTCATCAGCCGGGCCAACAAGTATATTGTGGAAAACGCCCCCTGGGATCTGGCCAAGGACGCGGACAAAAGGGAAAGGCTTGACACGGTTTTTTATTATCTGTTGGAAACCCTGCGCCTTATTTCCCTGACCATTGAACCGGTCATGCCGGCAACTGCTAGTAAAATGCGCCAGGCCCTGGGCCTAGCCGGCAAAGCCGATCTGACCACCCAGGCAGTCTGGGGACAGCTTGCGCCCCAAAGTGTCATCACCCTGGCCGAGGCGTTGTTTCCGAGGCTGGACACCGGAAAAAAGAAAAAACCAAGCGAACCGGGCCAGACCGGGGAGAAAACAAAAAAGAACATGACCACAACAGAAAATCCTGAAGACGAAAACCTGATCTCCTTTGATGATTTTAAAAAAATTGATTTGCGGGTGGCCGAGGTGGTGGCAGCCGAGAAAATCAAAAAATCAGACCGGCTGCTGAAACTCACGGTAATGGCACCGGAGGAAAGAACCATTGTCGCCGGTATCGCCGAATTTTATGAACCTGAGCAGGTGGTTGGAAAGCAGGTGATCATTGTCGCCAATCTCAAACCGACCAAATTAATGGGAGTCGCCTCCCATGGTATGGTTTTAGCTATCAAAGATCGGGGTTCGCTCTGCCTTTCCGCTGTTTCCTCCACGGTAACCCCAGGCAGCAAGGTGTCCTAAACCGGTGGTAAAAGTTAACAAACAGCCGGAGGCTAATATTTTTTGCGACTTTCTTCATCTCATTGAGGAAGAGGCCGCTCGCTTTCCTGTGGAACTGATCACGATTGCCGAAGAGACCGGCGGCGGCCCCCAGGCCCTTCTGGTCATGGACTGCACCCTTTCAGCAAAAAGAAAGGGGGAACTGACAAAGGCCTTATGTACCGAAGCCTCCCCGGCAACAGAGAGAGAGCGGCATAGTGCCCTGCCGGACAGAACAGCCGCTCTGCCCGGGGCAGAGTTTTTTAAAGACTTGGTCCAGGCCGAACTGGCCCGGGTAAAAAAAAGCAGGCTGCCCTGTTCACTGCTGCTGATCAGAATTGACGGGAATGGTGAAGACAGGGGCTTTTTCAACAAGGCTGCGGCAGCCTTAGAAATGGCCATGGAGGGCGACCATCACCTCGCCCATCTTGACCACACCACCCTGGCCCTGCTTCTTCCGGGACAAAACAGAAACAGGGCATTGCGCCAGGCCGGCGCCATTCAGCAATTGCTTACGGCAGAAATCACGGCCAGGGTGAAAATCGGGCTGGCAGTCTGTCTGGCCCGGGCCGTGCCTGCAGCAGAAGAATTTATGGAAATGGCGTTTACTGAATTACAGAAGGCGGAACATGAAGCAGGCGATATTTTTTACTCCTTCCCCAGTCAGGATGAGGACTCATGCCAGGTAACCGCAGAAGAACGGGCTCAGCTTTTCAGCTTCCTGAACAAAGGGAACAAAGAGTAATATGATGGAAAATAAGCAAAAACCACAGATCATCAGCATCAGCAGCGGCAAAGGCGGGGTGGGCAAAACCTCTTTTACCATCAACCTGGCCGCCGCCCTTTCGACAAAATCCCGTAAGGTCCTGCTTATTGACGGCGATCTGGGTCTTGCCAACGTTGATGTCATGCTCGGTTTAAATGTCAAGCACACCCTGCAGGAAACCGTGGAAGAGGGGAGAGACCCCTTGGATATTCTGGTGGAAATCATGCCGGGATTCTTTGTACTGCCGGCAAGTTCAGGTGTGCCGGAAATGGCCAATCTCTCTCACGAGGAGCAGGCATTTCTCATCGACAGCCTTGAACATATCATCGGCAACTTTGATTTTGTGCTGGTGGACACTGCCGCAGGAGTGGGGGAGTCGGTGCTGTGGTTCAACAACTGGGCGGGTAAAAACATCACCATTCTCTCGCCTGACCCCACCGCCATGACCGATGCCTATGCCTTGATCAAGATCATGAATACCCGTTATAATAAAAAAGATTTCCACCTCATTATCAACAATGTGAAAAGCAAAAAAGAGGCGCATGAGGTATTTGTCAACATGAGCACCGTGCTGGAGAATTTCCTTGGGGTCAAACCCTGCTATCAGGGGGCGATTCCGCAGGACAGCGCTGTTTCCATGGCAGTGCGCAAACAGAAACCCTTTATCATTGGCCAGCCGAAAGCAAGGGCCAGCCTGGCTGTTATGGAAATCTGCAACAAAATACTTTCTTGACGTGTCTCCACCCTAAAATCATTCTATAATAAGTACACTCTATAATAAATACACTCCATTTTCACAAAGGAGAACATCATGTTTGTAATCGGAAATTTCATCAGCGCCCTGGCTAACCTCATCAACTTTGTGCTGGGCGCTTACATGTGGGTCATCGTCGGTCGGGCAATTATTTCCTGGGTCAATCCGGATCCCTCTAACCCCATCGTCCGCTTTCTTTATGACATCACCGAACCCGTACTATCCCGAATCCGGCGGGTTATCCCTTTTGCATCCGGGGCGGGAATCGATTTTTCGCCAATGATCCTGATTCTTGTCATTCTTTTTTTACAGAGTTTTGTTGTGCCCACCCTGCATGGTATTGCCCGATCATTTGGTTGATTGCGGCCTTTATCATGATTTACGAAATTGAAGGAGAGTACCTGCTATGTCCCTGACAGCTGAAGATATACAGACTAAACAGTTTCATGTCCGTTTCCGAGGCTTTGATATTGAAGAAGTTGACACCTTTCTGGAGCGCATTGCGGAAAATTTTGTCCTGCTCAACGCTGAAAAAAAGGAGCTGAAAGAAAAGGTTGAGAAACTGGAGATGGAAATCAATGAATTCTACTCCCAGGAAAAGACCTTTCAGCATGCCATCATCTCGGCCCAGAGAATTTCCGATGAAATGCAGGAAAAAAGCCGGCAGGAGGCAAATGCCAGACGTGTACGCGTACAGGAGGAAATTGACCGGTTGCGGCAGCAAAGCACAGAGGAAATTGACCGGCTGCGCAAACAAAGCACCGATGAAAAAGAGTCCCTTGCGCGGGAAATTGCAGTGCTCCAGGAAAACAAGAGCAAGGTCAAAGAGGAGCTGCGCACCTATCTGCAGAGCTATCTGACCTGGCTGGACCGGGATGTTTCCCTGGCGGAAAACACCCCGCTTTCCCTGCTGCAGTCTGATATCATGGATGACGGGCAGCCAGCGGTTGCCGAAGCGGCAGAGGTTGAGGTTGATGGTATGTATGAAAAGATAAACTTTCCCGATGACCCGCACCCTGCAGAAATGGAAGGGATGGCTTCGGCTCTGCAGGAGAATGACTCCGGCGAACCTGATGAAGAGGAGGACGGGGAGAGACTCACCATCCCTGACCTTGAAGGGGATATGCTTTTTTCCCTGGAAGACCCCCTTGATGAAGAAGAAGAAAAGGAGCCGGGGCCGGAAAGAGTACGAGACGAAGATTTTTTTCACGACATAAAATTAAAATGAGCTTTCTCCGCGAGGTTGCGGACAATTCCGTTTCGCTGGATCTTTACATCCAGCCCAAGGCATCAAAAAATAGTGTCTGCGGTCTGCACGGTGATGAGCTGAAACTCGCCATCACCGCTCCTCCGGTGGACGGCAAGGCCAACAAGGCGGTTATCGCTTTTCTTGCCAAGCTTTTCGGGGTGGCTAAATCCTCCGTCAGCATCATCAGCGGGCATCAGAGCCGCCACAAACGCTGTATGGTCCAAGGGATCACCCTCCAAGAGGCCAGCAGGGTTGTGAACGGTTTTTTTTAATTTCCGGCAGCATGCAGGGCAAACCATGATCACCAGAATCGGTATCCTTTCCGACACCCACCTGATCAGACCGGACGAGCATTTCCGGCAACTGGTGGACATCTGCTTCGCGGATGTCCCCATTATTCTCCATGCCGGAGATCTAACCGATTTAAGTGTGCTTCGTGCCTTCAAGGGCAGGGAAGTCCATGCCGTACATGGAAATATGTGCCACGGTTCATGCCGCAAGATGCTGCCCGTTAAAAAAATCATTCACATCACCGGATTTGATATCGGGTTGATCCATGGCATGGGGTTTCGCCAGCATATGGAAGACCATCTGATGCGGGAGTTCGACGGTGTTGACTGCATCGTTTTCGGCCATACCCACCGACCGGTCTGCCATCGTCTCCACGAAACCCTGTTTATCAATCCAGGCAGCTTCCTGGGTTCCGGCCGCTACGGCGCACCTGGCACCTATGCCATCCTGGAGGCCGGTGAGACCATCACCGGCCAAATCCTGGAAGTGCCGCGGCTCTAGCGAGGGAGTGATCATTGCAAAATCTCTGGACCCCATGGCGGATGGATTACATTCTGGGCAAGCAAGGTCGTGAACCGGGCTGCATTTTTGACCGGAAGCCGGAGCTGACCCATGATAAAGAGGAGCTGATTCTGGGCCGCGACCAAAATGCCGTGATTCTGCTCAACCGCTTTCCCTATGCCAACGGCCATCTGCTCATTGCCCCGGCCCGCCATGTGGGCGAGCTGAATGATCTCACCCCGATTGAAGCGGCAAGCCTGATGGAGCATATCCGCCACAGTGTGGAAATCTTAAAAAAACACCTGCACCCGGACGGTTTTAACATCGGCCTCAATATCGGTTCAGTGGCAGGCGCAGGCCTTGCCGACCATCTTCATTTTCATGTGATTCCCCGCTGGCACGGAGACCATAACTTCATGACCGTGATTGGTGAAATACGCACCATTCCCCAACATATTGACGAGACCTTTGCCATGCTGCTGCCCGATTTCCTGAAACTTCTGCAAGACATCAACCATGAATAACGCACTTAAAATAACGCCCATGCTTCAACAGTACCTTGAAATCAAGGAGCAGCACCAGGATGCCATCCTTTTTTACCGGCTGGGCGATTTTTACGAAATGTTCTTTGATGACGCGGTCACCGCCTCCCGGGTACTGGGCATTACCCTCACCAGCCGCAGCGGCAAAGACGCCCACAACAGAATCCCTCTCTGCGGCGTTCCCTATCATGCCGCCTCTTCCTACCTGGCCAAGCTGGTCAACAACGGTTTCCGGGTGGCCATCTGTGAACAGGTTGAAGATCCGAAAGAGGCAAAAGGGGTGGTCAAACGGGAAGTAGTCCGGGTTATCAGTCCCGGCGTGGTGACGGAAGAACAGGTACTTGACGAAAAATCAAACCGTTATGTGGCCGCCGTCTTCCTGCGGGAAAAATGGGGCGTCAGCCTGCTTGATCTTTCCACCGGCGAGTTCCTGGTGGCTGAATACCGGGAATCAGCGGAAATAATTGATGAACTGAACCGCATGGCCCCGGCCGAACTGCTTATTGCCGATCAGCAGAACGATGCCGTCAGAGAAATTCTTGAGCAGATGCTACCCGTCTGCCAGACCAACCGGCCTGTTTCCATCTTTCATCGGGAGAATGCCAAAGAAACCCTGCTTGAACACTTTCATACCACCAGTCTCGCAGGATTCGGCTGTGAACATCTGGATGAAGGCATTTGCGCGGCAGGCGCCCTGCTGCACTACATCCGGGAAACCCAGAAAACGGATCTTTCCCATATAGAGCGCATTGTCCTGCTGGAACGGGACAATGTGCTGCTGATTGACGACTCTTCCCGGCGCAATCTTGAGCTTATTCAGACCATCATCGGCGCCAACCGGGAGGGCTCCCTGCTCGCCACCATCGATATGACCCGTACACCCATGGGGGCAAGGCTGCTTAAAAAAAACCTGCTCTTTCCCCTGCGCGATATTGAAGAAATAAACAACAGGCTCGACACGGTGGCCTTTCTAGTTGGTGAAAAAGTCCCGAGTGTCACTCCTCTATCCGTAGTAGCGGCAGGCTCGGGCAGTTTTTCCGTGGTCAAGGGCGAAGGACTGCGGGCCAAATTGCGGGATATCCTGTCCGGCGTCTATGACCTTGAACGGTTGAACAGCCGGGTGGTGCTGGGCACGGCCAATGGCCGGGATCTGAACACTCTGAAGAAGTCCCTGGCCCTGCTGCCTGAGTTGCAGCTCCTTGCCTCCCTGACCAGGGGAATTCTCTGTGAAGAGAGCCACAGTCTCGATCTGCTGACAGATATTCACGACCTTCTCAACCGTGCTGTCCGGGAAGACTGCCCGGTGACACTACGGGAAGGCAAGCTTATTGCGCCGGGCTATCACCAGGAACTTGATGAGCTGGTCTCCATCATGACTGACGGTAAAAAACACATCCTGGCCCTTGAGGAAAAGGAGCGGCAACGCACCGGCATTGCCAAGCTGAAAATCGGCTTTAACAAGGTGTTCGGCTACTTCATCGAGGTGAGCAAAGGCCAGCTTGCCAACGTGCCGAATGATTTTATCCGCAAACAGACCCTGGTCAACGCCGAACGCTTCATCACCCCGGAACTGAAGGAGTTTGAAAGCAAGGTTCTCGGCGCGGAAGAAAAGAGAGTCGAGCTGGAGTATCAGCTTTTCGGTCAGGTCAGGGAACAGGTTGCCGCGGCCAGCTCACGCATCATCAGGGCCGCCTCCTTCATCGCACGGGTGGATTTTTTCACCAGTCTGGCCGAAACGGCACGGCGTTACAATTATATCCGGCCCCAGGTCGATGACGGTGAGCAAATTGTCATCAAGGAAGGACGGCACCCGGTGATCGAACGATCCCTGCCGGCTGGCCGCTTTGTCCCCAATGACATCCATCTTGATCAGACCGGTCAGGAGGTGCTGATCATCACCGGTCCCAATATGGCCGGCAAATCCACCGTGCTGCGGCAGACGGCGCTGATTGTCCTGCTGTGCCAGATGGGCAGCTTTGTGCCGGCTGCCCAGGCGCATATCGGCATTGTTGACCGGATCTTCACCCGGGTGGGCGCCATGGATGATCTGCGCCGGGGTCAGTCAACCTTTATGGTGGAAATGAATGAAACCGCCAATATCCTCAACAACGTCACGGAAAAGAGCCTGGTGGTGCTTGATGAAATCGGCCGTGGCACCAGCACCTTTGACGGACTGGCCATTGCCTGGGCCGTGACCGAGGAACTGGTGAACAAAAACAACAAAGGGGTGAAGACCATTTTCGCCACCCATTATCATGAGTTGACCGAGCTTGCCCTCACCCATAACCGGATAAAAAATTTCAATATCGCCGTGCGGGAGTGGGACGACAGCATCATCTTTCTGCACAAACTGCTGCCGGGCGGGACCAGCAAAAGCTACGGCATCCAGGTGGCGGCCCTGGCCGGGGTGCCAAGGCGCGTGGTGGAGCGAGCCCATGAACTGCTGCACAATATCGAAAAAGGTGAACTCAACAGCGACGGCAGGCCAAGGATCGCCCCGGGCAAAAAAGCCAAGGCAAAGCACCCGAGCCAGCTCAATCTCTTTGCCGCAGAAGATGACCCCCTCAGAAATAAGATCAAAAATATCGATCCAGACCGCTTAACCCCCATTGAAGCTCTTCATATGCTCTATGAGCTGAAAAATGCAACGTAACCTCTTTATTTTTTTTTCAATCATCATTTTTCTGCTTATCATTCCTTCTAATCCCGGTAAGGCCTGGGCGGAATCACGGGTGCCGGACCTTATCGGCAAACGTATTGACCTGGCAACATACCAGTATAACAACCTCACCTTTAACCAAGGCGAGAGAAGCCGCGACCGCTGGCTGCGCTGCGTAAAATCACTAAGGATGGAGTATCACCGTGATCCCGGCCATACCAAGGCACCGTTTGCCCTTTTCATGCTTGGCACAATGTATGAGGATATGTACAGCCGTTTTCATGATCCCCGCGACCTCACCGAAGCAGCCGGCTACTATGAAGACCTTGCTTTGATTTTCCCAAAAGACAATCTGGCAGATGATGCCCTGCTTAACCTGGGCACTATCTGCCTGGAAAAGAAGAGTAACGGTAAAAAAGCCGAAACAATATTTGCCCGGATCATTGCCGTTTACCCGGATGGCGACATGGCGCAATCAGCGGCACTCATGCTGCGCCGGATGAAAAACGGTCACGAGCCGCCCAGCCAACCGGCGGTGATCAGCGCAAAAAAAGAGGAGCAATCACCGGACCAACCCATGGCCTACCTCAGCCAGCCCATCCGCTTCTGGTCAACCAAAAACTATACACGGGTGGTCATTGAACCCTCTTATCCCGTGCAGTTCAAAGAGGCCTTTCTCAAGGCTGACGGTGATCTGCCCCGACGGCTCTATGTCGACCTATTTAACAGCCGCATCGCCCCGACTTTTCAGAATGCCATCCCGATACAAGACGGCCTGCTTAGACAGCTGCGGGGCGCCCAGTTTGACAAAACCACGGTGCGGGTGGTGCTTGATACCGAATCAGTACAAGACTACAAGATTTTCACCCTGGAAGACCCCTTTCGGGTGGTCATTGACGTTACCGGCACCAAGCCGAAGCCGCAAACCCCGCAAAAACTGCCCACCCTGGCTGAGCAGTTCGGTTTGGGGGTGAAAACCATCGTCATCGACCCGGGACACGGAGGAAAGGACCCTGGAGCGCTCGGCATAAGCGGCCTGCAGGAAAAGGATGTTGTCCTCAAGGTGGCAAAAAAAGTGGCGGCCATCCTGGAAAAGGAGACGGCCTTCAAAGTGCTGCTGACGAGGGATCGCGATGTCTTCATTCCGCTGGAAGAACGAACCGCCATTGCCAACACCAAGGAGGCGGACCTCTTTGTGTCAATTCACGCTAATTCCGCCCCCAACATCCATGCCAATGGGGTGGAGACCTATTTTCTCAGTCTGGCCACCAGCCGGGAAGAGATGCAGGCAGCGGCTCGGGAAAATGCCGCCTCCGCGAGCCAGATCAGTGATCTGCAGAAGATCCTGCAGGATCTGATGCAAAACAGCAAGATTGAGGAATCAGCCCGTCTGGCCGGCAGTGTCCAGGGTGAACTGGTCAATGGCTTAAACGGCAAATATGCCGTCAAAAACCTCGGGGTGAAAAAGGCCCCCTTTATCGTCCTGATCGGTGCCCAGATGCCGGCCATTCTCACAGAAATCGCCTTTTTAAGTAATAAGGATGAAGTCCGCCGCCTGCAGGATGATCGGTATCTTGAAGCCATCGCCCGCTATATCGCCGCAGGCGTCCGGCAATATGCGGCAAATCTCAATGGTTTGTAGCCACCCCTTGGCGACAGGGTCAGTTACCAGTTTTTCGCCACCCTGGCCAGGGTGAGAACATCCACCTGGGCTGCCCCTGCCTGTTTCAAGGCCCGGGCGCATTCATTTACCGTGGTGCCGGTGGTGAACACATCATCCACCAGCACGATCTTTTTCCCGTAAACATCCGCCTCCTTTTGCACCAGAAAGGCATCGCGCATATTCTTACGCCGCGATGAGCCATCCAGTCCTGTCTGGGAAATGGTATCACGCCGGCGTTTTAATGCAGTTTTCTTTATTTTTTCTTTCTCCTCCGGATAAAAGGCCCTGGCAAGAAGCAGGGACTGATTAAAACCGCGCTGGCGCAACCGATTGCTGTGCAGGGGAACAGGGATAATAGAGTCAGGAATTACCAGATCACGGCATGGACTGCATTGCTCTTTGAACTTCCTAAATGTCTTAAGCGCCGCCTTTCTACCGCCGAATTTGAGTCCCAGAATAGCTTTTGCCGCTGTGTCATTATACACAAACACCGAACGAGCCTTGGTGAAATTCCAGCTTTTTTTCAGACAGAGTGCGCAGAGATGATTTTCCCCGGATGAAAACAGGATACCGCAGCAAGGGCAATAAGGTTCGCTGATAAATTTTATTTTCACAAGACAGCTGTCACAGAAAAGGACGGAGGATTGCTGCAGTGATATACCGCAGCCCAAACAGCTGGGGGGAAAGCAGAGATCTGCCAGGGCCTCAAAAGAGTGCATCACATTCTCTGATATTTTTCTAAACATTGAATTCATCAGGGCAACATGTTAATTATTATCTTTACCAGACATATTTTTACTTCCCCGAGGTAAAAGGATAAGAATAACAATGAAATCCGTTTTATATGCTATTATAGCCATTGCGGCTGCCATATTTTTCATAATGAAAATAAAAAAAAGCAGCACCTGCACCCCTTGACTGATCATTTACGGATCCATAGGTGTGGGTCTTGCTACCTATTTTCTGCTCAGCAGATTTCTTTAAAATGTATAAAAATCCTTTTAAATATTGCACCTTTTTTTAAGAGATAGCAGACATAACATGCAGGTAAAAAACTCTCACTACCGTTCCATATGGCCCGATGCCGAAGATAACACCATCATCAAGATAATTGATCAACGCCTTCTTCCCCACCGCTTTATCATCGAAGAGCTGCGCACTTTGGACGATTTCTGCCTGGCCATCCGGGATATGCATGTCCGGGGCGCCGGCCTGATCGGGGCAACCGCAGGCTTTGCCATGTATTGCGCCGCCCTCGCCGCTCCCCAGGGAGAGGCTGACTCCTATTTCAAGGAGGCCGCGCAAAGGCTGGTTGCCACCCGACCCACGGCCAAAAATCTCGCCTGGGCGGTGGAAAGGCAGCTCGCGCAAATCAGCCCGGAAAAAGACAGGGAAGGCCGCATCAAAAAATCCTTTCAGGTGGCCTGCGAGATCGCCGATGAGGATGCCTCCTTTTGTCAAAAAATAGGGGAACACGGGCTGAAACTTATTGCCGCCATCAGCAAAAAAAAAGGAGGAAAGCCAGTCAATATTCTCACCCACTGCAATGCCGGCTGGCTGGCCTTTGTCGATTACGGTTCAGCCACAGCGCCGGTTTATGCGGCCCATCATGCCGGCATCAAGGTTCATGTGTATGTGGACGAGACAAGGCCGTGGCTGCAGGGCGCCCGACTGACAGCCTGGGAACTGAAGGAGGAAGGGGTTCCCCATACCCTGATCGCCGACAACACCGGCGGCCATCTCATGCAGCATGGCATGGTGGACCTGGTCATTGTCGGCACGGACCGAACCACATATACCGGTGATGTTGCCAACAAAATCGGCACCTATCTCAAGGCCCTTGCCGCCCATGATAACAACATCCCCTTTTACGTGGCCCTGCCATCCTCCACCTTTGACTGGGAGATTGAAGACGGCCTCCGCCAGATCCCCATTGAAGAACGCTCCGGCGATGAGGTGAATTACGTCACCGGCCTGACCCGGGACAAAAAGCTTGAAACGGTTCTGGTGCCGCCGGAACATACCAGATCGCTCAATTTCGGCTTTGACGTCACGCCGGCCAGGCTCGTGACCGCTCTTATCACTGAACGGGGGGTGATTGCGGCTGACCGGGATGAAATTTTACGGATGTTTCCGGAAAAAAGGAAGAGGATTAAAGAGATTCAATCACCCGGTCATGAAACACGGGCCTGAACAGTCTGATCAGATTGTTCTCCCGGGAAGGGTGTACCCGGTTGGTCAGCAGCACCATCACCAGTTGCCGCTGCGGGTCGATCCAGAAAGAGGTACCGGTGAAGCCCAGATGGCCGACACTGTCTTTGCTGATAAAGCTGCCGGCAGATGAACCGATCGGTGAAGGGGTATCAAAGCCCAGAGCCCAGGTGCTTCCCTTGACCATATCCTGCCGCTTGAAAAATTCTTTGAGCAGTTCGCCCGAGAAATGGGGATGCGCGGCTTGGTCCTGCCAGACCTCAAGAAGAAAGGATGCCAGAAAGAGTACACTGTCAATGGCCCCGAAAAGACCTGCCTGCCCCGATACCCCTCCCACCGCATAGGTGTTATCATCATGCACCTCCCCTGTCAGCACCTTACCCCGCCACGGACAGTTTTCCGTGGCGGCAAAATCCTTTTTATCTTTTTGCCGGGGATTAAAGACCATCGTGTCCGCCAGCCCCAGAGGGGTCATTACCTTTTCCCTGACAAAGATGTCTAGCGGTAAGCCTGACTGAATCTCAACGATCATTCCCAGCAGAATAAAGCCTAAATCGCTGTACAGGGCTTTGCTGCCCACCGGCCAAATGAGTTCATCCGCCAAAATGAGGTTAAGAAGAGTATTTTTTCTCTCCTGTTCGTCAACAGCAACGAGTTGTTGATAAAAAGGATGGTGATCGGCCAGGCCGGAACAGTGATTGAGCAGATGGCGCAGGGTAATATTTTTTTTATCCGGCGGCACGTTCCGTTGCAGAAGCGAAGGCAAGGGCTCATCCAGCTCTATCTTCTTTTCCTGTACCAGACAGATGAGAGCCAGGGTTGTGGCAAAAGGTTTGGTTAATGAGGCAAGGTCAAACAGGTTCTCTTTACGCAGTATTTTTTGCCTGGGAAAAAGAGAGGAATGGCCCCAGACGGCTGAAAAAGACTTTTTCTGTGGGCCGCAGTTTATTGATACACCAACAGCCGCACCGGGAAAAAGCTTGCCCATGATGGCATCGTTGATAAGCGGATCTAAATTTTCATATAAGCCGGTAGCAAAAGAACCATCATCCATCAATTGATAAAAACCTTTTTGTAATCCTTCAGGTTCTCCAGGGCAATACCGCTTCCCATGGCAATAGCCAGCAGCGGATCCTTGGTCAGGTGACAGGGTATTTTGGTTGTCTCTTCTATAAGGGTATTTAAGCCGCGCAACAGTGAACCGCCTCCGGCCATATAGATACCATCTTCATAAATATCCGTCACCAGTTCGGTGGGAGTTTTGTCCAGGGCTCTTCGCACTGAATCGACGATGGCATTTACCGGCTCCTGCAGGGCAATTCTTATTTCCTGCGGCGTTAAGGTAATCTCCTTCGGAGTGCTGGTGATGACGTTTTTGCCAATAAGGGTATAAGGTTCCAGTGTTGGGATATCAATGGCCGATCCGGCTGCTATCTTGCATTTTTCAGCGGTGTTTTCCCCAATATAAATCTTATGCTGGTTAAAGAGATGACGGATGATCGCTTCATTGAGTTCGTCTCCTGCCACCCGCAATGATTCGCAATAGGCCACAGACGACATGGTGATGACGGCAACCTCCGATGTGCCGCCTCCGATGTCTATGATCATCCTTCCTTTATTCTGGAAAACATCAAGTCCGGAGCCGATGGCGGCTGCCATCGGCTCTTCAATAAGATACACCTTACCGCAACCCACCTCTTCCGCTGCCTCAATAACCGCCTTTTTTTCTACCTGGGTGATGCCGGTGGGTACACAGATAACCACTGACGGCTTAAAGAAGCGGCTCATTCGCTGAATTTTCAGAAAAAAACTTCGTATCATGGCCTGGGTGATGACAAAATCGGCTATCACACCATCTTTCAATGGTCGAACGGCGCTGATATGCTGGGGTGTTCTTCCCAGATATTTTTTTGCCGCCGCTCCCACAGCCAGAATTTCTTTTGTATAGGTATTATAAGCCACCACCGAAGGCTCATTCAGCACGATACCCGCCCCTTTTAAAAAGATAAGGGTATTGGCGGTGCCGAGATCCATTGCCATGTTTTTTGAAAACAACGCGGGAAATATACTCATTTTTTGTTAAGATATTCCTTAAAGAAAAGGTTGCTGAGAAGAGTCATGGTCTTTTTTTCTTTGGCAATCCACTTTTCATTGGCTTTTTTTACAAAAGCCAATGCACCTGCCTTTTTATTTTTTTTGGAAATAAGCGGCAGACACAAAAAATTTGTCACATTTTCAAAAGGTTCATCTTTATTAACAATAAAGGATTTTTCGCTTCTGCTTAATTTTTCTAAAAAGAGTTCTTTTTTATTTTTTAATACCCAGCCCATCAAACCGTATTGATCAAAATAATCATAAGATAACTCTTTATAAATATTTTTATTATTTAAATTATAGTTGAAAAATACAATTTTTTCTTCACACACAAAAACAACCAGTTCCAAATAAATTCTTTCAACCAATAACTCTAAAAATTCCTTGGCAAATTCATTTTTTTCGCTGGTATTGACAATTATTTCATTGGTATTAAGCGATAAAGTTAGAAGATTTTCTAATATATTTTTTTCATTGATCGCTTTTTCTGCATTGATCATTGAGACCAAAACCTGCGACATCTGCCGCAAAATTTTTTCCTTTTCTTCGGTAAAAACATAGCTTTTTTTGCTGTCAACGCAAAGCACCCCAAAATTTTCAGGCAAGGGGATGGCTACCAGCGATTTTATATCTTCATCCTTTTCATAAAATTTTAGAGTGGTTGCATCTCTTTTATCAAAATAGCTGGCAAGAACGGATTTCTGTTCCCTAAAAACCCAACCAATAATACCTTCGCCGTTAAGCACCTTACAATCCTTTTTTATATTCCGGCTGAGTGAATGATAATAATAAAGAATTACCCCCTCTCCATCACTGTCATCAGCTAAAAAAAGACTGGTCGTATAGGACTCCATGGTGTTGGAAATCAGTTCAATAAATTCGTATATCCGGGGCATTGCTTTCATAGGAAAAGACACTCTACTAATTAATTCATCAACTGTATAATTTTATTAGTTTTTTTTATATATAAATACAAATATGTTGATCATACTATTACTATTGAATTTTTCTCGTTTTTAAACTATAGTTTTGTCACGTAACATTTTGTTTTTCAGAGTAAATTATTATGTTAACAGACACTTTTTGGGTAAGGTGTTTATTTTGTTTTGATAACATGTTGAAAACTTTTTTCCCTTACTTTTTTCACTTTTTTTCACAACTCAATTTTTATTTAAATTATTAGTAAAATTATATCCTTACGTTAGTTTCTAACATTATAACAGATTTAATAATAATAGAATTAATTTTAATATATATCTTATTTTTATACTTCCCCCGTTAAAAACATCTCAGTCAGACAAACCAAAAAAGGATTTACCATGTCTCTTATTCTCAATATCGCCAGAGAAGATTTTATATATGCTCTTTCCTCCATGCAGAACGTCACAGGAAAACCAGGCACTATTGCCATTTTATCAAATATTCTTCTCCGCAGTGCAAACGACTCGCTTGAACTGACTGGGACAGACCTGGAAGTCGGCATTCGGCAAACAATACCGGCAGAGATCCTTTCCCAGGGATCCATCACCCTGCCTTCAAAAAAACTTTTTGAAATAGTGAGGGAATCAAACTCCGAGCATATTTATCTTGAGGAGACAGAAAATAACTGGGTAAAAATAAAGGCGGATTCAAGTGATTACAATCTGGCAGGAATGGCGAGTGATGAATTTCCCTCTTTTCCTGAGCACAAAGAAGAATCCCTTATTGAAATCGATGCCGATAATATAAAAGATCTGATTGAAAAAACGATTTTTTCCGTCGCTGTGGACACGGAAAGTAATTTTACCCTGACAGGAATCCTGGTAGAAAAAGAAATAAAGGAAGATAAAAGATACCTTCGTATGGTATCGTCTGACGGTCACCGCCTCTCTTTGATGGAAAAAGAGGTGAAAGGTGATATTTCCCTGTTTAATCTTGATAAAGCCACCATTATCCCCAGAAAAGGGGTGCAGGAAATTAAAAAATTCTGTGAACACCACGAAACCCTTTTTATTGGATTTGAAGAAAAACAGGTAGTTATCAAGGGCGATCACGCTATTCTTATCATCCGTCTCATGAACGGTGATTTTCCTGATTTCAGAAATCTTCTGCAGATAATCAACAAAGAAAAATTCATAGAAATCAATAGACTCGTTCTGCTGAACGCCATGCGGCGCATGAATCTTTTTACCGAAGACAGATTCAATGTTGTCAAATGCCACATTGAAGATAATGAAATGACATTGAGTTCCCAGAGTATGGATTTAGGAAGTGCCCAGGAAGTTCATCCGGTCAAGTACGCGGGAGATTCAATAAAACTTGGATTTAACGGCAAATACTTCATTGATACCCTACAGGTTATGACATGTGAAAACGTCAAACTTTTTATTGAGGGTAAAGACAGACCATGTCTTGTCTACTCTGAAAATGAGCCGAATTTTATCAGCATTATCATGCCCATGGAAATTTGATTATTTATACCTCCCCATGTGGTTAATTCTTTAAAAACTCCGGATAAACCGAAGTAAAAAGTTTAATCAACCAGTTTAAAAGCATGTATCCGGTGAAAATTTTTTTTTATTTCAACAGATTGCACGCAACTATTTATTTTGAGGAATAAAATTTTGACAGAACAAAACGGCGACTATGGTGCTGAACAGATAAAGGTTCTTTCCGGTCTTGAAGGCGTCAGAAAAAGACCGTCCATGTATATAGGCAATACCGGAGAAGGGGGTCTTCATCATCTGGTATATGAGGTTGTGGATAACAGCATTGATGAAGCTCTGGCAGGATACTGCACCCGTATCAAGGTAATTCTGCTTAAAAACGGCTCTGTTTCAGTAGAGGATAACGGCCGGGGAATACCGGTGGAAATGCATCCCACGGAGAAGGTCTCTGCGCTGGAGCTTGTTCTCTGCACCCTGCATGCAGGCGGTAAATTTGATCACTCAACCTACAAGGTTTCCGGCGGACTCCATGGTGTAGGCGTTTCCGTTGTCAATGCCCTGAGTATCTGGGCCAGGGCTGAAATAAAAAGAAACGGCAAAATTTATGAGCAGTCCTACAGTCATGGCATCAAGACGGATGAGGTAAACATAGTCGGCGACACGAATCAAACAGGAACCACCATAATCTTTATGCCTGATCCGGAAATTTTTACGGAAACACTGGAATTTCAATACGAGATCATCCAAGCCAGGCTCAGGGAACTGGCCTTTTTGAATAAGGATGTAAAAATATTATTAAAAGATGACAGAAGCGGAGCAGAAGATGAATTTCATTATAAGGGAGGTATTGTCTCTTATGTGGAATATCTCAACCGTAAAAGAACAGTGATCAATGAACATCCTATCTTTTTTACCGGGGAAAAGGACAATGTTCAGGTTGAGATAGCCTTCCAGTATTATGATGGTTATTCCGAAAGACTTTTTGCTTTTGTCAATAATATTCCCACCAAGGAAGGGGGCACCCATGTCACCGGTTTCAGAGGTGCCTTGACTAAATGCATCAACCGTTATGCCAGCGATGATATTGTCCCGAAAAATCTGCGGGAAAAGATGGGTGGAGACGACGTCAGGGAAGGTTTGACCTGTGTCGTTTCCGTGCGGGTGCCCAACCCTCAGTTTGAAGGTCAGACCAAAACAAAGCTGGGCAACAGCGAAGTGAAATCGATTGTCGAATCCATTTGCAATGAAAAGCTGACCATTTATCTGGAGAAAAACCCGCAGGAGGCTAGGAAGATCCTTGCCAAAGCGGTGGATGCGGCAAGAGCAAGGGAAGCAGCCAGAAGAGCCAAGGAGTTGACCCGTAAAAAGAGCTCCGGCATTGATCTGCTCATGGCTGGAAAACTTGCCGAGTGCCAGAGCAAAATTCCAGCGGAAAGGGAGATTTTCCTGGTTGAGGGTGATTCGGCAGGCGGCAGCGCCAAACAGGGAAGAGACAGGGCTTTTCAGGCCATTCTTCCTTTGCGCGGTAAGATCATGAATGTGGAAAAGGCTCGTTTTGACAAAATACTGGCCAGCGAGGAAATCAAGCAGATCATTTCCGCCCTGGGAACTGGAGTTGGCAGCGATGATTTTGAGAAAGATAAACTTCGTTACCACAAGGTCATCATCATGACGGATGCCGATGTTGACGGTGCCCATATCCGCACCCTTCTGCTTACCTTTTTTTACCGGCAGATGCCGTCTCTGGTGGAAGAAGGCTTTGTTTATATTGCCCAGCCTCCACTTTACCGAATTGGCAAAGGAAAGAAGGAGATGTTCTTCGGCGGTGAAGATGATCTGAACAATTATCTTTTTCAGCAGGCCAGTTCGCTGATGAAGATCAGGGTCAATGATGAGAGGGTTTTAGAGGAAAATGAACTCATCACTATTTTGAAAAATCTCTCCTATTACCGAAAGTTGATCGATTATCTGCAGCGTATCAATGTATGGGAGGAAATGGTTTATTTTCTGCTAGATCATGATGTCCATTCAGCCGATCAGTTTATTGATGAGGATTTTGTCATGCAATTGAAAAACGACCTCACGGATAAACCTGTTGTCCTGGGTAATATCCGCACATGCCGCTGGAAGGCAAGCTCTTATGAATTTGATGCAGCTATTAAAGATAAAGCACATATCTTTGTTACAGTGGGTCCACAGATTCCATTGATACCTGAATTCCGCTCGGCACTGAATATTTTTCCCGCTATAAAGGAGTTTGTTACCGCAAGCTTTACCCTGACAACAGGCGAAAAAGATATCCCGGTGAAAAACTGGATCGAGCTTCTGGAAAAAGTGAAAGTCGAGTCCTTTAAGGGAAGTACTTTGCAGCGCTATAAAGGTCTTGGAGAAATGAATCCGATTCAGCTATGGGATACCACAATGAACCCGCAAAACAGGGTTCTGCTGCAGGTAAAAATTGATGATGCCGAAAAGGCGGATGACATTTTCACCACCCTCATGGGTGATAAGGTCGAGCCACGCAGGGATTTTATCAATACTCACGCATTGGAAGTAACTGAACTTGATATTTGATGTTTTTCAGGCAATTTCAACAGACCTCGCCGGGTATAAGCTTATTCGTCAAAGAAGCGCTTTTATATCAGGCAAGTGTCATCGCCTTTTCTGCCAATATTAAATAAAAAAGATTTTTTGCGCTTGAAGTGTGCAATTTGTATCAATGGGTAAGGGAAACACTTGGAGCTTCAATACTAATATTTTTGTAAAGCGATATTTATGACTGAAAACGAGCAAGTATTATCACCGACCATTTCCATAGAAAAAGAGCTGAAAAAATCCTATCTCGATTATGCCATGAGCGTCATCATAGGCAGGGCTCTGCCTGATGTGCGGGACGGACTCAAACCGGTTCATCGCCGCTCTCTTTTTGCCATGCGGGAACTGAGCAATTATCATAACCGCCCCTATCTGAAATCCGCCAGAATCGTCGGTGATATCATTGGTAAATATCACCCCCATGGTGATACGGCCGCCTATGATACCATTGTCAGGATGGCCCAGGATTTTTCCATGCGTTATCCCCTGGTGGACGGCCAGGGAAACTTTGGTTCCGTTGATGGTGATTCCCCGGCGGCCATGCGTTATACCGAGGCCAGGATGACCAAGCTGGATCAGGAAATAATTGCTGATCTGGAAAAGGATACGGTTGATTTTGTCCCGAATTACGATAACTCCTTGGCTGAACCGGTAGTCTTTCCGACCAAAATACCCAATCTGCTGACAAATGGCTCTTCCGGTATAGCTGTCGGCATGGCGACCAATATCCCGCCCCATAATCTCATTGAGATTATGGATGGAATCATTGCCATGATAGATGACCCGCATATTGCGGTGAATGGCCTGATGGAGCATATTACCGGGCCGGATTTTCCCACCGGCGGTTTTATCTGCGGTAGGGCCGGCATACGGGAGGCCTATGAAACCGGACGCGGCTCTGTTTTAATGCGGGCGAGAAGCCATATAGAAAAAAGCAAAAAGATAAATCGCGAATCCATTATTATTGATGAAATTCCCTATCAGCAGAACAAGGCAAAACTTGTGGAAAAAATTGCCTTGCTGATCAAGGAAAAAAAGATTGAATCAATAGGCGAGATACGTGATGAGTCAGATCGCCACGGCATGCGCATAGTTCTTGAGTTGAAAAAAGATGAGTTTGCCGATGTGGTGCTCAATCAGCTCTACAAGATGACCCCGCTGCAGAAGAGCTTCGGCATCATATTCTTGAGTATTGTCAATTCCCGGCCGGAAGTTCTTAACCTCAAACAGATGCTGGAGCACTTTATCCAGCACAGAAAAACTGTGGTTTACCGGCGTACGGATTTTGATCTGAAAAAAGCCGAGGCCAGGGCTCATGTTCTGGAAGGACTGAAAGTAGCCATCAACAATATGGATGAGGTCGTGGCCCTTATCCGGGCATCGGCAAATCCATCGGAAGCCCGCCTGGGACTCATGGAGAGGTTTAATCTCTCCGAGATACAGGCCCAGTCCATCCTTGATATGCGGCTGCAGAAACTGACAGGGCTGGAACGGGAAAAAATTATCAGCGAACTTAACGAACTGTTGGAAAAAATAGCAGTGTATAAACAAATTTTAACCGATGAAACCCTTGTCATGAAGATTATCCGGGATGAGTCTCTGGAAATCAAACAACTCTATGGAGATGAACGGCGGACAGAGATCATTGACGCCCCGGATGAGATTCTGCCGGAAGACATGATCCAGACGGAAGACATGGTGGTAACCGTCACCCATGGCGGCTATATCAAGAGAAATTCCGTTGATCTGTACCGTTCCCAGAGGCGAGGCGGCAAGGGCATCAAGGGTATCACCGCGGTTGAGGAGGATTTTGTCAACAATCTCTATCTTGCCTCAACCCATGACACCTTCCTCTTTTTCACCAACCATGGCAAGGTCTTCTGGCGCAAGGTTTATGAAATTCCCCTGGCCAGCCGTATTGCCAGAGGCAAGGCCATCGTCAATCTTCTTGAATTGTCCGAAAATGAACAGGTGGCTGCCATTCTGCCGGTTACGAGCTTTGATTGCACCGATAGAGAATGCTATATTCTGATGGTCACCAAAAAGGGTGTAGTGAAGAAAACGGTTATTTCCGAATTCGCCAGACCGATGCGCAAAGGAAAAATAGCGCTCACCATCAGGGAAGACGATGAAATTATCAGCGTGGCCATTACCAACGGCACAAGTCAAATTCTCCTGGTTTCCCACAAGGGCATGGCTATTCGTTTTAATGAAGATGACGTACGGAGCATGGGCCGAACAGCCACCGGGGTGCGCGGTATCAAGCTAGCCAAAAATGACCATGTGGTGGCCGCAGTGGTCATTGACAACGATGATTCCATTCTGGTGGTAACGGAAAACGGCTTTGGTAAGAGAAGTCCGGTGGAAGAGTACAGACTGATAAAAAGAGGCGGCAAGGGTGTATATGCCATCAAGCCCAGTGAACGAAACGGCAACATCATCGGCGCCTGCCAGATTACCAAGGAAGATGAGATCATGCTCATCACCGATCAGGGCAAAATCATCAGGATGGATATGAGTGCAGTCAGGGTTATCGGCCGAGCCACCCAAGGTGTTACCCTGTTTAATCTGGAACCGGGTGAAAAGGTGGTGGCCATGGATATGGTCCCTGCCTCCGACGCAGTGGATGAAGAAGATGATGATGATGAAGAGGAAACGGAAGAAGAGAGTTAATGAGCTTACTGCACGAACAATTCATAGCGGTGATCGGGGCGGGAAGCTGGGGAACCGCCCTGGCAAAGCTGCTGAGCGATAAGGGTCACAGGGTCCAGTTATGGGCCCATCGGCCGGAGCGGGTCGATGCCATCAACCGGGAGCGGGAAAATAAAAAATATCTTCCCGGCTTTCCCTTAAATGAAAAGGTACAAGCCTCTTCGACCCTTAAAGAGGTAATCAGCGGAAAAAAGATTATCCTCATGGTGGTTCCTTCCCATGTCTTTCGCTCTGTTTTCCGCCAGCTTGTCCCTTTTCTGGGCAAAGAATGCATCGTGGTTTCCGCCACCAAAGGTATAGAAAACGACAGTCTGATGACCATGAGCCAGGTAATGGAAGACGAACTCCGAAGAAGCGGCATAACCGCCGAGATCGGCGTTCTCACCGGGCCGTCCTTTGCCAAGGAGGTGGCAGCCGGTATTCCCACCGCCGTTACGGTGGCGGCCAGGAAAAAGGAGGTGGCGGCACAGATTCAGGATATCTTTTTCACTGAGAGGTTCAGGGTCTATGCCAGCACCGATCTGATCGGCCAGGAACTCGGAGCGGCACTGAAAAACATCGTGGCCATTGCCGCGGGTATCAGTGACGGGTTGGGTTACGGCACCAATACCAGGGCTGCTCTGATCACCAGGGGGCTCGCCGAAATAACCCGCCTCGGGGTGAAGATGGGGGCAAATCCTCTGACATTTTCCGGACTGGGCGGTATGGGAGATCTTGTTCTCACTTGCACAGGAGATTTAAGCCGCAACAGAACGGTGGGGCTCAAATTGGGCCAGGGGAAAAAGCTGCAGGCCATTCTTGCTGAGATGGAAATGGTGGCTGAAGGGGTGCAGACAACCCGATCCGCCTGGAAGCTTTCCCGGCGGGAAGGGGTGGATATGCCGATTCTCGAGCAGATCTACAAGGTGCTTTACGAGGATAAACCTTGCCAGCAGGCCGTGATGTCACTGTTGACCAGGGATCAGAAAGAGGAGATGGAATTTTGAGGTAGGGCGGTTCGCGAACCGCCCCTACCGATCCGGAATGATCAATCTTCCTCTTTACGCTTTCCCCCACTTTTTTAAGGCAATGACCAGGAAGTAGACCATGCCAGCCATGATAATGATGGTGGCTCCTGCCGGAAAATCAAGTTGATAGCTTATTGCCAGCCCACCGGTTGTACACACCAGACAGAGAAGTATCGCCGTAACCATCATATGCCAGAGGCGTTTGACCAGCAGACCGGCCCCGGCGGCGGGCAGGGTCAGCATGGCCACCACCATGACAATACCCACCACCTGCACTAGCAACACCACCGTAAGGGCGATCATCAGCAGAAGAAGAAGATCGAACAGCTCAACCCTGATGCCGCTGATTCTGGCAAATTCTTCGTCAAAACAGACGGAAATCAGTTTGTTGTAAAAGAGTAGAACCACTCCGACAATGATCAGATCAAGTATGCCGATGAGAAGAAGATCCCTTTGCGAGACCATTAGAATATCGCCGAACAGGTAACTCATCAGGTCTTCGTTGTACCCGCCTGTCCTGCTGATAAAAAAAATACCAACCGCCATACCGATGGACCAGATGGCGCTCAGCACCGTATCTTCCCGCTGGCTGCTGTGGTGCTTGACCATGGCAATGATGCAGGCCGCAAGCAGGGCTGCGGTCACAGCTCCCTGCAAGGGGGTTACGGGAAAGGCATATTCCTTCTGCAGGAAGCGGGCTGCTCCCATGCCGCCAAGGGTGCAGTGGGCAATGGCGCCGGCAATATAGGTTATGCGCCGCACAGTCACATAGGAGCCGATGATGCCGCAGGAAATAGAGGTCAGCAGTCCTGCAATAAGGGCGTATTGCAGAAAGGAATATGTTTGCAAGTCTCTTAGAAATTGACCCATGTATGCCCTTTTTCGGAACAGCGGTGGTCATGGCGCACCATGGCCAGATCGGCGCCGTAAATATCCTGTATATTTTTCCCGTCAATTTCACTGGTTGGATGGATATGCACCAGACGGTTGACGCAGACCACGGAACCGACATATTTGGAAACAAATCCCACATCATGGGAAACGACGATAATAGTCAGTTTTTCGTTTAATTTGCTGAGCAGGTTATAAATATTCTGTTCGGCAAAACTGTCCACATTGGCTGTGGGCTCATCAAAGAAAAGCAGCTCCGCCGATGAGGCCAATGCCCTGGCAATCAGGGTGCGTTGGCGTTGACCGCCGGACAGATCGGCAAAGGCTGTTTGGTGCTGGTGGTACAGATCAACATCCCTGAGAGCTTGCGCCGCCAGCTCCCGGTCATTCTTGCTGAATGGCCCCCCCCATGATTTGCCGACCCGGCCCATCATGACCACATCAAGGACGGAAACAGGAAAAAGCGGATCAAAAAGCCGCTGCTGGGGGACATAGCCGATACGGTGCGAGGAATTTTTCGGGGAGTTGCCTAAAACGGTTATAGAACCCTTGTCAGGTTTGAGAAGTCCGAGCATGAGGCGCAACAGGGTAGTTTTCCCGCCGCCATTGGGGCCGATCACGCCGATCATCTCCCGTTCCTTGATGCTGAAGGTGACATCTTCCAAAACGGAAAGGCTGCCGAAGGAAAAACTCATATTTTGTACATCAATGACGGTTTTTTTCATAAGGAATCAATTTTAACCACAAAATTAGCCAGTCACCAAGCAGTTTATCATTGTTAAAGAGGCGGCTGTCTGATTTAATTATATTTATTCTGCTGAGAGCGATGGCCGGTTGAAAAAGAGCCTTTGGCCACTCAATACAGAAGTTATCCCTTAGAGAATGCGTCACCGATTTTTGGTGCCTTAAACATTTCAGGCATCATCATTAATTCATCCAGGCAAAAATGGCATCTGAAAAAAAAATAAAATTGACAGGCACGGTCAAAGCCGCCGGTTGAGCGGCCAAAATAAGTCCAGGGGACCTGGACCAGATACTGTGCGGGCTTGATCTGCCCACCGATCCTAATCTGATCGTTGGCGCCGAAGGCTGTGATGACGCCGGGGTATACCGGCTAACGGACGAGTGCGCCCTGATTCAGACGGTTGATTTTTTTACGCCCATTGTCGATGATCCGTACCGTTTTGGTCAGATTACTGCAGCCAACGCCTTAAGCGATGTCTATGCCATGGGCGGCAAACCGCTACTTGCCATGAATATTGTGGCGTTTCCACTGGGCGAGATGGACAAGTCCGTTTTAAGGGATATTCTGCGGGGTGGCCTGGAAAAGATCAAGGAGGCCGGCGCCCTGCTGGTGGGGGGGCACAGTATTGAAGACAAAGAGCTTAAATATGGTCTTTCCGTCACCGGCGTGGTGCACCCGGACCGGGTCATGCTGAATTCAGGGGCTCGACCGGGGGATAAGCTCCTGCTCACCAAACCGCTGGGTACGGGAATTCTCTCCACCGCAATCAAAGGAGGGCTGGCCGGCGAGGAACTGGAAAAGGTCATCACGGAATGCATGATCACCTTGAACCGGGTTGCCGGCGATGCCATGGCTGAGGTGGGGGCGCATGGCTGCACCGACATTACCGGATTCGGCCTCATCGGGCATCTCTTTGAGATGGCCCACGCCTCAAAGGTTTCCATCACTGTTGACACCGCTGCCGTGCCGCTGCTGCAGCAAACCCATGACTTTGCCTCCATGGGCATCATCCCTGAAGGGGCCTATAAGAATAAAAAGTTTTATCAGAAATGGGTGACCAATCATCTGGCCGAGCTTGATCCGCTGGAGATGATTCTCTATGACCCGCAGACATCGGGCGGTTTACTGATCGCCGCTTCTCCCGAGCAACTAGCTGCCATGGAAAAAAAGATCAGAGCCGCCTCATCCCTGCCCTGTGCCGTAATCGGTACGGTTCAGGAAGGGGAGGCGGGCAGGATCATTCTGGTTTAGTTTGTGGATGCCTTTAGTGGGTGGGCTTTGCAGCACGCTGTGTTTTTTTAAGTCAAGTATTTAGGGAGATATATTGACTCTTACTTAATCACCCACTCGGGACCTTTTCCATGTGAGATTAGTCAAGCAAAGACCATCTTGCTTTCGACCTCTCTTGATTTTAAAAATTTATCGCATCTAGCCCCAATACTGTTCACTTAAGTTAAATTATGTGGTATCCTGTTGTCAAACCCAAACAGGAGGACCGCATATGGCACGCACTGTAGCAGAACTTCCAAGTGGCACCCGCATCACGGATTATATTAGTCTTGGCGTAGTTACTAAA
>JAHILF010000164.1 GCA_018897105.1 Pseudomonadota bacterium
CCCCGCCCTCAATCTCTTATCAGATTCATCTTCTACCCCCTGCGCAAACAACGGGTCACTTTCCATGAGCACAAGCGGGTCAGAAATTTTTAGCGTTCAAGAAAATGACCCTAAATGTACCAATACCCTTCTTTATCCGAGCTTACCTGCGTGCATCAACCGATGAACAGGATGCACAACGTGCCCGCAGTATCCTAGATCAGTTTGTACGTGAGCGAGGCGTCAATATCTGCAACTACTACGCAGAGAATGAGTCCGGTGCACGCCTGGATCGTCCCGAACTGTTCCGGTTGCTCGCCGACAGTAGACCGCATGATGTATTGTTGATCGAAGATGTGGATCGCCTGTCACGTCTGGCAGGTGCCGAATGGGAAACGTTAAAAAGGCTAATTCGCGAACGCGAGGTGCGCATTGTCGCGGTGAATGTCCCCACCACCTGGCAACATCTGGCCTCTCAGCAAAACGAATTCGATGCTCGCATGTTCGGCGCAATCAACGACATGCTCCTGGACATGCTGGCGGCCATCGCCCGGCGTGATTACGAACAACGCAGACAGCGACAGGCTCAAGGTATCGACAAGGCCAAGGCAGCTGGCAAGTATCGGGGGCGTCAGGCCGATCAAGCGCGGTATGCTGCCATTAACCGGTTGCTCACCAGCGGCAGCTCGTGGAGCATCGTTCAAAAAACGGTGGGATGTAGCCGCAGTACCATCAGCAAAGCCGTCAGGTACGCAGAGCACACAGCCAGAACATCTACATCGAGACCATCCCCGCCGGCGATGTTGTCCGTTGCCGTGATTCTTTGGTTCTATGTCGAGAATGGGAGTAAATTCACCCGAGGCAAGAAACGGGTGCGCGAAGACATCGACGCCATGGTCACCCGCTCCTATGAAGGCACCGAACTCAACGATACAGAATACAGGCTGGTGATTCGCTACAACAACGATGCAAACTTGAAAGAGCAAATCGATGATCTGTTACACGAAATTCGGTGCATGGCCGACCTGCGCAACTGCGTAGCCGATGACATGAGTGTTAAAAACGAGGCCAACGGTTTGTACTGGGACGAATACGATGGTGGATGGAAATGATTGACGGAAATTTCTGGGGTTTGGGCGTACAACCCCTAATTCTATTAAAAATCAATCGACGAGTGTAATTACCTCTTGCCCAGTAGTCGAATATAATAGGTGCATCTTTTGGGTGTTCATTTAACCACTCTAAGCATTGAGCATAAGAAGGCTCTGAGACCTCATCCATTAATGAAACTGACTTGCCTTTATAATCCTCTCCCTTCATGTTTTCATCGACCAATTATATAGGTTGAGTTTGCCTAACGATATAAGAGTTTTTACGGCGCGCAGCCGACGTAAAAACTCCTGTTGAACTGAACCGCCGAAGCGGCCTCAGAACCTCATCATTATATAGGAGTTTTTACTCGGATTTTCTCTTGTCAAGTAAAAGGAGTAGCACTTTTGTCGAGAGGTGACAAGCAGGAATAGCTGCCGGTTTGAGCATTTGCTGAATTTACTGTGGAATATTTCATGGCAGTTGACGTTTCAAACGGTAATTTTTCTTGTTTTTCAAGCAGATGGGCGCACTTTTCTGTGAACATTGCGGCCGTTTTTTGCCGCTGTTTTGTCATGTAATCCTCAGAGTTGACGATAACCTGTTTCCCTCATGGCGGGGATCTCGCAGGAATCAATCCGGGTAGTTCCGGCCTTTTCATAACCGGCAATAGTCTGGCAATGACCACCATCCGCCCTTTTTTGCAGAAGCGGCAGTTTGCGGTACAGGGCTCTTTCTCATGGCCCGCCTCTGTCCGGTTTACTTCCTTGCTTTTTGCCGCAGGTCCGAGGATGAGCTGGACGCGGCGGAGCAACGGCCGGTTGACTGGATGGAGAAGCCCGTAATAGCGGACCTTATGAAACCCTGCGGGCAGGACATGCTGCAGGAAGCGGCGCATGAATTCCATGACCGGCAGGGTCATGGTGCCCTGGCAGTGCCGCCATTTTTTCTTGCGCTTGGTTGTTTTCCTGTACCGAAAGGTCGCCTCGCCGTTCTCGACTTTTAGAAGGCGATGGTTGGTAATGAAAATTCGGTGAACATAGCGGGCAATATACTCCATCACATTGTCTGTCCCCTGGACCGTGGGCTTGGCGTAAACCACCCAGTCGTGTTCCCAGACCTCTCTAGGGATCTGCAGGCAGGGCAAGGCATCTTGAGCCATTTCCAGAAATTTGGCCCGGAAGATCGGCGAAAGGGCCTTGACCGGCACCAGAAAATTTTTCCGGGAAGAGATCCAGGATGACTTGTCAGGGGAAATCCCGCCGCCGGGCACCAGACAATGAACATGCGGATGATAAATGCCGGCGCTGGTCCAGGTGTGCAGCAACGCCATGATGCCGATCTTTCCGCCGACATACTTGGGATCAGCGGCAATCTTCATGAGCGCCTCGGCCGCCGCTTTCATGAGAACGGCATAGAGTGTCTTCTGGTGCCCGCGAACCAGCCTGCGCAGTTGCTCAGGCAGGGTAAACACCACATGAAAATACATAACCGGCAGCAGTTCCGCGGCTCTTTTATCCAGCCAGTGCAGGGTGTCGTTGCGATGACATTTCGGGCATGCCCTGTTCTTGCAGGAACGGTAGGCTTTGTCCTGGGCGGCGCAGGAGTCGCACTGCACCAGGTAGCCGCCAAGCGCTTCGGTCCGGCAGGCCGCGATATCGGCAATTGCGCGCCTATGGCTTGGCAGTACCGCTTCCCCGAACGTCTCCAGATATTGCCGGCCGTATTGACGAAAAACATCGGCCAACTCAGCCATGGGTGTTCCCTGATGAATTAAGGAACGCCAGGCATCAGTCGGTTCACGGCGTCTTTAAGGATATGTTCACCTTGTTGGGTAAGATGGGTGTAGATGGCAGTTGTCTTGGGGCTGCTATGACCGAGCAGCATCTGGATAAAACGCAGATCCACCTTGTCTTCCAGCAGATGCGTGGTCCCCCGCAAGGGGGGATAAACTCCACTGTGCCTAAGGCTGTGCACCGAGGCATTTTTGCGGATGCCGCTTTCCCGCAGGGCAGCCCTGAATGCCTTCTGTACCGTGGAATGGCCTACGGCCTTGTCGGTATGCTGTTTGGCGGGAAAAAGCCAATGCTGTGGACGATGCACCAGCCAGTAACTGCGCAGCAGTTCCAGAGTCTTTTCCGGTATCGGGACAAAGCGGTCTTTGTTGCCTTTACCGTTCACTCGGAGCTGCATACGCTTTCCGTCGATATCGTCCACCGTAAGGGAGACCGCTTCGTTCAGGCGTAGACCACAGACATAAGTAACGGTGAGCAGGACTTTAATGCCGGCATTTCTTATCAATCCAAGAATCGTCCCTACCTCATCCCGGGACAGAACCGTCGGCAGTTTTTTGCTTTTGGCCGGCATGGCAAAACTGAAAAATCGCCACTTACGACCAAGGGTTGTCTGGTAGAAAAACTTGATGCCGCTCAGATAGATCTTAACCGTGCTTTCTGACGATTTACGGTCATTGATGAGATGCAGAAAAAACTTCCGAATATCGGCTTCAGTGAGTTGATCGGGGGAGCATTGATAATGCTTGGCAATCCCCCGGACCGCACCGAGATAACTCTGCTGGGTGCGAGGGGCGTATCCGTGCAGCTGCATGTCCTCGATCATCTTTTGTCGCAACTCGTTCATGGCTTTCCTCCTTTGTGTATGGTTCATGGCAGGACATTCTGCCCATACAAAAGGATCTGACCACCGAATCTGCAACAAAAAAAAGCAGGGGCTTGCACCCTGCTCGGAAAATCTACCGCGAAGCGGTTTAGTTCAACAGTGCAATAAGTGGAAAGTTGTCCATCATATTGGACTCTATAGACGGACAAATTTTCCACTTATTATGATATTAAAGCCAAAACATGGACAATCGCCCTTGCTTTTGTCCACTTATTACATTCTGCTGCATTGATTTCCACTTATTGCGATATTACGGGCAAAACATGGAAAACATGCCGAAGCTGCCCGGCATCGAATCAGGGAGCAGGGAAGTCGTCCCATGTGCCTTCCTGAACCTTTTGCCTCATTTTCCCACAGGAATAATTAATTACGCAGAAATACCCATACCGCGCATGCTGAAATTTGCAAGGAAAAACTGCTGATAGATGGTAGGAAATAAGGGAGAAATTTCTAATTGCTCAGGCAGGGTTCAACACCCTTTTGCCTCTTGCCTTTTGCCCAGTATAAGGGCGGGGATAGGATTGGATGAGAATTTCTGTAGGGGCATCCCTTGAGGGTGCCCTGATCCGGTTGCGCGTTGGTTGCCATTTACCCGGTATTTCGGCTAACCATGCTGGCCTATGGGGTGCCAAGTCAGGATAGGGCATCCACAAGGGGCGCCCCTACGTGCCGTGCGTCGTAGATACAAGGGGCGGTTCGCGAACCGCCCCTACACGAACCGCCCTACACGATTGCCGGGGTTTCCATGGGCACGCGGGGACAATCAGTTTCAAACATCACGGCCTGCTTTCCATCACCACCACGCTTCTTGCCATCACCTTGACGCCTTTCCCGGCAACCGGCATCTGGCTTTCGGGCAGTATGATGTCATCAGAGTCGGCAGCCCCGGTATCGATGGCCACATGCCATTGTCTGCCGGGGATATCGGGCAGGGCAAAGCCCATGGTTCTGGCCGACATATTAAAGATGACATGCAGGTCTTCCTCTTTGCCGGTGCCGCCCAGGGTCAGGGCCAGCACGGTGGCTTTGGGGTCGTTCCATTGCGGCTGGTTGAGTTTTCTGCCGTGCCAGGTGATGTCCGGCAGGCGGCCGTCTTTTTGTTTCTGGCCGCTGACAAAGCGGCGGCGCATCAGGCAGGGATGGCGTTTGCGGAAGGCGATCATCTCCCTGACAAAGCGGAACATGTCGCGGTTTTTCTCAACCAGCTCCCAGTCAAACCAGCCCAGTTCATTGTCCTGGCAGTAGCAGTTGTTGTTGCCCTGCTGGCTGCGCAGCACCTCGTCGCCGGCCAGCAGCATGGGCACCCCGTGGCTGAGCAGCAGGATGGCCATGAAGTTTTTTGCCTGCCGCCGGCGCAGGGCGAGGATTTTTCCATCCGCGGTTTCTCCCTCGGCACCGTGGTTCCAGCTCAGGTTGTGACTGCAGCCGTCCCGGTTGTCTTCGCCGTTGGCCTCGTTGTGTTTCTCGTTGTAGCTGACCAGGTCCCACAGGGTGAAGCCGTCGTGGCAGGTGATGAAGTTGATGCTGTTGATGGGCAGGCGGCCGGATGGTTCGTACAGGTCGCTGCTGCCGCAGAAGCGGGTCGCCATCTCGGCCACCATCCCTTTATCCCCCCGGACGAACTGGCGGACCAGATCGCGGTAGCGGCCGTTCCACTCCGCCCAGCGGAAGCCGGGGAAGCCGCCCACCTGATAGAGGCCGCCGGCGTCCCAGGCCTCGGCGATGAGCCCGGTGCGGTTCAGCACGGCGGAAAACTCGATGCTCCAGATCACCGGAGAGTAATGGTCCGGTTTGCCGTTCATACCCCGGGCCAGCACGCTGGCCAGATCAAAGCGGAAGGCGTCGATGTGCATGTCCCGCACCCAGTATTCCAGGCTGTCGACGATGTAGCGGGCCACCAGGGGATGGTTGCAGTTCACCGTGTTGCCGCAGCCGGTATAGTCGCGGTACAGACTGCGGTCATGGGGCTCCAGGTGGTAGAAGCCGCTGTTGGCCAGGCCCTTGAAGTTGATCAGCGGGCCGTCTTCCCCGCCCTCGGCCGTGTGGTTGTATACCACGTCCATAATCACGGCGATATCCGCCTTGTGCAGGGCCTTGACCATGTCCCGGAACTCGCTGATATGGTTGGCGGCCAGGGGATCGGTGCAGTAATGGGGATGGGGGCAGTAATAGCTGTGGGTGCTGTAGCCCCAGAAGTTTTTCAGGCCGAGCAGCCGGGAGCTTTCCGGCAGGTCCTGTTCGTCAAAGGCCATGACCGGCAGCAGTTCCACCGCGGTGATGCCCAGTTTCTTGAGGTAGGGGATCTTGGCGATGACCCCGGCATAGGTGCCGGGATGGGGCGCCTTGGCTGAGCTGTGGCTGGTGAAGCCGCCCACATGGAGTTCATAGATGACGGTTTTTTCCGGCTTGTGGTAAAGCGGGGTGTCGCCCTGCCAGTCATAGTCATCCTGGACCACCACCGCGCGCATGCTGCGGCCGTTGCTCGGGCCGGGCAGGCACGTCCGGCTCCTGTCCCACAGGTTGTCGGTGACGGTTTTCGCCCAGAGATCGAGCAGTTCCTTGTCCGGATTGAAACGGCAGCCGGAGACACTGGTGTCGCGCGGCCCGTCGGCCCGCCAGGTATAGCAGACGCCGGCGGGCAGTCCTTCGACAAAGACGTGCCAGAAGAAGAAGGTGCGGTTTTCATGGGGGTCCAGGGTGATCACCTGGAAGGGTTCCGTGCTGTGGGGATCGCGGTAGAGCAGCAGCTCCATGGCCGTGGCCTGCCTGGAGAAGATGGCGAAATTGACGCCCCTGGCAGAGACCTTGGCACCGGGCGGGTATCTCTGGCCCGGTTTTACCTGATATTTTTTCATTTTATTGGTCCTGCTGGTCCGATTAGTCTTACTGGTCTTATTGGTCTAACTGGTCTGAATGGTCTGACTGGTCTTATTAGTCGTAGACTCGTTCCTGACGTAGAAGCAGGCAGGAGTTAATGGCTTGCCGGCAATCCACTTTTACTTTTATCTCTTCATCTCTTTGCCTGCCGCGCGATATTGATGATTTCCATGCGGTGATTGGCCTGGGGATGGGCCGGGGACGGCCCTTCGATGACGACAATATACTCACTCCTGATGCCATGGGTCTGGGCTATGCGGATGGCAAAGTCGGTCCAGTTATCAGGATGATCCTTATACGGCACCGGCAGCACTCCATAGGAAAAGAGGAGTTCCTGGCAGGTCTTGTCGCTGGGGCTGACCGCAAAAAGCCAGGCCTGCATCCTGAAGCGGGCCATGTTCCTTGCTGTGGAGCCGCTGGCGGTGGGCACGATGACTGCCCCGCAGTCAATCTCTTCCAGGGTGTTTTCCACACTGAGGGTGATGAGATCCACCAGGTTTTTCCGTTCCTTTTCCCGCAAATAGCCAAGGATGCGATGGTAGTGCCTGGTGGGGCGGTAGGGTTCGGTTGCCGCGGCGATCTTGGCCAGCATGGCCACCGATTCAACCGGATATCTGCCCATGGCGGATTCCCCCGACAGCATGACACAGTCCGTGCCATCCAGAATGGCATTGGCCACATCAGTGGCCTCGGCCCGGGTCGGTCTCTTGTTAGTTGTCATGGATTCCAGCATCTGGGTGGCGGTGATCACCGGTTTGCCGAGGGCATTGGCCTTGGCGATGATGTATTTCTGGGCCACGGCGATATCCTCAATGGGAATCTCCACGCCGAGATCGCCTCGGGCGACCATGATGCCGTCCGCCGCCTCCAGAATTTCATCGATATTTTCCCGGTTGCTCTTGCGCTCTATCTTGGCGATGACGAAAGGCCGGAAACCCAGCTCGGCAGCCGCCTTGCGCACCGCATTGATATCAGCCGCCGAGGTGACAAATGACTGGCTGATACAGTCCACCCCGTTTTCCAGGGCAAACTTCATACAGACATGATCATGTTCGGTAAAAGCGCTGATGCCGAGATCGATGCCGGGCAGGTTCAGCCCCTTTCTCGACCGCAGCTCGCCGCCCACCACCACGTTGCACAGGACATCATTGCCCTGCACCTCCACCACCTTGACCTGGATCAGGCCGTCGTTGATAAAGAGCACGTCACCAGGCTTAACCACCTGGGGCAACTGACTGAAGGTGGTGGAAACCCGCTTGCTGGTCCCGATGATGTCCTCAGAGGTGAGAATGAAACCATCCCCCCGTTCGAGTTGCTGAGGCTCCTCGGCAAGTTCTCCCAGCCGCATCTTGGGTCCGGGCATATCAGCCAGGATGGCGACCCGGGCGTTCAAGGCCGCGGCCTCGGTCCGAATTTTTCCGATGACCTCTCCATGTTCCTGAAACTGACCGTGGGAGAAGTTCAGACGGGCGATATTCATCCCGGCCTGGATCATCTGCCGGATGACCCCGGGAGAGTCGGAAGCCGGACCGATGGTGCAGACGATTTTTGTCTTATTGACCGGTAGATTCATCAATTTTTCAGAGGAGTTTTCTTTGTCCATGGGTTCATTTTGCAAGAGGCTCAATAATTACGCAATATTGCGCTTTCACATCAAAGCCAGGCAACAGGGCGGTAGTGGTGTGCCCATTGCCGGTCAGGTAATCATTTTACTAACATTTCAAATCTATAATAAAATTGAGTAAATTGATAATAAAATTTAGTCAAAAAGCCTCATCCGCCATCGCTGCCGCCCAACATCTCACCTTTGCTCCTAAAAGAAATAAATCGGAAAACGGGTTAAAAATATGATATAAGTAATGGCAAGGCTTAAGAATCTATGGAGAGAGCACTTATGGGTAAAGAAAACAAATGTTGCTGCATGACTGCCGCGCTTGTTGCGTTTGTCGTTGTTCTGGCCATTACCTATGTTTCAGGCTACTCCATGGGGCATTGGACCGTCACCACCTGGCTTGCCGTCTCGGTTATTGTGGCCACGGCTGGTTTCTGCTGGCTCTGCAGGAGCAGGGAGAAAAATGATAACTTTTAGCCACTGGGCGGAGGTGGCTTTTTTCCCCCCTACCCAAACACAAAGACGGGGACAGAATGATTTTCATAGCAACTTCTAACCGCTGGGCGGAGGGGACTGATTTTATTTTTCGTTGCCCAAAGACGGGGACAGAATGATTTTCGCCAAAACCACGAAAAAAATTCAGTCCCCTCAGTCTGGAGGAAAAATTTAATCTGTCTCCCGGATTTTTGTTAACGCGGGAACGCCCCGTTATTGATATCAATACAGGTGCCGTTGATGTATTCAGGACAGTCCGTCGCCAGCCAGTACATGGCATCCGCCACTTCAGTCGGGAAAGCAAACCTGCCCGTGTAAACCGCGTTTTTGATATCCTTTTTGCGCTGTTCCGGGATAACGGCGAGCATATCCGTTTCCACCGGTCCGGCGGCCACCGCATTAATCACAATTCCTTTGGGTCCGAGGATCTTGGCAAAGCTCTTAGTCATGTTGATGACCCCGGCTTTGGTGATGCCGTACCACACATCCGGGTGGCCGATCTCGCCGGCAATGGAGGCGTTATTGACAATTCTGCCGCAGCCTTTGGCAATCATGGCTTTGGACGTCTCCCTGATAAGGGCCACGGGTGACTGGATATTGATTCTGATGATCTCATCCATTTTCTGCCAGGGATAGTTGTCAAAGGGCAGGGCATGCATGATGCCGGCATTGTTGATCAGGATATCAACGTCTCCGATATCTGCAATGAGTTGCGGAATGCCCTCCACGTTCTGCAGGTCATAGGTTATCGCCTGGACATTGTCGCAGTCATGCAGGGCAAAGTTGCTGAAATCCCTGGCCAGGACCTTGACCTGATAACCGGCGCGCTGAAATTTTTTGGAAATCTCCAACCCGATACCTTTATTGCCACCGGTGATTAACACGGTTTCTCTGTTCATTTTATTTCTCACGAGTTTTCTTTATAGGAAATTCTTTGCCCTCGCGCAGTGGGCCATGCCCGCGATAACGGCGGTCATTGGCATAATAGCGGGCAAGGCCCGCTCCTTCCACGTTTAAGCCTATCCAGGTAAATAAGACCACATTGTCATTCCGGCATGTTTCTGGCTGGAATCAAATGCCGCGCAAGGGGATGGAGGTCAATACGGCTTCTGGCCGACGATGTTACCTGCCGGAGCGTAGAGACAGAGCCATACCTGGGATTTGTCCTTGCAGATCGATCTGCCGCAGCCTATTTCCCTGGTGTCTTTCCAGACCAGCTGGGTGTAATGGCCGCAGGTTTCACCAAGGGGGGCGGAACAGATTCCCTGCTCATACGAATACATTTCCTTTTCACCGGCCCACATGAAAACAACTTCCTGTTCGCTGATCTGCTGCACGGCGCCATGCCAGATCCATTGACCGAAGGCAGTCTTCTTGTTCGCCGTTTTCTTGGCACTGGCCCAGAAGAGATTTTCCCCGGGCCCGCTGTGCTTCATGACGCAGCCCAGCTTCTGAAGTTCCTTTAACCGTTTGCTTGCTTTACTTTCCAACTCCTTGGACCACTTTACCTTGGGCGAACCGACCTTGGCTCGCACCTCATTGTGAGCCTTGACCATGGCAGCGGCATCGATGGTGAATTCACCCGCACGGCTGGTTGTCGTCACCAGGAACAGAGCAGGAATAAAAAAAATCATAATTCGATAAATGAGATGGTGAGTTTTCATTCCGCCCTCCAGTACGTTATTCAATACCGGTTTCCCTGATTTGTATTCCTTGGGATATCAATTAAATTGATTAAAATTCAGATGGTAAGAATCTTGAAAAATCCAGCATACACAGGGCTAACTTACCAAAACTTGAAACAAAAATACATACCTTTGCCGCAGTTTCTCATTTTTTTGCCTTGACAACCCCATGGCAAAGCGAATAAAAAAAATTCTTTGAATGAGCAGCCATTCATTGTTTTTTTGAATTCCAAATTTAAAGAATTGGAGGATTAGCACATGAAGAAGATGTTGAAAGCTTTTGCATTGGGATGTTGTCTTCTGGCAGGCACCGCTTTTCAAGTAAATGCAAGCGGCAGCACGGCGCACAAACCCAGCCCTGATGCAGCCATAAAGATGCTGCAGGAAGGCAATGCCCGCTTTGTTGCCAATAAACCCACCCATCCCCACACCGACACCAACCGTCTGATCCAGGCCGGCAAGGAAAACCAGGGTGACCATGCCTATGCCACCGTCATCACCTGTTCCGACTCCAGGGTTCCTGTTGAGCTTTTATTTGACGCCGGCGTAATGGACATCTTCGTCATCAGGGTGGCAGGCAATGTGGTTGACGTGGATGAAGCAGGCTCCATCGAATACGGTCTCGCCCATGTCAACACCCCGGTTCTGGTGGTATTGGGTCATACCCAGTGCGGTGCCGTTACCGCCGTTACCGGCGTGGTTGAAGGCCATGGCCATGGTCTGGAGAGAAATATTCCGGCCCTGGTTGATAACATCATCCCGGCGGTTAAAAAGGCCATTGCCGAACATCCGGACAAGCATGGCAAAGACGTTGTTCCTTATGGAATTGAAGAAAATATCTGGCAGGGAATCACTGACCTGTTCATGAGCAGCCCGGCCACCCGTGAACTGGTTAAGAGCGGCAAAGCCAAGGTTGTCGGCGCCATCTACGATGTTGGCACCGGCAAGGTAGACTGGCTGCCGGAAGCCAAGGTAACCGAGATTCTGGACAAAGTTGAGAAGGATCCGGCCAGAGCAATGAATGCTATGGCTGAATAAAGCTCTCGGGAAAAGTTAGCATTATTTCCGCGGAGATAGTATGCAAAAAAAGGCAGGCCCCTTTGGGGACCTGCCTTTTTTTTGGAGCCCGCCAGGACCGTTTCAAGGTGGGCACCAACGTGTTGTAGCCGTGTAGGGGCGGTTCGCGAACCGCCCCTCAATCTCCGGGGCGGGAACAAATCGGAATGAGAAACAAAATTCAACTGCCGATTTCCTGCAGACGTTTTCTGGTCTGTTCGATTTTCGCCAGGGTGGCGGACAGTGTTTCCACCTTGTCTTTTTCCTTGGCCACCACATCCTCCGGGGCATTGTCCAGAAATTTTTTATTGCTCAGTTTCCCCTGGCTCTGCGCAAGCTGCTTGTCTATCTTCGCCTGTTCCTTGCTCAGCTTGTCCAGTTCCTTCTGCACATCAATGAGTCCTTCCAGGGGCACGCAGATTTCAATATCTTCAAAGATGTATGAGGCGGCCCCTTTGGGACCATGTCCCTCGCCGCGCACCGTCAGGGTGTTGGTGCGGGTCAGTCCCTTTATTTCGTCGCCATGTTCTTCAATGGTATTTTTCTTCAACTGATTCTGGCAGATGACAATCGCCTCAATTTGGGCAGAGGGATGGATCTGCATCTCGCTGCGGATATTGCGGATGCCGCCGATCAATCCCATGACAAGCTGAGCTGTCGACTCTGCCTCGGGGTCATCCCAGTCCGTATTTTCAAGGGGATACGGCTCAGTCATGATACTTTTTCTCACACCGGGCAGAACATGCCAGATTTCTTCGGTAACAAAAGGGATCACCGGGTGGAGAAGCTTGATAACCGACTCAAGGACGGTAAAGAGCACGGCCTGGGCCTTGTGTTTTTTCTCAACCGAATCGCTGAAAAGTTCCGGCTTGATCAGTTCCAGATACCAGTCACAGAACTCATGCCAGACAAACTGATACATGGCCGAGGCGGCATCATTGAAACGGTAATCATTGAGTGAGCGGTGCACCTCAGCGATGGTGCGGTTGAGACGGCTCAGGATCCAGCGATGGGGCAACCCGAGCCCCTTGCCGCTGATGCCGCTGGTCACTGAGGGATCACACTCACTGATATGCATCAGGGCGAAACGGCTGGCGTTCCATATCTTGTTGATGAAATAGCGGTAACCCTCGATCCTCTCTTCCGAAAGGCGGATGTCCCGGCCCTGGGCGGCAAAGGCGGTCATGGTGAAGCGCAGGGCATCGGTGCCGTACTTGTCCATGACGAGCAGCGGGTCCATGACATTGCCTTTAGACTTGCTCATCTTCTGTCCCTGGGCATCGCGCACCAGGGCATGCAGATACACATCCTTGAACGGCACCTTGTCCATGAAGTGAATGCCCATCATCATCATGCGGGACACCCAGAAGAACAGGATATCAAAACTGGTGATCAGCACCGAGGTGGGGTAGAAGAATTTGAGTTCCGCCGTGTCGTCGGGCCAGCCCAGGGTGGAGAAGGGCCAGAGGGCGGAACTGAACCAGGTATCAAGGACATCGGTTTCCTGCAGGAGCTGGCCGGACTGGCATTTCGGGCAATGATCCGGATCGTTTTCACTGACGATCAGCTCCCCGCAGGCCTCACAGGTCCAGGCGGGAATCTGATGGCCCCACCAGATCTGCCGGGAGATACACCAGTCGCGGATATTGTACATCCAGTCGAAATAGGTGTTCTCCCAGGATTTGGGATGAATTTTGGTGTCGCCGTTCTTTACCGCATCAATGGCTTTTGCCGCCAGCGGTTTCACCGAGACAAACCACTGTTTTGACAGGGATGGCTCAACCACGGTGGCACAGCGGTAACAGTGGCCCACCCCGTGCTGGTAATCCTCGATTCCCTCAAGATATCCCTGCTCCCGCAGATCCTCGACAATCTTTGTGCGGCAGGCAAACCTGTCGAGCCCGGCATAGGGGCCGGCCTCCACATTCATGCAGCCGTTGTCATCCATCACCTTGATTGAGGGCAGATCATGGCGGCGGGCGATTTCAAAGTCATTGAGGTCGTGGGCCGGGGTCACCTTCAAGGCGCCGGTGCCGAATTCCCGCTCCACCTGAGGGTCGAAAACAACGGGGATTTTACGGTTGACCAGCGGCAGGATGACCGATTTTTCCGGCAGGGAGGTGTAGCGCTCATCATCGGGATGCACGGCAACGCCGGTATCGCCGAGCATGGTTTCGGGCCTGGTAGTGGCGACCACGATGTAGCCGTCACCCTGGGCATAGGGATATCTGATGCGGTAGAGTTTGCCGTCAGTGGGTTCGTGCTCCACTTCCAGATCAGCCAGCGCCGTATGGCAGCGGGGGCACCAGTTGATGATATAGTCGCCCTTGTAGATCAGCCCTTCATTATAGAGACGGGTAAAAACAGCACGCACCGCCCTGGATAATCCTTCATCCATGGTGAAGCGCTCCCGCTCCCAGTCACAGGAGCAGCCCAGCCGCTTGAGCTGATTGATGATCTGCCCGCCCGATTGGGCCTTCCATTGCCACACCCGTTCGATGAATTTATCCCGGCCCACGTCATGACGGGTCAGGTCTTCCGCGGCAAGCTGGCGTTCCACTACATTCTGGGTGGCGATGCCGGCATGATCCATCCCCGGCACCCAGAGGGTATTGTAGCCCGACATGCGCTTGTAACGCACCAGGACATCCTGCATGGTATTGTTTAAGGCATGACCGACATGGAGAACACCGGTGACATTCGGCGGGGGAATAACGATGGAAAAAGAGGGCCGGGATGCATCCATGGTGGCCCGGAATTGTTTCTGCTTCTGCCACTCCTCGTACCATCTGCGTTCAACATCAGCAAATTCGTAGGCTTTGGCAAGCAACTCTCCTGTATTTGTCTGGTCTGCTTTATTTGTCATACTGATACTCTTTTAACTTAACACCGTGGGCCGTTTGCCCGAGCTGAGTTAATCTTGAAACGACAAAAATTCCTGCCACTCTACTGCACACTCCAGCGTTTGGGAAAGAAAATATTTGTGTAGAGATCCAGGGCATAACGGTCAGTCATGCCGGCAATGAAATCGCATACCTTGCGGGGGCGCGCGGTTTCCACTCCGTAGGCCGTTGAAACTTCCCATATCCCTCCACCGGGAAGCCGCACATCCTCTTCCATGAAATAATGGTATAAATCCCGGATAATTTTCATTGCCTTGATGAATTCGCGGTGCACACAGGGGGTCTGGTAGACATTTTCAAATAAAAAGTTGCGCAGATCGGATGTGGCCTCAAGAATTTTCGGGCTCATGACCAGTCGCGATTCGCCAGCATCAATGGTATTCATGATCAGATCATTGACCATGGCGCTTATCCGCTGTGAGTTGGTTTCCCCCAGGTCGCCCCGAATATGCCCGAGCATATCCTTTTCCTCCAGGAGCCCGGCCCGGATGGCATCATCAAGATCATGATTGACATAGGCCAGGATATCGGCCACCCTTACCACCTGACCCTCCATGGTTTCCGGCAGTTCGGAAAGATCATCGGGCAGGATGTCTCTCCGCCCCTTTGAGTGTTTTAATATGCCGTCCCGCACCTCATAGCTTAAATTCAGCCCTTTCCCTTTATTTTCCAGGACATCGACCACCCGCAGGCTCTGTTCGTAATGTTTGAAGCCGCCGGGGTGCAGCTCATGCAAAACCGCTTCGCCGGCATGGCCGAAAGGGGTATGGCCCAAGTCATGCCCCAGGGCGATGGCCTCAATAAGATGACCGTTTAAGCGCAGAGCGACGCCGATTGTTCTGGCAATCTGCGCCACCTCCAGGGCATGGGTCAGCCTGGTACGGTAATGGTCGCCGGTGGGAGCGAGAAAAACCTGGGTTTTATGGGTCAGACGGCGGAATGTCTTGGAGTGGATGATTCTGTCCCGGTCGCGCTGAAAGGCGACTCTGATGGGACACTCCACTTCTTCCCTTGCTCTTCCCTTGCTGTTTTTCGTGTGGCAGGCAAAAGGTGAAAGATTTTTGGCCTCCCGGTCCTCAATTTCATTTCGAAGGCAGCGTGTCGAATTATTCATAATACAGTATCAAAAAAGTACCCACAGAGGCGCAACGTCCTCTGTGGGTTTTTGTCAGATAGAACAGCTATCTGTATAATTTACCGGCGTATTTATTGAGCCCGGCTGCTCACGTGAGTGACGATCGGCCCACGGGTAAGATCTTTCAACACCGGATGCTGCATGATCTTGTTCGGCGATTTCTCACCGTTAATGTTGGTAATAATCAGCGATCCGCGTCCCTGGCCGTAAATATCATTGAAATCGTAAACAGCACCAACAACAACCAGATCACCGTGGGAAACTTTCTCATCATAAAGTTTCATGGAATAATCAACCTGATAATCAACATTGCGTTCGACATTCTTGGCCCAGCGTTCCTTGAACTCGCCACTGTGATCATCGAGGGCGATAACCGGTTTCAACGGATCAAGTTCTTTTTTGATGCCAGCGGTTTCGCCGGAATAATCACCCATGGCCGCCTTCACTGCGCCGCAGCTTGAATGTCCCAGGATCATGAGAACCTTGGTCGGCAGATGCCGCACGCCATAATCAACGGAGCCTTCGGAATTGGCCACCTGATTGCCGATATTTCTGATCACGAAAATATTATTATCCGGCACGAATCCGAAAAGGTTGGTGTGGACGCGGGAATCGGAACAGGTGACCACGGTCAGGACAGGAATCTGGCTGTTTTGAAACAAGTCAAAATACTTGCTCTCATGGTTCATTTTAAATCTTTCGTTTCCTTCAATGACCTCCCTCATGGTTTCGCTGGCTGAGATTTCATGCTGGGCCGGCGCTGCAGCGCCATGGCCTCCGCCGTGGCCCGCGGCTTGCTCTTCGCCATGATCTGAGGCCATCGCCAATGGTGTTGCGGCAAACAGGGCGGAAATACTTAAGGCAAGAAAAGCGTTTTTCAATACTTTTTTCATTTCAATCCTCCAGTGAAATTCAGGTATTCGGGTTTTATGCAAGGCTCAATATGTGAGTATTTTTCAATTTATTCTCTTTCATCAATGAAGAAAACCAGCAACACAGCATGAAAATTTTACCCAGGCCTGTGTCTGCTGTGATCTCCTTATCTTCTGCGACCATGTATTCCAGCGGACACCGTACGACATTACTGGCATTTTTTCTGATGGTCAAGAAGTTGTCATCATATATATAGAACAAAATGAATACTTATTCAAAAAAAAACAAAGCCTGATTTTTTCCCCATGGAAAATGAGCCCGGGCGCATCATCCCTGCCAGGAAACTGCTTTGAGGATATTGCTATTGTCTTATGCTGAAAACGAGCTTTCAATCTGTTCGACTTTTTCCTGATTGACTTCCCATTGCTGGTAGAAACGGGCCAGCCTGCGCTCAACCGCTGCATATTCCTTGGTTTTTTCGGAAAAGACCTCCTGGTCTTTATACATCTCAGGATCTGCCAGCACCCGCTCAAGTTCAGCTTTCCGGGATTCGAGATGGTCGATCTCTTTTTCCGCTTCTTTTATTTTTGTCAGAAAAGGTTTGAGCAGGGTGTTTTTCTCTTCGCGGATTTTTGCCTGTTCCTGTCTTGCCTTTTTCCCCTTAACCGCCCCGGCCGCGTAAGTCTGTTCAAGGCCGGGAACAGTTTCCACCGGAGCCGCATGCAGCCGTTCCCTAGCGGTTTTTTCAAGATAATAGGCCAGATTTCCCTCAAAAAGAGTGGCTCCGCCGTTTTTTATCTCCAGCACCTTATTGACGAAATGATCGAGGAAATAGCGATTATGGCTGACAACGATGATGGTGCCGTCATACTGGGCCAAGGCATCCTGCAGTATCTCCTGGGACATCATGTCGAGATGGTTGGTGGGTTCATCCATGATGAGCAGGTTGGCCGGAGTGGCGATCATCTTGGCCAGGGCCAGACGGCTTTTTTCTCCACCTGACAGGACCTGCACCTTTTTGTCCACCTCATCACCCTTAAAGAGAAATGCCCCTAACAGGGATCTGGTCTGGGTGACCGTCTTGTCAGCTTCGATCTGGTTGAGGGTCTCAAGAACGGTGTACTGTGGCGAAAGCTCCTGGGCCTGATGCTGACCGAAGTAGGAGAGAGAAACGTTATGCCCCAGACGGATGGCGCCGCTGTCGCACGGAATGAGCCCGGCAAGGATTTTCACCAGGGTTGATTTTCCTGCGCCGTTCACCCCGACAATGGCCATCTTGTCGCCCCGTTGCAGCTCAAAGCCGAGATGGGTAAAAACCTCTTTACTGCCGTAGCTTTTACACAGATCGTTGACGTCAATGGCCAGTCTGCCGCTGGCAGGGGCCGGGGGGAAACGGAAGGAAATTTTCTGCTCGGTATCCTCAAGCTCGATAACATCCATTTTCTCAAGCAGCCGCATGCGGCTTTGGGCCTGTTTGGCCTTGGTCGATTTGGCCCGGAACCGATCGATAAAACGTTTCGTCTGGTCGATCTTGGCCTGCTGGTTGGTATAGGCGGACCGTTGGATCTGCAGCCGCAGTTCCTTTTCTTTGACGTAACTGGAATAATTCCCCTTGTACACGATGAGATTGCCCAGGCTTAATTCCCAGGTAAGGCTGGTCATGTTGTCAAGAAATGCCCGGTCATGGGAGACTATGATCAATGCCCCCGGATAGGCGGAGAGAAACTCCTCAAGCCAGGTCAGCGATTCAATGTCAAGATGGTTGGTCGGCTCATCGAGAAAGAGAAAAGACGGGGCGGCGAGAAGCTGTTTGGCCAGCATCAGGCGCATCAACCAGCCCCCGCTGAACGAGTGGCAGTTGCGGTTCAAATCACTTTCCTTAAAACCCAGACCGGCAAGAACCTTTTCAATGGTCGCCTTGATGCCGAAAACGTTTGAGTGATCAAGTTCGTGCTGCAGTTCACCCTGAAGATTGACCAGGTCCTGCATGACAGTTGGGTCTTGCCGCGGGACGGCGAGCTTGATGTTGATTGCATCAAGTTCTTTTTGTTTTGACAGCAGGGGGGCAAAAGCGCTTTCCGCTTCCTCATAAAGGGTCCTGCCTGGCTCCAGGCCGACAATTTCCTGGGGAAGATAGCCACAGGTGATCTGTTTTGATCTGGTAATGATTCCGGGATCGGTTTCGGAAATACCGGCGAGAATCTTTAACAGCGTTGACTTGCCGGCGCCGTTGACGCCGACCAGACCAATCCTGTCCCGGCTGTTGATGCGGCCGGATATATTTTTAAATAAGTGCTTGGCACCATATTGAATAGAAAGGCTGTTAATGGTAATCATAAGAAATCATAAAATATGGAGAGAAAAGGATAAACCGTTGCGGAACAAAATCGGGCCGCTGAGAATAAAAGATTCTTCTCCTGCGGAAGATTAAATTTACACCTCAAATTGTTGACATGCAAATATCAGAAAAGCCCAAAAAAGGCACTGTTTTTTCCACTGATTATACAAGCTGGGACAAAAGCCTCAAGATTTTGCTGGGAAAAAGCGGGTTGGCTGATGCACTCAAAAACAGGAAAAAAATATTACTCAAACCCAATCTGGTGGAGGCTTTTAAGCCGCCGATCACAACGCCTGTTGCCTTGATCGGCTCTCTGGTGGATTGGCTGCGGGAAATGGCTCCCCATTGTTCAGTCATGATCGGTGAGGGCTGCGGTTCAGCACAATACGATACATGGCATGTATTTAAACAGCTGGGCTATACCCAACTTGCGGCCGACAAAAAAATCGATCTGCTTGATTTAAACGAAGAGAGATGCATTGCCAAGGAAAATAAAGGTTACCCCAGATTTCCCAAAATTTTTCTGCCGACCGTTCTTTTCGACTGTTTTCTCCTGTCAGTGCCTGTGCTCAAAGCCCACAGCCTGGCGGAGGTGACCCTCACCATGAAAAACATGATGGGAACCGCGCCCCCTAAGCATTACCAGCAGGGCGGGCACTGGAAAAAGGCCTCTTTCCATAGCGGCATCCACGCGGCCATTTTTGACCTGAACCGCTACCGGACCCCTGACTTTACCATCCTTGATGCCACGGTGGGCATGCCCGAGGCCCACCTGTGGGGGCCGGTCTGCAAGCCCGCCAAAAATAAGCTCGCCGCGGGATTTGATCCGGTGGCAATAGATGCCTGGGGAGCGACACTGCTTGGCCGCGACTGGAGAGCAATCGACCATATCCGCCTGGCGGACGGAGTGCTTGGTGCCGGAGAATACAAGGAAGTATCCTGTTAAGGCCGCAGCATTAATTTCTTCTTGGGCAGGTCAATAACCTGGCAGATCTGCGTGGCAATTTCTTCGATGGATTTTCCGGATGACGAGATGCTGGGGACCTTATTGCGGCGATAAATCTCCTCAGCCTGTTGAATTTCCTCCCTGCAGGTGGAAATTTTGGCATACTTACTGGCCGGATAGCGTTTTCCCCTGACGCTGCTGAGAAATTCCGGCGATGTGGTGAGTCCGACCAGTCTCTTTGTTACAGCCTTCAACTCCGGTGGGAGCTTGTATTGATTCAGGTATTCACTGGTCAGAGGGAAATTGGCTGCCTTATATCCCATCTGGGTGGCCAGATAAACACTGACCGGTGTTTTGCCGGCCCTGGAAACCCCGAGAATAATAATATCAGCCTCATTGTATTCGTAACTCTTGGTGCCGTCATCGTGTTCCAGACTGTAATGAATGGCCTCGACCCGTCTGCCCATTTCCATACCATCCATGTGATGGGAAAATCCAGGCACCCGTAAGGCTTTTGTTTCCAGCGACCGTTCAAGATCATCCAGCAGGGAACTGAAAATATCGAAAAACTCCACCTCGGGGTTATCGAAGATAGTGCGGACTTCCGGATCCAGGATGGAGATAAAAACCAGGGGCCTTCTGCCGCCGGAACGCTTCAGGATCGCTTTGATAATTTCCTTGGCCTGGCTGATCGTACGAACAAAGGGATAGCTTTCTTCAACAAAGTTGATTTCCGGAAACTGACAGGTAAGGGCCTGGCCAAGATTGGTCACCAGGATGCCGGTGCTGTCTGAAATATAATAAACATCTTTTGAATTCCACATGTCGTAAACTATAAAAAATCACGAGAAAAAAGTCAAAACTATCATCTGGCCAAGAAGGGATTTGTTTTTCGTTGAACCGGCGGAAGCGGAAGAGGGGAGACCCGGCCGCATGTTTCGGCAAAGCGATATAAAAAAAGCTGCCGGGGCTTTTGGAACCTCGGCAGGCGACGAACAGCAGCAAAGACCTCTGGGTTAAACAGCGTACATCCAGTCAGTGAATTCCTGCAGAAAATTATCTTTCAGCATATTTTTCTGGCTGAACTGGGCTGGAGGCCGGATACCCTCAGACTTATTGTCAATGGCCTCATGGGCCAGCGACAGGCCAAACGGGGCAAGCCTTGGATGTCTGGCAACCGTTTTACGCATTCTGTTCATCATCTTGCGGGCGGCCGGAATATTTTCATTATCCTGGGTTATGGTAGAATTTGTTGTCACCACAGGGGCAGTTTCCTGAGCTACGGCAGAATCCGTTGTTGTCGACGCAGGGTCCGCAGTTTTTGCCTCCAGGAATTCCTTGATCTGTTTCCATTGGGCCTGCAGCATCTCGGCGTATTTCATTTCATCGGTGTGGGCCTGCTCAACGACCTCCGGAAGTACGGCAAAAATATCTACAAGTGAGTCTCCACCATCTTCAGCGGCTGGAACAGGATGATAATCCGTAATCTGCGATGATGCGGACCAACTGGCTTGATAACTGAAAGAGGCGGAGAGCTGTGAAATGGAACCCATATCACCGATATTCATGGCCTGGTCCATGGCTTCACCCAGATTGCCGTTGAAAAATTCTTCGGCAATGGATGTCAGGTCAACCATCAGATTCTGTATATCGGCCAGTTCCTCCTCATTGAGATCACCTTGCACGCTGAGGCTTGAGGCGTCAACATTTAACACGGATGCGGTGAAAGTCATGCCCTGTTGCAAGGGAGTGGCCCACTTTTCTGAGGCAAGGGAGTATGCCTGCTCCTGATAATTGGAAATGGTTACCACATCTCCTTCAGCCGTGGTGAAAGAGATATTGGCTGCGCTACGCTGGGACATGGCCTCGCTGTAACTCTGGTATTGCTTCTGCAGCCCGGTTGAAGAAAGCCGTGAGGGGATATAAGGCGTGGCATTGTTCTGCTGGATTGGACTTGTCATGACTTTCCTCCGGTTTTCACGATTGCATTTTTATTGATAATTTATCACTTGTAAAAAGCGGATCGGAATTTCCGGAGGAAACTTGACTGTTTTTTTTAGACATCACTCTGATAAATTTTTCTCAACTTCTGCAAACGCTTGTTGACAGGATCCGGCAGATGCAGCTTGTAACGATCGACGTATTCCGCCGCCATGCGGTGGGTATTGAATATCGGACAGTTGAGCTGCAGATTATGGATACATTTATCAATATATTGGGGGTGAAGCTTCTTTTTATAAAACATTGCCAGGATCTTGGGGAAAACTTCGTAAAACGCTGCTGAGTCCTGCTCATACAGCAGGGTGGACGGAGCTTCGCTCAGACAGGCAGTTTCAATATCCGCTTCGTAACCGAATTTCCACCCGGTTTTCCCGTCATGATATCCCTCTACCCACCAACCATCCATGGTGCTGATATTCGGTATGCCATTTATGGCGGCCTTCATGCCGCTGGTGCCGCTGGCCTCAAGAGGCCTTTTCGGACTGTTCAACCAGGCATGAACACCGGATACCATCATTTTAGCAATATTCATGTCATAGCCGGGGATAAAAATCAGCTTTCCCAGGCCCTTGGTTTTGATATACAGATCATCCTGCAGATCAAGCACCAGCTTGATGATTGATTTTCCCGGCTCATCAGAGGGATGCGCCTTGCCGGCATAGATGAAATTCACCGGGAAATTATTACTGACAATGATATCAGCCAGTTTGTCCATATCATCAAAAATCAGATCAGCGCGCTTGTAGGTGGAAAATCTTCGGGCAAAACCCACAGAAAAGACGTCAGGGGTGAGGACATGCTCACCGTCGTCAAGATTGGAAAGATAGTTCGGAGGATCAATCCAGGTTTCATGCATCTGCTTGCGATGCAGGGAAAGCATATTGTTAATATAGTCAATTAATTTCCGGGTGTCCTCCTGCCAGGCCAGCTCAAAACTTTGACGGAAATCGTCAGAGGTAAAGAGCAGACCGGTATTCACAAAAACCGCAGGATCTTCGCGCCAGTTTTTCAGTTCTGCGAAGCTGTCATACAGGGCTGCCTTGGCATCGCTGATCCAGGTCAGATGGTGCACCCCGTTGGTTATGGCGGTTATTTTTTTGGCAAATTGCGGGAACTGCTTCTGGGTGACGGCCTTGTGCAGCCGGCTTACGCTGTTGGTAGCACGATTCACCCGCATGGCCAGCTTGGTGAAATTGTACTGATTGGGATTTTCATCATCCTGGGCCAGCAGGAGAAGAATCCTTCCACAAAAAGCATGCCCGATCTGACTGATGATATTCTTATCGAAACGATCATGGCCCGCCTTGACAGGTGTGTGTATGGTGAAAACGATATTTTGCGCCACAGCTTCCGCAGCCTGCAGAATGTCATTATCCGTTGCCTTGATCGAGTAGTTCGGCCCGATTTTTTCGGCCAGCCATTCAGCAATGAGATTCAGCACAACGACCACCCCATGCTGCTCGTTCAGATGGATGGTTCTGCCGGTCAAGCCCAGCGTTTTTTTGATGGTGACAATGGAAGCGCCAAGCAGCCGGCGTTGCACCGCCTTGGCCTGATCGGATATGCTGTCATAGAGACTCTGGGCAACCTGCCTGATCCATTCAGGTGAAGAAGGAATGCTGTAATCGAGCAAAATTTCAGGAATGAAAAAATCGAGATTTGAACTTACCTCCATTTTCAGCCACAGTCTGGCTCTGGCCAGCACCTCCCTGTCTTGTCCATCATAAAATGGAATTTCAATTTCCAATGGCAGATCAGGGAAATCCGGGTTTTTCATGAGATAAAGGGAAGGGGTATTTTCAGGGGACCAGTCGGTTGCCGTGGAAATCTGGCCAAGACGGGAGTCGACCAGCTGTGAAAAATAACCCTTGCGGTAAAGCAGGGAGACGGCAAGGGCCGGTATTTTAAGATCGGCAAAACTTTTCAGCGTATCGCCGGCCAGGATGCCCAAACCGCCGCCATAATTCGGTATTTTTTCTGGCCCGTTGAGAAATAATCTGGAGAAATGGCGCAGCAAATTGGTGGAATTTTTATCAATATCCGGTTGCAGGAGCCTTTTTTTAATAGGGTGGTAAACATCCCGGTCAGCTCCGATTTCCATGGAAATATAGATAACCGAATCCCCGGCGGAATTGGTAAGATTGTCCCAGACAGAGTCAAGCGTTTGCTGAGTAATCCCGAAAAAAGTGCCCCATCGATTTGTAGCTATATATTTGTTCATTTTTTTTTATATTAAGGGTATAATGATAATTTGTAAAAAATGTATTTACAGTTTAGACTAGTTTCTATTTTCGACTCAAATGATAAATTTTGCAACACATTTGATCATACGAGGTCGATGGGGCTGAAAAAATACAGAACAACTCTTTTTTGCGATAGGAGGAATATTCAATAAAATCATTCATGATTTTAAAATAACATAAAAAAAATATTGCATTTTAGGTGAGTAGTCTTTAGTTTTTTTAGATCAAGGGGAGCTGTAAAGCTTAACAAGTATGAAAGATTCTTTTGTGAGATGGGAGTTTTACTTTGTCGAGAAAGGAGACAAATGATGAAAAGTAATTTATTTCGGATGTGTGCCGTGGCTTCTTTAATGGTTTCAGCGTCATTCCTGGCTGGAGGTTGTGCTAAAAAAGCCGTTCCCACCGAGGAAATGAAGCCCGTTGCAGAGGTTCCGGCTGTTAAAAAGGTGGATGTCGGGGATAGGATGGGGGGTTCCGAATCTTTAGATTCAGATCCTTATTCTGCGGCTAATGCAAAAATTTCCGAGGGGAGAACCCACGGACCCATGCTTCCTGTTTATTTTGATTTTGACAAATCAAACGTTCGTGATGACCAGAAAGCAAGACTTGAAGGTAATGGCGATTTTCTGAGCGCCCACCGTAAAGTCGTCATTGCCATTGAGGGAAATTGCGACGAGCGTGGCACCAATGAATACAATATGGCCCTGGGCGAAAGAAGAGCACAGAATGCCAAAAAATATCTGATGAATCTTGGTATCGCGGATGACAGACTGTTTACCGTGAGCTATGGCGAGGAAAAACCTCTCCTGTACGGTCATGACGAATTATCCTGGGCACAGAACAGACGGGATGATTTTGTAATCCGGTAAGCATAATTGATTAGGTAGTTTTACGAAGCCGGGAAGACTCTGAGTCTTACCGGCTTTTGTATTAATACGAGCCTGAACAGCAGGCGAACCACCACGGACAAGGAGATATTATGAAATTTACCCAATCAGTCAGATCTGCTTTGATCATAAGCCTTTTATGCCTTCTCATTTTCCCTGCCCAGGCGTTCTCAGCAGCTGCGGCAGGAATCAAAGTGGCCACTATCAGCCTGCAGGATGTGCTTACCCAGTCCAAGGTCGGACAGAGCGCCCAGCAGCAACTTCAGGGCAAAGTCCAGGAATTTCAGGATAAATTCGGTAAAGAGCAGCAGGACCTTGAAGCCCAGGGCGCTGAACTTGAAAAGAAAAGTTCTGTATGGAGTAAAGACATCCTGGAAGGCAAGCAACGTGATTACCAGATGAAGATGAGAGAGTTTAAGCTCAAGACCGATGATGCCCAGTTTGAACTCAAACAGATGGAAAAGAAGGTCATGGAGCCGATCTTAAAGGATCTCCACGAGATCATCGCCGAATTCGGTAAAAAAGAAAATTATACGCTGATTTTCGAAAACACGAAGAAAGGATTGCAGTCCCGCACCGGACTTCTCTATGCAGCCGACGAAATTGACATCACCAAAGATATCCTCAAGCTCCTTGATGCCCGCAGTAAAAAGTAATGCCTGCCCTCAAGGCTGAGAAGAACTTTTGACTTCCGGCCATGGTAGAAAATAAATAAGAGCCATGGCCGGAAGTGAAAAGACGAAGCTGATGCCGAAAAAGTAAGCATAGCCGAACCATTCAACCAGAAATCCGCTGAAAGAACCCGCGTACAACCCGGCAACGCTCATCAGGCCGGTGCCGATGGCATAGTGCGCCGCCTTGAAATCCCCTTTGCATAAACCCATCAGAAAAGTCATGAGCACTGCTGTGCCCAGACCTCCGGCCAGATAATCAAAAGCAGCCACGGCACAGGCAAATAGTATATTTGTCGTTGTATCCGCCGGCACACCGCCTGATGCGTGCGAACCATAACGCAGCAGATGGAATGCCAGCAGCATGTAAGCCAGATTGGTCAGATTCTGGGCCAGCAGAAAGGGCCAGATCATTTTCTGCAGACCTTTTCTGGCAATAAGCCATCCCCCTGCCATGGCACCGATTATAGAGCATGGCAGCCCCACCGCACCTGTGATCCATCCATAATGCTCCTTCAGGCCGGCATCAATAAAAAAAGGACCCGCCATGGAGGAAAGCATGAATTCACCCACCCGGAGACAGATAATAAACAGAATAATAACGGTAATTTTATCCCGATCAATAAACGACAGAAAGGAGCGGGCAAAAATGGAATCAGGACGATTCCTGATACCGGAGAGGAGCCTGTTGCGCATGGGGACGAGCAGCAGCAGCGAGAACAGCAGCAGAATGCCGACCAGATTCGAGAACGGAAAGGTCGATAGTTGCGCACTGTTTTTATACCAGACGGTACACGCTGCGAGAAAAACGAATGCGATAACCGTTATCAGGACAAAAGGCCGGGTGAAAACCTGCGCCATCAGCTGCCTGATTGACTCTTTTGCCTGCTCGCAGCGGGGGAGGAGGATAAGATGAAAAAGAAAGAGCAGTCCAAGGACCAGGGCAGCCAGGCCAAAGGCCCATACCCATCCTATGCGCGAGCCGATGGTGACAATCACACCGCTGCCGAACATCATGGCAATGCGATAGGCCATTACCCGGTAGCCGACGAACCGGGCCTGTTCTTCGACCGTTAAGGCCTCCAGATAATAGCCGTCTATTGCGGTATCGTGGCTTGCGGCAAAAAAAGAGGCAAGAAAAAAAAGCAGGGCAATAACCGGCAGAGCCCAGGAATACTGGGTCAACAAGGCAATGAGGACAAAAAAACAGACAAGAAGTCCCTGGGTGATGAGCAGCCAGCTGCGCTTGGTGCCGAATGAATCCAGATAAGGAGCCCATAAAAATTTAACTATCCAGGGCAACCCGTAAAGAGAGGTCAGTCCGGTGGCCTCCAGGCTCACGCCGCTGGCCCGGAAAAAGAAGGTGGACAGCGTCCTGATCAGGATGTACGGCAAACCTTCGGCAAAATAGGTGGTAAAGGCCCAGATAAGCGGGGGAGCGGATTTTTTGCCGGTCGGATCCTGATTCACTTGCCGACAAGTTCTAAGGCGCTATTGATAATGGCAGGGGTGTCTATTTTATTATTATGGCGCAGAATCTCCTGACTGCCATGTTCAACGAATCGGTCGGCAATACCGAGAATACGGACAGGAATATTGACAATCCCCCTTCTGGCCAGCAGCTCAAGCACCGCACTGCCGAATCCGCCTTTTTTCACATTGTCTTCCACGGTGACAACCTTGCCGGTCTTAACTGCCCACTCGGTGATCAGATCACCATCCAGGGGATTGATAAACCTGGGATTGATGACCGCCGCGCTGATGCCGATTTTCCGCAGACCCTCTGCCGCTTCAAGGGCGGGATAAACCCGGTTGCCCACCGGCAGCAGCAGGACATCGCTGCCTTCCCGCAGGAGCTCTCCCTTGCCGAACGGCAGTTTCTGCAGATCACTGGTCAATTCCACGCCTTCGCCATTTCCCCGGCTGTAGCGCACGGCAGTTGGACAGGGCATGAAGATGGCAGTATAGAGCATGTGACGCAGCTCGTCCTCATCCTTGGGAGCCATGAGCACCATATTAGGGATATAGCGCAGAAAGGAGATATCAAAAACCCCATGATGGGTAGGCCCGTCATCGCCCACCACCCCTCCCCGGTCGATGGCAAAGGTGACGGGAAGATTGGGAATACAGACATCGTGGATAATCTGGTCAAGCGCCCGTTGCATGAAAGTGGAATAAATCGCCACCACCGGCAGAATTCCCTCGGTTGCCAGACCGGCGGCAAAGGTCACCGCGTGTTGTTCCGCAATGCCCACATCAAAAAAACGGTCTGGGAACTGCTCGGAAAATTTCACCAGGCCGGTGCCGGCCGGCATGGCTGCGGTAATGGCCGCGATTCGCGGGTCTTTTCTGGCGATCTCCACAATGGTATCGCCGAAAACCTTGGTATAGGAAGGAGCAGTTGACGGGGCAGGGAGCGAAGCCCCGGTGGCGATATCAAATGGACCCACCCCGTGATAAGCACCGGGATTTTTTTCTGCCGGGCCATACCCTTTGCCCTTGGTGGTAATGACATGAATGAGAACTGGGCCAGAGGTGAAATCCCGCACATTTCTGAAGGTCTGCACCAGATTTTCGAGTTTGTGGCCGGGAATGGGGCCGATGTATTCAAACTTGAGGGCCTCAAAAAGCATACCGGGAGTGAAGAATCCCTTCAGACTCTCCTCGCTTTTTTTCAGCACCTGCAGGATGTTTTCCCCGACATTGGCGAAATGCTTGAGAAACTGGCTCAGGTCCTGCTTGGCCCGCACCATGGCCCGACCGGTCAGCTTTCTGCTCAAAAAACTCGACAGGGCGCCGACGTTGGGCGAAATGGACATCTCATTGTCATTGAGCACGACAATCAGGTCTTTGTCCAGGTGCCCGGCCTGGTTTAAGGCCTCGAAGGCCATGCCGCCGGTCATGGAGCCATCGCCGATCACGGCGATGGCCTTATGGGTGCCACCTTTTAGAAAATTGGCCATCGTAATGCCCAGGGCGGCGGATATGGAGGTGCTGCTGTGGCCGGTGTCAAAGGCATCATAGATGCTCTCCTCCCGCTTCGGGAAGCCGCTGATGCCCTGATACTGGCGCAGGGTATGAAACCGGTCGCGCCGGCCGGTTATCAGCTTGTGGGTATAGGACTGGTGGCCCACATCCCATATCAGCTTGTCTTCCGGGGTGTTAAATACATAATGCAGGGCCAGGGTCAACTCCACCACGCCGAGACATGGAGCAAGATGACCGCCCACCCGGGAAACGGTTTGAATAATTTCCTGGCGAATCTCCCTGGCAAGTAGGGGAAGATCTTCTTCCGCAAGCTTTCTGAGATCAGTCGGGGAGTCGATTGTCGGGAGGATTCTGGAGTTTTCCATAGAAATAATCGCTATCTCTTTCTGTAATAGATATACCTGGCCAATTCGCGCAAGGGGTCTGCCTGGTTATCGAAATTTATCAGTGAATCAATCGCTCCTTCCACTGCAGCTTTGGCCATCTCCCGGGTTTTTTCAACGCCGAAGAAAGAAGGATAGGTGGCCTTGTCAAGTTTGGCATCAGAACCGACCGCCTTGCCGAGCTGCTCCGCAGTGCCCTCCACATTAAGGAGATCATCGACAATCTGGAAAGCCAGGCCGATCTGTTTCCCATAGGTGGTGAGTGCCGCAAACTGTTCATCCGTGGCGTTGCCGATTACGGCGCCGGTCTGCACAGCTGCGGTGATCAATGCCCCGGTTTTACAGCTGTGCAGATACTGTAATGTCTCGAAACTGATCTTTTGCCCTTCTGATTTGATATCCAGGGACTGACCACCAACCATGCCGAGTGGGCCGATGGCCCTGGCGATAATGGAAACGATGCGCAGCTGATCCTCGCTTTTCAGGCCGCAGGTCAGAATGGGCGCCGACAGCAGTTCAAAGGCATAGGTGAGCAGACTGTCCCCGGCCAGAATTGCCTCCGCCTCACCGAAGACCTTGTGATTGGTCGGCTTTCCCCGGCGCAGATCATCATTATCCATGGCCGGCAGATCATCATGAATCAGGGAATAGGTATGAATGCACTCCAGACTGCAGGCCAGCCGCAGATAAGGTGAGGGGTCAACGTGCAATGCCTCGCTTACGGCCAGGCAAAGAACCGGCCGGATGCGCTTGCCACCGGCAAACAGGGAATAGCGCATAGCCTTGACATGATGGTCGAGCAGCCCTTCGGGTTGCAACATGAAGGATTCAAGGGCTTCTTCGACCTGGATTCGTTTTTTTTCCAAATAAGCTTTCAGATCCACTTAAGTGTCCTCATCCAGGGATTCGTCTTCTTCCGCCTGAAAAGGCACCGGGGTGAGGGAGCCGTTTTTGTTCAGCAGAATATCAATCTGCTGTTGTGATTCTTCAAGCTTCTGGTTGCAGAACTGGACAAGTTTCATGCCTTCATCGAATTTTTTGAGCGAGCTTTCCAGGGTGAGGTCTCCCTCTTCAAGCTCTCCGGCGATCTGTTCGAGTCTTGCCAGGGCTGTTTCAAAATTTTTTTTAGCCATAAGATCCTGAAAGTGTTATTTACTAGAAAAACAAGAATACTTATTTAACATCCTCTCGTCCATTACGCAAGAATGACCGCCAGCTTTCCCAAAAAACCCTCGGCAAATGATGACTATCTCGCCCGCTTTGTCGAGTGGCTTGATGTTGAGAAGGGATATTCACCGCATACTTTGTCCAATTATCAGAGAGATGTGGAGGATTTTTTCACCTTTGCCGAAGAGCCTCCTGATCTGGCGGCACTTGATCCTCTTTTTGTGCGGTCCTATGTGTATCATCTCAACTCACGCTGCAAAAGCTCTTCCGTGGCTCGGAAGCTTTCCGCCCTGCGCACCTTTTTTAGATTTCTTCTCAGAGAAAAAATCGTGGCAACTGACCCGTTTTCCCATGTCTCCATGCCAAAACAAGGGAAATATATTCCTGTTTTTCTGACCGTGGACGAAGTGTTCTCCCTGCTTGAGTCGCCTGATGGCAGGGACACCTTTGCCATGCGCGACAAAGCGATTATGGAGATGCTCTATGCCACCGGGATGCGGGTGGCGGAGCTTGCCGGCTTAAATATCGACAGGGTTGATTTTCAGGAAGGAATGGTTAAGATAACCGGGAAAGGTAATAAAGAGCGTCTTGTCCCCATGGGTGATCCGGCCCTGGATATGCTCAATCAATATCTCCCGCAGCGCCGGGACCTCACTGCCGCCCGGGTGAAGCGTGGCAATAAACCCGAAAAGGACGCCATTTTCTTAAATGTCAGGGGAGGAAGGATCACCACCCGCAGCATTGAACGGCTGGTCAGCTTTTATGCCGAACGGGCCGGAATACTGGCCCAGGTAACCCCGCATGCGCTGCGGCATTCCTTTGCCACCCATCTGCTGGAGATGGGGGCTGATCTGCGTTCCGTGCAGGAACTGCTGGGGCACGCCAGCCTTTCAACTACCCAGAAATACACGCACCTGACCATCGACCATCTGATGGAAGTGTATGATGCCTCGCATCCCAAGGCCAGGCGCACGTAAAAATCGGCAGGTCATGGTTCGACAATTACAGCGATAATTTTTACCCGAAAACAGCATTTTTTTATCAATATTTAAGAAGGGATGGATGAGCAAAAAAATGAAAAGAGAAGACGCGCAGCCAGTTGTCAGATCAACCACCATCATCTGTGTCCGCCATAAAGGAGAGGTGGTGGTGGCCGGTGACGGCCAGGTAACCATGGGAAACACCATCATGAAACACCAGGCGAAAAAGGTGAGGCGGCTCTATCAGAACAAGGTGATCACCGGTTTTGCCGGCGCCACGGCAGACGCCTTTACCCTTTATGACAAGCTTGAGGGCAAACTGGAGCAGTATAACGGCAATCTCACCCGGGCAGCCGTTGAACTGGCCAAGGACTGGCGTACCGATAAAATGCTCAGAAGGCTTGAAGCAATGCTCATTGCCGCGGATAAAGATTTTTCGTTCATTTTATCCGGTTCCGGCGATGTGATTGAATCCGACGACGGTATTCTGGCCATCGGCTCAGGCGGTCCCTATGCCCAGGCCGCAGCCAAGGCCCTGATCAATCACAGCGAACTCGGTGCTGAGGAGATCTGCCGCGCGGCCATGGAGATTGCCGGCCAGATCTGCATTTATACCAATACCAACATTGTCCTGGAAAAAATATGACACTTCCCCATTCGTTCACCCCAAAAGAAATCGTTGCCAAACTCGATCAGTTTATCATCGGCCAGGAGGATGCCAAGCGTTTCGTGGCCGTGGCTCTGCGCAACCGTTGGCGCAGGCAGCAGGTTGAGCCGCCGCTGCGGGATGAAATCGCCCCGAAGAATATTATCATGATCGGGCCCACCGGCGTCGGCAAGACGGAAATCGCCCGGCGACTCGCCCACCTGGCCCAGTCGCCTTTTTTAAAAATCGAGGCATCGAAATTCACCGAGATCGGCTATGTGGGCCGCGACGTGGAATCCATGATCCGCGATCTCACCCAGCTTGCGGTCAATATGGTCAAAAAGGAAGAAACGGCCAAGGTCAGGGAGAAGGCCGCGGTCATGGCCGAAGAGAGGTTGCTTGATCTGCTGGTGCCGCCATCACCGCCCATTGGCAATAAAACAATCTCCCTGCCCGGACCGGCGGCAAGTGACGCCGCATCCGGGCAAAGCAGCACCCGGGAGAAGTTCCGCCAGATGCTGCGGGAAGGCAAGCTGGATGAAAAAGTGGTGGAAATGGCTGTTGATCAACCCCAGAATACGCCTTTGGTTGAAATTTTTTCGGGCAGCGGCATGGATGATATGGGCAGCGGCATGAAGGACATGTTCAGCAAAATTTTTCCGCAGAAAAAGGAACGCCGCAAGCTCAGTGTGGCCGAAGCCCGGGTGATCCTGGAACGAGAAGAATCGGAAAAGCTTATCGAGATGGACAAGGTCATCAAGCTGGCCATTCAGAGGACAGAACAGTCCGGCATCATTTTCCTTGACGAGATAGACAAAATCGCCTCCCGGCAGGGGTCGTTCAGCTCGGCGGAGGTTTCCCGGGAGGGGGTGCAGCGGGATCTGCTGCCCATTGTCGAGGGGGCAACCGTTACGACGAAATTCGGCATGGTGAAAACCGATCATATCCTGTTTATTGCCAGCGGCGCTTTTCATCTCTGCAAACCATCCGACCTGGTGCCTGAACTTCAGGGACGTTTCCCCCTCAGGGTTGAACTGAATGCCCTGGGCGAGGAGGAATTTTACCGCATCCTCACCGAGCCGAAAAATGCCCTGATCAAACAGTATATCGCCCTGATGGCTACCGAAGATATTGAGCTTTCCTTTCAGGAGGAGGCCATTCGCGAGATGGCCAAAATCGCCACCGAGGTAAATCTGAAAACGGAAAATATCGGGGCCAGACGTCTGCATACCATCATGGAACGACTGCTGGAAGAGGTTTCCTTCAACGCTCCGGATCTCGCCGGTCAGAAATTTGATATCACCGAGGAATACGTAAAAAAACAGCTGCGCAAGATCTCTGACAGCGAAGATCTCAGCCGCTATATTTTGTGATTTTCCTGCTACTTAACAAGAACATGGGTTTTCGGGAAAACCCATGTTCGTTTGTATAAAAATCAAGTTGTGGAGTGAAAGATGATTGATCCGGAATTAAAATATTGTCCAAAATGCAACGACGAGTATCGAGCGGAAATTGAGGTCTGTGCCGAGTGCGGGGTAGCCCTGCTGAGCGGTGCGGACATGCTTGCCGCAGTAAACCGTGCCAATGCGAGAAAAAATTCCCGGGCTGGTGAAATCGGACCGGGCGAGGATATCGTCGCCATTCATAAAGGGCAACTCAACGAGATCCGCCCCATGGAAAAGGAACTGCAGTCGGAAAATATCGGCTATCTGATCACCGGTGAAGATAGCTCGTGCAAGAAAGGCTGCTGTCCGTCAACATTTCTTCTGCAGGTACGCAGACAGGACGCGCCGGATGCCTTTGCCATTGTCCAGGCCCATATTGAACGAACAACCGCCCTGAGCCACCACGATCTGTCAAACTGTGACGCGGTTTTCAATCCCGAGGCCAGACAGGCCACCTGTCCGGCCTGCGGCTTCGAATTTCAGACCAACACCACAACCTGCCCCGACTGCGGATTGTGTTTTGGTTGATGGCAGGGGCAGGGATGCTGATTTAGCCGGCTGTGGCCATCTTTTGCACTCTGGGTTGCAGGATCGCGGGCATGGCCCGCTCCTACGGCAGAAACGCGGTTCCGATCTGAATAGTTTTATTATTTTTTTATTTGATCAGTAAGTCTGGCGAGAAGCTGCGAGGCAAACATATTCATTGCCTCGTCGGCAGCGGTGATGGGGTTTCCTGCCCGTTCAGCCTTTCTGATTTTTTTGGAATCAGGGAAGCAGACGATGGGTTTCTCACCCAGACCATTGATTAAAAACTGCTCGTCTTCCTCGTCATCAACTAAATTACCGACAAAGTAAATGCGGGGAATACCTGATTCCCTGGCCAACCTCTGGATTTTGAGGCCGGTCCGCATGCTCGACATGGCAGGGATAACCACGATGAGCAGACCGTCCACCCCGGCAATGGTGCCCCGGCCCAGATGCTCCACCCCGGCTTCCATATCCAGCAGAATCGTTTGTCCCGGGTTGAGCATTAATTTGGTAAGCAGCCGCTTTAAGACCGTGTTTTCCGCGCAGGCGCAGCCGCTCTCGGCCGTCTGGATCGCCCCGAGCACCATCAGCTTTACCCCATCCTTTTCAAGCATGTATTGGGCGGGCAGGTCATCGACCTTGGGATTGATATTATAAAACGGCGAACCTTCGACCTTGCCGGAACGGTCAGTGAGCATTTTCTTCATATCGGCAATGGGTGTGATGTCGCCGATGTTTTCCACCCCCAGTGTCTGGGCCATGTGCGGGCTGGGATCGGCATCAATCACCAGAACTTCCCTGCCGCTTTTTTGCGTCTGCCTGGCAAGCAGTCCCATAATTGTCGTCTTGCCAACACCGCCCTTGCCGCTGATTGCTATTTTCATTATAGTGATCCTTTTGTTCAATGATATTGTAAATCAGGAAAATACTATAACCCATGGCACTTTTGAAATCAAAGACAATGGTAAGTCTGGGCATCGAGGAACTCATTGCCGCCCCCCCGGCCGCCCTGAAAGGCAAACGGCTGGGCCTGCTCTGCAATCAGGCCTCCACGGACCGCTACTTCCGCCACAGCCGTGATCTCATTGCCCAGGCCTTTCCGGGACAGCTCAGCTGTCTCCTGACCCCGCAGCATGGTTTCTTCTGTGAGAAACAGGACAATATGATTGAATCGGGCCACGGTCGGGACCCGCAGACAGGCCTGCCGGTCTTCAGTCTCTATGGCGAGACGAGAAGGCCAACCGCACAGATGTTTGAGCATCTTGACGTGCTGCTGGTTGATCTCATCGATGTCGGCACTAGGGTCTATACCTTCATGTCCACCCTGGCGTATTGCCTTGAAGAGGCGGCCCGTTCCGGCAAGAAGGTGGTGGTGCTTGACCGGCCGAACCCCGTGGACGGCGTCCATATTGAAGGCAATCCGGTCGACGAGGAACTGTTCTCCTTTGTCGGCCTTTACCCCATTCCCATGCGGCATGGCCTGACCTTCGGCGAACTCGGTCTTCTCTTTAACAACCATTTCGGCATCAATGCCGATTATGAGGTCATCCCGATGCAGGGCTGGCAACGGCAGATGACCTTTGCCGATACAGGACTTCCCTGGCTTTTCCCATCACCTAATATGCCCACCGCCGCCACCGCGGCAGTCTACCCGGGCCAGGTCATCTGGGAGGGAACCAATATCTCCGAGGGCAGGGGAACGACCATGCCTTTTGAACTTTTCGGAGCGCCTTTTCTGCAACAGCAGAGGATTATCGAATTTCTCGATCATTCCCTGCTGTCCGGTTGCTTCCTGCGGCCGTTGATGTTTCAGCCAACGGCCAATAAATGGGCGGTTGAAAACTGCCTGGGTTTTCAACTGCATGTCACCGACCATTTGGTCTTCAAGCCTTATCGCGTCTCCCTGGCCCTGCTGCAGGCCTTCATGAAACTTTATCCGGCAGATTTTGCCTTTAAATCGCCGCCATATGAATATGAATTTGAAAAACTGCCCATTGATCTCATCCTGGGCTCAAAGAAGGTGCGGGAGGCCCTGGCGGACGGGGTGGACATTGTCGAACTCGAACGGAGCTGGCAGGACGATTTGCAGCAATTTAATGATGCACGACAAAAATATTTCTTGTATTGAACATATATTACTTTTCAGGAGAATATCATGCCCCGCATTCAACCGATCATACTGGCAGGCGGCTCGGGTTCCAGGCTGTGGCCCTTATCCAGGGAGCTCTATCCGAAACAGTTGCTTAACCTGACGGAGGACTGCTCCCTGCTGCAAAGCACCCTGAAGCGGTTGGAGAATCTGACCGATTCCTTGCCTCCTGTGGTGGTGGTCGGCGAGGCACATCGGTTTCTCACCTTGAACCAGATAAAAGAGCTGGGCCAGGAAGGGCAGGTGGAGATTATTCTTGAACCCCTGGGGAGAAATACCGCGCCGGCCATCTGTGCCGCGGCCCTTTACTGCAGAGACCGGGTAGAGGAGGATCTTGTTCTGCTGGTCCTGCCGGCTGATCATCTCATCCGTCGGCCCCAGAGCTTTCAGGAGGCCGTCGACAAAGCCGTGAATCTTGCCGGCCAGGGCCGTCTGGTCACCTTCGGCATCACCCCCAACGCACCGGAAACCGGCTATGGTTATATAGAAAAAGGGGATGGGAACAGTGTGCTCTCCTTTGTGGAAAAACCGGATCTGCAAAAGGCGAAGGAGTACCTGGCCGCAGGCAATTTCTTCTGGAACAGCGGCATGTTCGCCTTTACTGCAGGTACCTTTCTGACCGAAATGGAAAAATTGTCCCCGGAAATCTATACAAGCATGGGAGATGCCGTTGATCATGGTACGCGGGATAAAGATTTTTTCAGACTGGACCGGGAGAGCATGAAGAAATGCCCGGATGATTCCATTGATTATGCCATGATGGAAAACTCGGCTCTGGTTTCAGTGATTCCCGCAGACCTCGGCTGGAGTGATATCGGCTCCTGGCAGGCTTTCTGGGAGGTTGCCGAAAAGGACGGCAGGGGCAATGTCCTGCATGGGGATGTGATTGCCGAAGATCTGGTTAACAGCTTTGTCCGCTCGGAAAATCGTCTCGTTGCCGCTGTCGGACTACGGGATATGCTGGTGGTTGAAACCGCGGACGCGGTGCTGGTGGCGCCGATAAACAGATCCCAGGAGATCAAGAAAATTGTCAACCGCCTCAAAACAGAGGGCAGGGAGGAGCACATCCTCCATCGCACGGTTTACCGGCCCTGGGGCAGTTACACAATCCTGGAGGAGCAGGCGGCCTTCAAGATCAAGCGGATCACCGTCAATTCCGGGGTGAAACTCTCCCTGCAGATGCATCATCACCGCTCCGAGCATTGGGTGGTGGTCAGAGGCACGGCCAAGGTAACCTGTGGCGAGAAGGTCTTTCTGGTGCTGGAGAATCAGTCAACCTACATCCCCTGCGGCGAGAGGCATAGGCTGGAAAATCCCGGCGTCATCCCCCTTGAACTGATTGAGGTGCAGAACGGCAGCTATCTCGGCGAGGATGATATCGTCCGCTTTGATGATGATTTCGGCAGGGAAGGCACGAAAGTGTAACAACCGTGAATGACAGCAATTTCTCGTAAATATGGCTTTCTCTTCCCTTACATGTCAACCCATATAGCCAGGCAAGATGTCTTTTAAGCATATCGGTTCAGCGTCATACTCCATAGACCAATACCTGAAGTATTTCTATGATATTGCCGTGGAGTGCCCATATGGTATGCCCCAGAAGGCAATTTACCGGCAACAGCAGTTTGTCTCGCTACCAGATGATCTATTCGGAAATTTTCTGGAGGCAGGCTTCCGGAGAAACGGCAATACGATCTACACCATGGTCTGCCCGAACTGCCGGAAGTGCATCCCTATCAGAATCGACTCCGGAGAGTTTATCCCCAACAGAAATCAAAAGAGGGTTCTCCGCAGAAATGAGGATCTGACCATTTCCATGGGGCCGCTGAAGATTACCGAGGAAAAACTCTTATTATGCGGCAGCTTTCTCAAAGAGCGTTTCCCGGTGAAGGGCAACTCGCCGGTGGGCTATTACGGCACCTTTTTCGCCAACTCCATCACCAACACGGTTGAGGTTGAGTATCGGTACGAAGAGAAGCTCATCGGTGTGGGCATTGTCGATATCGGCTGTGAATGGGTGAATGCTGTCTATTTTTATTTTGATCCCAGCGAAAAAGGCCGCAGTCTCGGGACCTTTAATATTTTGCACCTCATCAATCTATGCCGGAAAAACAACATCAGCAATGTCTATCTCGGTTATCTCATCCGCGAGGTCCGGGCCATGCGGTATAAGGAAAATTTCAAACCCCATTTCGTCCTGCAAGACGGGGTATGGGTCAAGTCATAGGCGATGAAAGTCATTTTAGCCAAAAAGGCCGGTTTCTGCATGGGAGTACGCCGGGCGGTTGAAACAACCATGGAAACCGTGCACAAGGGGCAAGGGAAAATTGTCACTTTCGGCCCGCTCATCCATAATCCCCAGGTTCTCAGCCTGCTGAAAGCGCAGGGCGTTGACATTCTCAACGAAATCCCGGAGAAATTATCCGGCACGGTCATCATCAGGGCTCATGGCGTGCCGCCTTCCCAGAAAGAGCAACTTCTTGCCTCCGGGGCTGATGTGAAAGATGCCACCTGTCCCAGGGTGATGAAAGTCCAGGCCATCATCAAAAAATACAGGGATCAGCATTACACCACCATCATCATCGGCGACAAGAACCATGCTGAAGTCGTTGGTCTCATGGGTTATGCTGAGCCCTCTGTGCATGTGGTCAGCGATGAAAACGATGTAAAAAACCTCAAGATTGACGAGCCCTATATCATCGTCAGCCAGACGACCCAGGATGAGGTGGCCTTTAACTTTCTCAGCAACAAAATAATCGAACTTTTTCCTGACGGGAAAATTTTTAATACCATCTGCGACTCCACCCACAAAAGGCAGGAGGAGGTAAGAAATCTCTGTAAAAAGGTACAGGCCATTGTGGTGGTGGGAGGACGCGGCAGCGCCAACACCCAGAGACTGGGGCAGATTGCTGAAGAGATGGGTTGCCAGGTGTTCATGGCCGAAACCCAGGAGGATCTCGATTTCGGGGTTATCTCCAAATTTGATCGCGTCGGCGTTACTGCCGGAGCATCAACCCCTACCTGGATGATCAACCGAATCATGCGGATATTGGAGTCCTGTCCCGGCAAGAGCGACAGTATTTTCACCTTTTTTCTCTTCACTTTTCTCCGTTCGGTGATGGCCTCCAATCTCTTTATCAGCCTGGCAGGTGGGCTGCTTGCCCTGATCTGCAGCATTCTGCAGAATTCCCCACCTGAGGCCAGGGATTTTTTTGTCGCCTTCGGCTATCTCTTTGCCATTCATAATCTGAACCGCTACGCCGATTACAAGACAAAAAAACTCAATGACCCCAGACAGGAGGCCTTCTGGCGCAATTTCTCATTGCCTCTTCTTGTCATGTCCGGGTTTGCCCTGGCCCTGTCGATCTATTTTGCCCTGCAGGAAGGAACAGTACAATTCGTCCTGCTGCTTATCATGAGTCTGCTCGGCATCCTCTATAGTGTGCCCTTCATCCCCAAGGTGATTACCAACGTCATCCGGGTACGCAAACTCAAAGAGATCCCAGGATCGAAAACGTTCTTTGTCGCCCTGGCCTGGTCCTTTGTGACGGTGCTGATCCCGGCCCTGAACAGAAACGCCTTTTCACCGGAGACCTTATCCGTGTTTCTGCTTATCGGGCTCTTTGTCTTTATCCGGACGGTGCTCTTTGATGTCTTTGACGTTCAGGGAGACATGATTGCCGGCAAGGAAACCCTGCCGGTCTGTATCGGGGAAAAAAGATCGATCCGTCTGCTCTACTTCAGTATGGCCATATTGGCGGCATTGCTTATTTTATTCACAACAATCGGCATGACGGCAAAATGCGGTATCTGGATGCTTGGTCCTGTTCTGTCGCTGCTGCTGCTCACCCGTCTCTATGAGAAGAAAAAGCTGGTTCAGGGCATCCGCCTTGAATTCTGGCTTGAAAGCCATTTTTATCTGATTGCAGCCTTTGTCTGGTTGGGATCTACCCTTTCATAAAATGATATGACTAAAAATTATAAAGGATTCGAGGTATGCCATGCTGGGCTGGTTTAAAAAGAAGCTGAAAATCGGCATAAAAGAAGAGCCTGTTGCCAAAGAGAGCAGCAAAGTGGAACAGGCACCTATTGCCGTCGAGAAAACCATCGAAAAAGCCGTTGAGAAACTCCCTGCGGCAAAACCGGCAAAGGTGCAGGAAACTCCGGCACCAAAAGCTAACAGTATTCTTCATGAGGATGTGGGGGTGCTATTCAACCGGCTCAAGGAGAGGCTCACGAAAACGAGAAGCTCTTTTGTCAGCCGGGTTGATGAACTCTTTCTGGGCAAAAAGATAATTGACCCAGAGCTCCTTGATGATCTGGAAGAAATTCTCATAACAGCTGACCTCGGCGCAGGCACCACCCAGGAACTCATGGACAGCGCCCGGGAAAAACTCAAAAGAAATGAACTCCGCGATCCTCTTGCCTTAAAAAAGGTACTGAAGGAGAAAATCGCAGGTTTTCTTCACAGCTCGGACGCGCCGGCCGAACTGGTGATGCCCAAGGAAGGCCCTTTTGTCATCATGGTTGTCGGGGTAAATGGCGTCGGCAAGACAACGACCATCGGCAAGATGGCCCATAAATTTGTCAAATCCGGCCAATCGGTACTGCTGGTTGCAGGGGATACCTTTCGGGCCGCCGCCGTAGAACAGCTGCAGATCTGGGGGGAGCGGATCGGGGTGGATGTCATTTCCCAAAAGTCCGGGGCTGATCCCTCGGCAGTTGTTTTTGATGCCCTGGAGCACGCCAGAAAAAAGAAAACCGATGTGGTCATTGTTGATACCGCCGGCAGGCTTCATACCAAAGTCAACCTCATGGAAGAACTGAAAAAAATCAAACGGGTCATGGAAAAAAAACTTGCCGGCGCTCCCCATGAGGTGATGCTGGTTATCGATGCCACCACCGGACAAAACGGCATCTCCCAGGCACGACTGTTCGGTGAGGCGGTTGATGTCACCGGTCTTACCCTGACAAAGCTCGACGGAACCGCCAAAGGCGGGATCGTGGTCAATATCTGCCGTGAATTCAACATCCCCATCCGTTTTATCGGCATAGGCGAACAGATGAACGACTTGCGGGATTTTGACGCCGATGAATTTGTCGAGGCACTCTTTGCAGAGAATGATTCATGAGATACCAGTACCATTCCCATAACCAACCCGGCTGCGGCGGATGTCTGCTGGTTGCAGCCCTGATCCTGCTTGCCTTTGGCGGCGCGCCACTGCTCATCAATGTGATCGGAATACTGCTGTCCACAGGGATTTTTCTTTTTCTGGCCATGTTTGTCGCATTCTGGGCATTTTCCTACTATATCCGCCGCAGGGTGAGCGAATATGAACAGTCCCAGACAGAGACTCGCAAGAATTTCGTCTCGCTTCTCGTCCATATTCTGGTGAAAGTCGCTCAGTTTGACGGCAATATCACCCGGGCCGAGCTGCAGACGATCAAAAATTTCTTTCGCGCTCATCTCCATTACAACCAGAACCAGATGTTCTGGGTCAATGAGCTGATCAAGGATGCAACCAACAACCCGGATTCACTTGAGACGCTGCTTGCCCAGTTCCGGAATTCCTTTGCCTATGAGCCGCGGCTGATCCTGGTTGAGCTTGTTTATCAGGTCTTTTTTTCCAATGAGCGTGTCACGGACCAGGAATTGGAACTGGCCAGAAATATCGCCGAATATCTGGAACTCTCCCCCTATGATCTGCAGACCATTCAGAGCCGCTATATTCATATGCGGCATGCCGCGGTCAACCAGGAACAGCAGTATTATGAGGTATTAGGCCTGCAAGCTGATGCAACCTTTGAAGAAATCAAAAAGGCCTACCGTAAGCTGAGCATGAAATACCATCCGGACAAGGTTGCCCATCTCGGTGAGGAATTCAGGGGGGTGGCCGAAGAAAAAATGAAAGAAATAAATGCGGCATATCAATATCTTAAGAAAAAATTCAATAATCAACATTAACATTTGAAGGACCGTTATTTTATGGGCATATCAAAAAAAATGAACGAGTTTGCAACTGCCTCCTCCTGGATCCGCAAGATGTTTGAAGAAGGGGCGAAATTAAAAAAACAGTTCGGGGCGGAAAATGTTTTTGATTTCAGCCTGGGCAATCCTGATGTCCCACCGCCTCCCCAGTTTGATACAGTGTTGCAGAAGATCGCGGCAGATAATGCAGCGGGTGTTCACAGTTATATGCCCAATGGCGGTTATCCCTTTGTGCGGGAGGCGGTGGCCGGCCAGATCTCGGCAGAACAGACCATGCAGGTTGGGGGTGATGATATTCTGATGACTTGCGGCGCAGCAGGGGCACTGAATGTCGTACTCAAAGCAATTCTTAATCCGGACGAGGAGATCATCATCCTTGCCCCGTTTTTTGTTGAATATAAATTTTATATCGACAATCAGGGCGGCAAAAGTGTGGTGGTGCCCACAAATGATGATTTCAGCCTGGACCTTGCTGCCATCGAAGGGGCAATCACAACCAAAACCAAGGCCATCATCATCAACAGCCCCAATAATCCCACCGGTCAGATTTACCCGGAAAAGGATCTGCAGGCGCTGGGCACTATGCTCTCCGCCTGCCAGGAGAAATTCGGCTCAACCATATTTCTGTTAAGTGACGAACCGTACCGCAAAATCATCTTTGACGATCAGCAGGTGCCCAGCATTTTCCAAAGTTACCCCAACAGTATCGTGGTCTCCAGCTACTCCAAGGACCTGTCCCTGCCGGGTGAGCGCATCGGCTACATTGCCGTCCATCCCCGTATCACGGAAAAAAACGCTCTGCTTGCCGCCATGACCCTGGCCAACAGGATTCTCGGCTTTGTCAACGCCCCGGCGCTGATGCAGCGGGTTATCGCCGAGTTGCAGGGAGTAACAGTGGATACCTCCATATACGCCCGTCGGCGCAAGACCTTCTGTGACATTCTTACCGCTGTCGGTTTTGCTTTTACCCCGCCCAAAGGGGCCTTTTATATTTTCCCCAAGACCCCTATTAGTGATGATGTGCAGTTTGTCGCCCATCTGCAGAAATATAAAATCCTTGCCGTGCCGGGACGGGGCTTTGGCATGCCTGGTTATATCCGCCTGGCTTTCTGTGTCGATGATGATGTGATCGCCCGCTCCGCTTCGGCTTTCAAACAGGCCATGGACACCTTGGGAGAGGCCTAGTTGGCTCGAGAGAACATTCTTGTTCTTGAACCGTATTTTGGCGGTTCGCACCAGAGCTTTCTGGTCGGGCTGCAAAAACATCTGCCCTTTTCCTTTCACCTGATTACCCTGCCGGCGAGAAAGTGGAAGTGGAGAATGCGCTTTTCCGCGCCTTATTATGCTGGCCTGCTGCCGGCAGCACGGAATTGCGATGCCCTACTCTGCTCAACCTTTGTGGATGTGGCGGCCCTGCGCGGTATGGGGCCAGCGTGGTTGAGGGAGGTGCCGATTTTCACCTATTTCCATGAAAACCAGTTTGCCTACCCGGTACAGGTTGAACATGAACGTGATCTGCATTTTGCCGTGACCAATTTCACCAGTGCCTGTTGCTCGGATCGCGTAGCTTTTAATTCCCTGCACAATATGGAATCCTTTTTCAAGGGATGCATTGCAATGGAAAAAAAGATTCCGGACATGAAATTGGGCTTGTCCGCGGAACTGCGTAAGAAATCCGTGGTTCTGCATCCGGGAGTGGATTTTTCGCAACTTGACGAAATGCCGACTGCAAGCACAGCTGACGACAGACCACCGGTTATTATCTGGAATCACCGCTGGGAATATGACAAGAATCCGGATCTCTTTTTCCAAACCCTCTTCCAGCTTGATGACCTGCAGGTAGACTACAAGCTGGTTATTCTCGGCCAATCATTTGACCAATACCCTGAAATTTTCGATCAAACTCGCGAGCGCCTTGGTCACAGGCTGCTCCATGTCGGCTATGTGGCCGATCTGGAAAAGTATTATCAATGGTTGCGCCGGGGCACCCTTGTCGTATCAACGTCAAACCACGAATTCTACGGCATGGCGGTAATTGAGGCGGTGCGCGCCGGTTGCCGGCCACTGTTGCCGAACAGACTCTCTTATCCGGAACTTTTTCCCCGGGATTTTCTTTATCATGATGAGGATTTATTGTATCGATTAAAAGAGGGATTACAGGAGAAAAGACTTGATACTATTTCTGCCCAAAAGCTTACCGAGCAGTTCTGCTGGTCTGCTCTTGCCGGCAGATATACAGACTGGTTGAACTCATGATTGTTTTTGATCTGGCATGCGAATGCGGTTTTTTCTTTGAGGGCTGGTTCAAGGATCACGAAGAATTTGCCAAGCAGGAAAGGGAAGGGCTTCTCATCTGCCCGCAATGCCAAGGGAGACAATGTCTCCGCAAGGTCTTATCGCCTGTCGCCTACCAGAAAAAGTCTTGCGGGACATTGGCCGACGGGAAGCCGCCTGCCGAAATGGATCCGGCCCGCCTGGCCGAATCGGTGGAGCAGACCATCCGGATTATACAGGAGTTTGTCGAAAAAAATTTTGAGGATGTGGGCAGTGACTTTACCCGGAAAACACTAAAAATCCACTACGGGGTTGAAGAACCAAAAAATATCAGAGGAGTGGTGACCCAGGCAGAGGAAAAAATGCTTGATAAGGAAGGGATCCCGTATCTGAAAATTCCGCGACTGAACAAAAAAGAAGGCCATTAATGCGCAGGGGAAACATGGAAGCATTAAAGGCAATCCCTCAGGAAGACGGTAGCACCACATCCTTTTTTGAGGAGGAAGGGTGGCGCAACGGCTTAGTGAAGGGCTCCTATAAACCATGGGAGATGCTGCTGATAAGCTGGTGGGCGTTTGATCTGAACGTCGGTTGCGACAAGGAATACGGTGATCCTCTCACATCACAAACACTCTTTTACACCAGCCTCAAGCCCTGGTGCCGGAGAGCGTCAGATATGCGCAACTTTACGAAATTCCTGCGCTTCTGGGGATGGAGATTATAACCGTCCTTTGGCAATGTCCTCTTTGGCAAAATGACTGTCTAAAAACTCGCATTCCAGGGGTGAGAGGTCAAAACGTACCTGGGCCTCTCTGAAAACGTCCATCCGTTTTTTCCCCGGATGCTCCGCCAGTATGTCACTTACCCAGATGAGCACCTTTTTCATTTTATCGCCCGGGGGCTGCATTGTTTGGGACATGGCTTGATCCTCTATTTTCTCACTGGTTGATAAATGATCCCTGCCAGGGGTGGCACGGTCACCTTGATATGATACTTCGCCTCTCCAAAAGGTTCATCAATGGCAACCTTAATATCAACATTGCTCACATTGCTGCCGCCGAACGAGCTGTCGTCGGAGCAGAAAATCTCCTTATAATCAGTCAATTCCGGTACCCCGATCCTGTAATTATAGTGCACCTCCGGTGTCATGTTGAGCAGACAGACAACATGGTCCGCAGGATTTTTACCGAAACGGGCGAAGGCGATGATGGACTGGTCCACATCCTTGAAGTCCATCCATTTGAAACCGGTATGGGAAAAATCCACTTCCCACAGGGCCGGAATAGCTTTGTAGAGCTCGTTCAATTTTTTCACAAAATATTGCAACTGGTGATGGAGCGCCTCCTGCTCGGCCAGATGCCAATCAAGACTCACCTTGCAGTACCATTCGGAGATCTGACCGAATTCTCCGCCCATAAAGAGCAGCTTTTTCCCTGGATGGGTCCATAAAAGGAAAAAGAGAAGCCGCAGGTTGGCGAATTGCTGCCATCTGTCCCCCGGCATTTTGGCAAGAAGTGATTTTTTGCCGTGTACCACTTCATCGTGTGACAAAGGCAGGATAAAATTTTCAGAAAAGGCGTAGAGCAGCGAAAAGGTGAGATTGTTGTGGTGAAATTTGCGGTAAAGTGGATCGCGGCTGAAATAATCGAGCATATCGTTCATCCAGCCCATATTCCATTTGAAGCCGAACCCCAGACCGCCCTGGTCCGTTGCCTTGGAAACGCCATAAAAGCTTGTTGACTCTTCGGCAATCATGGCTGCATCCGGGTGACGCTGATACACAATAGTGTTGAGATGCTTGATGAACTCTATGGCATCAAGATTTTCCTTACCACCATAGGGATTGGGGATCCAGTTGTCGTCTTTTCTGCCGTAATCCAGATAAAGCATGGAGGCCACGGCATCAACCCGGATAGCGTCAATATGAAATTTGTCAATCCAGAAGAGGGCGTTGGAAATGAGAAAATTACTCACTTCCCGGCGCGCATAGTTGAAAATTAATGTACGCCATTCCGGGTGGGCTCCTTGCCGTGGATCTTCATGTTCATAAAGAGCTGTCCCGTCAAAACGCCCCAGGCTGTGACCGTCAGTAGGAAAGTGAGACGGAACCCAGTCAAGTATAACACCGATATCATTCTGGTGGCAGCAGTCTACAAAATACATGAAATCCTGCGGAGTGCCGAATCTGCTGGTCACGGAAAAATAACCGGTGGTCTGATAACCCCACGATTCATCAAAGGGATGTTCCATGACCGGCATGAGTTCAATATGGGTAAATCCCATCTTCTTCACATAGGGAACAAGGCTGCCGGCCAGTTCCAGAAAGGTAAGGAATCGCTCAGGATTGGCAGGATCACGCTGCCAGGATCCCAGGTGAACCTCATAGACCGAAACAGGGCGATCATATAATTTGCTGCCGCGTTTTTTGTCACGCCAAGACTGATCCTGCCATTCATAATCCTCGATATTCCAGACAATTGAAGCAGTTTTAGGCCGCACCTCGGCAAAAAACTGGTAGGGATCCGACTTCTCCATAATGTCATTGGTGGGTGTCCGGATTTCATACTTATAGATTTCACCACGGGAAATGCCCGGCAGAAACAGTTCCCATATGCCAGAGGAACCAAGAACCCTCATCTGGTGAACCCTGCCGTCCCAATAGTTGAAATTGCCGATGACGCTGACCCGGCGGGCGGCAGGTGCCCAGACGCGGAACATTGTCCCCTCAATATCGTTGATCACGGCAGGGTGAGCACCCATTTTGTCATAGAGATTATAATGGGTGCCATGATTAAAAAGGTGGCGGTCATATTCGGAAAGCTGCGGGAGAAACTGATAGGGATCGAGATGGGTGCGTATTTCATTGTTATAGTATGTTGCTTCAAAAGAATACTTAAAAGGGACGACATAGTCGGGAACGACAATTTCAAACAGCCCCTCCTCCCGCATTTTGTACATATCCCTCTTTTCCCCCTCCAGAACAAGCCGCACGGATTCGGCAAGCGGCAGAAAGGCGCGGATGACGGCGGAGTTCGGATCATGTTCCAGAACATGAACGCCAAGCACCAGAAAGGGGTCATGGTGATCCGAGGCGATGACTTTGTTGAGTTCGTTTGTTATATCGTGAGTCATGATATTCCTTTAAATTGTCACGTTAGGTAAATCTACTGATCATTTGTAGGGTCAGAGAAAATGGCTTGGATAATCTTTTCAGTACTACCCTTTTTTTTAGAAAAACTGTAGCATATTTCCCCAAACAATCTCTATTAATTTTTCTTTAACAACATCGCCCTTGACACACTTTTTTACTTTGATAAGTTGCGGTGCATGATTTTTTTAAAATGATGCATTTCCGCGTGATTCTTTTACCAATGGTTTTTTTATGGAACTGACGATAAACAGCCTGACAGGATATTTTCTTATTGCCACACCCCAGATGCCTGATCCGCGTTTTGCCCGTAAGGTCATCTATATGTGCTCCCATGAACTTGAAGAAGGGGCCATGGGAGTGGTATTAAATCAGCCGGTTGATGATGTATCGCTGGCTGCGCTTTATGAAAGTATGAATATCCCTGTTCCGGATATGAAGCTCCCATCCATATTCCTGGGAGGTCCCGTGGAAATTGAAGCTGTTTTCATTCTCCATTCAAGTGATTATCCTGCACGGCAATATATCGAGATCAACGATAAAGTCCGCATGTCAAGAGATCCGCAGATTTTACAGGATATCGCCGGCAACAAAGGGCCGCAGGATTATCGTTTTTTCCTCGGCTATTCAGGTTGGGGGCCCGGCCAACTTGAATATGAGCTGTCCCAGGATGGCTGGTTGACTCTTCCTGCGGACTATGAGGACATATTTTACATTGCTCCGGAAAAAATGTGGAAAAAAATTACCTTAAAGCATGGAATTGATATCAGCCTTTTCGGAGAAGTAACCGGTAAAGCGTAACTTGCATTACAGCAATTGTATAAAAAGGAATACCATGGAAGAAGAAATTTTTGAATGTCAGCAATGCGGTTATTGCTGCCAGGGGGAGACAACCGTATCCCTCACGGATGACGATCTGCAAAGGATGGTGAACTATATCGGCCTGCCGGAAAAAGAGGTGAAGGAGAAATATCTGCGGATCACCGGCAGTGTCATCCAGATGAAAATCGTAGAAGGACATTGCATTTTCTTTGACAAGGGCTGCACGGTGCACCCAGGCAAACCTTGGCGCTGCAGTCAGTGGCCGCTGCACCCGAGCATTTTACAGGACCCCAACAACTTTGAGGCCATCAGCGCATCGTGTCCAGGTATCAAAACGAGCATGGGCTATAAAAAATTCTGTGAGATTCTCTCCGCCCTCATCAGAGCAAAAGAACGCAAGTAATGCGCCTGGAATTGATATTTCCCGGCAAAACAAAAGAGTCATACCTGAAAAAGGGGATAGCCGACTTCACCGAACGTCTCAGTCATTATGTGAAGACGGATTTCAAGGTCATCAAAGACAGGTCAGGAGGGAAAGATACGGCACGCGCCATACAGCTTGAAGGCGAACAACTGCTGGAAAGCTGCAGCAAATCGGCCTATGTGGTGGCACTTGATCCCGGCGGCCGGCAACTCAGCTCTGAAGAATTTGCCAAAACGGTTGACAACTGGGAAGGGCAGGGGCGGCAGGTGGTATCTTTTGTTATTGGCGGCCCTGAAGGACTTTCAGCTGCAGTTCTTGCCAGGTCGGACCTGCTGCTGAGTCTTTCCAGGATGACATTTACCCACGAGATGGCCCGACTTCTCCTGCTGGAACAGCTGTATCGAGCTTACAGCATCAAAGCGGGAACGAAATATCATAAATAAGAAAATCAGACCGCCTCAACGGCTGTTATCTCAGGAACTTCCGATTTAAGAAATTTTTCAATTCCTTCCTTCAAGGTAACCTGAGACATAGGGCAACCCCGGCACGCACCGGTGAGTTGCACCTTGACCACCCCGTCATTCGTTACATCAATGAGTACAACGTCTCCCCCATCCTTCTGCAGAGTGGGCCTGACTTTGTTCAATGCTTCCTGTACTTTTTCACGCATGGGGGAGACCTCCTTTTTCAATTTTCTCGAAGAACATAGCACAGAGACCATTTTAAGACAAGCCTCTGTTAATTAATCCGAAAAAGCTGCTGGCTATTTTAAAAAAAAATATTCTATAATCAGATATTGAAATTTTCATCTATTGACAATATTCATCTCCTTGCCCCCCGGCGGTGAAAAAAAATATTTATGTCTTTTCACCTTAACAATTCACTCCAGCGGAGTAATCTTCATGGTCCAGCAATCAAAGAATAATATATTGCTTGAAGCCGGCACAAATGAGCTTGAAGTTATTACCTTTTATCTTGAGTGGATTGACCCTGACACAAAAAAACATCACAAAAACACTTATGGTATCAATGCGGCAAAGGTAAAAGAACTGGTTGCCTATCCCGAGCACATCACCGAACTGGCCAACAGCGTTCCCTGTGTAAAGGGAGTTTTTCTTCTCCGCAACAATACAATACCTCTCATCGATCTCTGCAATTGGTTTTCCTATCAGACCGAAGAAAAAAAAGAGGGTGACAGAAAATGGGTTGTCATTGTTGCCGATTTAAACGGCAAGGCCTTCGGTTTTATCACCCATGGAGTGGATAAGGTGTATCGTATCTCCTGGTCGCAGATTACGCCCCCTCCTGAACTGATTGCCTCAAGTCAAAGCATAACCGGAATCTGTCAGGTGGAGAATCTTATCATCCAGATGGTCGATTTTGAAAGAATCGTGGGTACTGTTGATCCGAGCATGGTGGTGAAATCCAGTCGCAATGAAAAGGAAGCCCTCGAAATCGAACAAAAATATGACAAGGCGGTGCTGGTGGTCGACGATTCCAGGGTCGTGCTGAAGCAGTTGACCAATACCCTGCAGAATGCCGGATTTAAAGTGATCCCCAAGCCTGACGGTCAGGCGGCCTTTGAATTTCTCGAGGAGCTGCGACAAAAGGGTGAAATCGACAAAAAGATCCTAGCTATCATTTCAGATATTGAAATGCCCCGGATGGATGGCCATCATTTCTGTATGCGTGTCAAACAACAATCCGCCTACAAAAAAATCCCGTTAATCCTCTTTTCCTCGATGATTACTGATGCCCTGCGCCGCAAAGGCGAAGCTGTAGGGGCGGATGATCAGATCACTAAACCCGACCTTGACAAACTGATTAACAGAATGCAGCACTGCTTAGAAAAATTGGCCGATTCATAACAATATGTTACGCGGACCTGACTTATGACTCGCTCCCCCCCATTTTTTTACGTTATACTGGGTTGAGACAAAAATCTGACAACAAATACACCGAATCTGCTGTTTATATTACTCAAGCAATGTGTTAAAGAAAGGACATTCTTTATTGACCATGCCCTTGAGATTCGCTATAAAGACTTCTATATTCATATCTGTTTATAATCAATAATCAATTTGTAACATATGTGTACCAATGAGTACCAAATAAAGTCAACTTCAAAGGAGTAAGAAGATGGGAGAAACTCACGATACAGCCTTTATTCTCTGGTTTGATGATATCGGAATTGAAGATGTACCGATGGTCGGCGGAAAAAATGCATCCCTTGGCGAGATGTATCAGAAACTTACTTCAAAAGGAGTTGCTGTCCCGCACGGTTTTGCCATTACCGCTTATGCCTATCGATATCTGTTGGAAAAGGCAGGCATCGAGGCTGCCATCAGAGATATACTGTCGGATCTTGATACCCATGATATGAAAAATCTTTCCGAACGCGGCGAAAAGGTGAGAGATATCATCAGGACTGCGGAATTTCCGGATGATCTCCGCCAGGAGATTATTGCTGCCTATAAAAAAATGGAGGCGGAGTACGGCCCTAGTGTTGACGTGGCTGTCCGCTCATCCGCAACTGCCGAGGACCTTCCTGACGCTTCTTTTGCCGGCCAGCAGGAGACCTATCTCAATATCCACGGCTATGACAACCTCATTCAAAACTGCCGCAAATGCTTTGCCAGCCTTTTTACCAACCGGGCCATTTCCTATCGCCATGATAAAGGTTTTGGTCAATTTGATGTCTACCTTTCCATTACTGTCCAGAAAATGGTGCGCAGTGATTCCGCCTCTTCAGGGGTACTATTCTCTATAGATACTGAAAGCGGTTTCGAAGATGCAGTTTTCATTACCGGTGCCCTGGGACTCGGAGAAAATGTTGTGCAGGGTGCGGTTAACCCGGACGAGTTCTATGTTTTCAAGCCTACCCTGAAACAGGGAAAACGGCCCATTGTCGGCAAGCGTCTTGGCAGCAAAGAGATAAAGATGATCTATGACAATGATCCGAACACTGAAGAGCCTGTCAGAAACATTGACACAACCCCGGCAGAACGCGGGACCTATGTTATCAATGATGATGAGATCCTCCAGCTTGCCAAATGGGCCTGCATCATCGAAGACCATTACAACAAGGGAATGGATATTGAATGGGCCAAGGATGGAGACGGAGTTAAGGTTGGAACCGGTAAACTCTTTATCGTCCAGGCAAGACCGGAAACAGTTCATTCCCAGACCTCTAAAAAGACCATGGAAACTTACATCCTGAAAGAAAAGGGTGAAGTGATCGTGGAAGGGCAGGCGGTAGGCACGAAAATCGGCCAGGGCATTGCCCGTGTTATTAAGGATACCGCCCATATCGGCCAGTTCAAGAAAGGGGAGGTCCTGGTGACCGATATGACCGATCCTGACTGGGAACCGATCATGAAAATCGCCGGCGCCATTGTCACCAACCGTGGCGGACGTACCTGCCATGCCGCGATCATTTCCCGCGAACTCGGCATCCCATGCGTTATCGGCACGGATAACGGTTCGGAAATCATTAAAACCGGTACAGAGGTAACAGTATCCTGTGCAGAAGGAGAGAGTGGCTACATCTATAAGGGCTTACTCAAATATGAGGTAGAGAGACTTGATCTTGATTCAGTCCCTGCCACCCGCACCAAAATCATGATGAATGTCGGTATTCCGGAAAAAGCCTTCTCAGAAAGTCAGATTCCCAATGATGGTGTCGGACTGGCCAGGGAGGAATTCATTATCAACTCCCACATCGGCATTCATCCCATGGCACTTTACAATTTTAAGGAACTGAAAGCCAAGGCAGCCAGTGATCCAGAAATTGCCGAGGTGGTAAAGGAGATTGAAAAGAGAACGAGCGCTTATCCGGACGACAAGAAACGGTTCTTTATTGATAGACTTGCCGAGGGTGTGGGCCGCATCGGCGCCGGTTTTTATCCGAAGGATGTTATTGTCCGCCTGTCCGATTTCAAGAGCAACGAATATGCCAATCTGGTCGGCGGCAAACTCTATGAACCTGAAGAAAGCAATCCCATGATCGGCTGGCGCGGGGCATCCCGCTACTATGATCCCAAATACCGGCCTGCTTTTGAGCTTGAGTGTGAGGCGCTGCTCAAGGCCCGCAATGATATGGGCTTAACCAATATCAAACTGATGGTGCCCTTCTGCCGCACGCCTGAAGAAGGCAAGAAGGTCATTGCGGTCATGAAGGAATGCGGTCTTGTGCAGGGAGAAAATGATCTGGAGATTTACGTGATGTGCGAAATCCCCAGCAACGTCATCTCGGCTGACGCCTTTGCCGACGTCTTTGACGGCTTTTCTATCGGCTCAAACGATCTTACCCAGCTTACCCTCGGTCTAGACCGCGATTCTGATCTTATTGCCCATATTTTTGATGAGCGCAATGATGCGGTAAAAACCATGGTCAAGATGGTGATTGACACAGCCAAACGGCGCGGCAAAAAAATCGGCATCTGCGGCCAGGCTCCCAGTGATTTCCCCGAGTTTGCCACATTCCTTGTTGAATGCGGCATTGACTCAATGAGCCTCATCCCTGATACAGCGATCAAAACCAGACTGGCTGTGGCCAAAAAAGAAAAAGAGCTGGGTATCAGCCCTAAATAAGCAGTATCCGGTTACAGATCTTTACCACTCAGACCACAAAAAAAGCGGCCCCGAGATCATTTCTCGGGGCCGCTTTTTTTATCCTGTAGTTTTCTACTAAAAAGCCAAAATAAGAATTCTCACTTGGAGAGTTCTTCAAGCCTTTTTTTCGAGGCTTCAACCTGATCGCTTTTCGGATATTCTGCGATAATCTTTTTGTAGACGATCTTCGCAGTATCGGCATCCTGCAATTTCTCAAAAGCCATCCCCTGCTTGAATAACGCGGCAGGTGCCTTGATGTGATTCGGGAAATCGGCTATGACATTCTGATACTCGAGGATGGCCAAGGCAAATTCATTCTGGTTGAACAGACAGTCGCCCACCCAGAAACGGGCATTGACCGCCAGATCATCGTTTGGATTCTTTTTGATGAATTCGCTGAACAGATCCTGGGCTTGCTTATATTTTTTTGCTTTAAAAAGGTCCAAGCCCTGATCATACAACTTCTGTCCGGTGGCGCTGCTTTTGCTTTTGACCGGTTCAGGAGAACTGAACTCCTGGCGTGGCTGCGCTTTTGCCTCGGTAGCTGTTTTTTTCGTTTTTTCAGGCGTTATTTCATGTGGTTGGCTGCTTCTGCTGGCCGCTTCCGCTTTTTTTCGAGCCTGCTCAGCCGCCCGGGCGGCAGCCTGGGCCTGGGATTCTTTCATATCCACCAGATTGGAATTCACCGTTGATAACCGGCTGTCAATTTCACTGGTGCTTGATTCCACGCTGCCTATTCTTTCCTGCAATTCCACGTTTTTTTGTTCGGTTTGTTGCTGGATCCCCTTGAGGGATTCCTGCAGGTTCTGATTTTCCTCCTGCAGATTACGATAGCGGTGGCGGGATTCATCAAGCTGACCCTTTACCTGTAACAATTCCGTGTTCAGGCGGTCTACGTTGCTGCTCAACCCCGCCTGTTGTTTTTTCATAACCTCAACAGAGGCTCCTGCACCACTTTGCAGATCCTGGACATTATTCTCAAGTGCCACCATTCTGTTGTCCATACTCCGGACTTGCAATTCAAGGCCGCGGAAATCTTGATCTGTTACGCAACCGGCGAGAAGGGGCAACAGGCCGGCAGCCAGAATCGAAAGATGATAGCAAGAACGATTTTTCTTCATCATATCCTCTTTTTGTTCTTTCTTAATCAAACAAAGGGAAAATTTAGGGGCCGTTCAGAAATAACCATTACTTTTTTCAACCATTTTTTTACGGCCTCTTATGCCGATTTAATGTTTCAAGGGTGCTGCTATTTTTGAACAACGGTTTAATATCCATGCAACCTGGGAAGGATGTTATTTCAATTTACCCGATATGACCACTGGGGGGTCGTCTGATTCCCGTCAAATGAAAATAATTGTCGCATGTCCCTGCCACTTTGGGAAATAACATACAGCTTCTTATTGTTGTTTACCGATCGGCTGAAAACAATTTGTCGCGAATCAGGTGACCAGCTGGGCGCTTCATGATCGCCCGCGGAGGTTGTCAACTGTATCGGACTGCCTCCCTCCGGGGAGATTTTAAACAGCTGATATTGACCTTCGTATTTACAGGTATAGACGATCCATTTACCGTCAGGCGACCAGGCAGGAGTGGTGTTTTCATTGCCCTGATAGGTAAGCCTGCGGACAGAGCCGGCATTGAAGTCCATTATATATATTTGCGGTTCTCCAGTTCGATCGGAGACAAAAACAAGTTGCTGGCCATCAGGAGAAAAATTCGGTGAAACATTTATCCCTGCGTTTGCTGTGAGCCTGCGCACGATTGAGCCGTCAAGTGTGAGCTGATAAAGGTCCGGGTTACCGTCTTTACTTAATGTGGCCACCAGTGTTTTGCCGTTGGGGGACCAGGCGGGAGCCATGTTCAATCCGGTTCTTCGGGAAAGGGTCTGGGTTGTCTTGTCCTGGGACAGATCGGTAATATAGAGATTGGCGTTACCGCGGTGATAGGATGTATAGGTCAGTTTCGAGTTGTCAGGCGAAAAACGGGGAGAAACGGCCAGATACTTATGACGTGTCACCTGACGAACCGAATCGCCGAAAATATCAGCCAGATAAATCTCCTTCTGCCCTGTCTTATCAGAGACAAAGGCAATCTTGGTCTCGCTGATGCCGGGAATGCCCGTCATTTTTTCGATTGCCTCATCACAGAATTTAAGGATCATCTTTCTGCTTTTATTCCAGGGGAAAGTATACTTGCGGCCCAGGATCATTCTCCCTTCGACCACATTGTTGAGGCGCAATTCCATAATGACGCTGTCGCCACTGACCTCATATTGGCCGATTACCGTGAAATCAGCCCCAACGCTTTTCCAGTTGGCGTCCTGTCGGGCTCCATAGGAAGCAGCAGGTATGGTCTGGATGAATCCATGAAAATCCAGAGCCTTGGCGGCCAGCACGGCAAGATCCCGGTCATATTGTTGAACGGCCTCCGGCTTGTTTTTATTGACAAAATAGGGGACGGCCACCGGAATCTTACGGAATTCCGCCGAAGTGATATCAAGATTCACCCTTTTGCCTGCCCAGGCATCTGAAAAGGGGAGAATAAACAAGATGGCAACTAATGTGATAAGTGTCTGTTTCATTTTTTTAGTCAAATTTATTGTAAGCCGCTGGGGTGAAAAACTAGTCCTATTTCCAGATTTGATTCATCCAAATCAGCTGGAAAGGGGGGTAACGGCAGCGATTCTTTTAATGTTTTTTCCACAAATTGATCAAAATAAATATTACCTGATTTCTCTTCGAATTCATACCTGGTTACTACACCATCACTGCGCACCTCGACAACAACCACAGCCTTAAGGTCTTTTTTCCACTCCTGTAATTCCGGCAGCACCCAGTGTTCATGTATCTTTTGCGATACAGCCACATAGTAGAGTTTCAGGGCGGCATCGAGTTTTGCATCGCTGGTGCCGGACCCGCCGCCGGCAGAAGGTCTTGTCGAGACCTGGGAAGAGGTCGTCGATGATGATAGACGTTGCGCATGTATCGCCTCCCGCAGTTTTGACACGGCATCATCAACAGCAACCGCTGCAGCCGCCTGCATCTCCCTGGCTTTCTGCTGCGCCTGCCGCCTGTTGAGTTCATTTTTTATGCGATTAAGCGCCTGGTCTACCTTGACCTCGTCTTTCTTTTCAACCTTTTTTGGTTTGACATCTTTTTTGACCAAGCGTGGTTTGAGGCTGACTACCTCTGCAGGGGCAGTGCTCTCTGTTTCTGTTGCTATAACAGGTTCTATTTTTTCTACAACGACCGGTGGTTTTACCGGCGGCGGCGCTTCAACTTTTTTTACCTCAGGTGGTGGTGGAATCTCTTCCTTTTTTTTGATCTGCGCCGGAGGTTTGGCCACATCTTTAGCCGGGGGAGAGTCCAGAGCCTCGAAGAGATTGACCGTGTAAACCTCTTCACGATTGCGGTGAAAATCAAAAATTGAAGCAGGGAGAAGCATGATCATGGCAATGAATACGTGTATAACTATGGCCAGAACAAGAGGTTTTCTCCTGTGCTTTACGGCGTAACCTTCAATCGTGACGAATCTGCCGCCTGGTTCACAAGGTGCGTCTGCGAATGGTGACATGACTCAGCGTTTGTTCTCCACCGGTATGGTGACCATGCCGAGCTTATTGAAGCCGGCATCCTTCACCTCAGCCATTACCTGAGCAACGATGCCATAGGGGACATTTTTGTCCGCCTTCAGCAGAATCGTTCTGTCCTGATCCGTCTTCGACAGTTTCTGCAGTTCCTGCTGCAGAAGTTTGCCATCCGCCTTGATTTTTCCCAGGGAAATTCCACCTTGCTGATCAATAGATATAATTACAGGATTTTCGTCCTGACGCAAGGGCTTGGCTGTGGTAGCCGGGAGGTTGACATCAACTCCCTGGGTCATCATCGGTGCGGTGACCATGAAGATGATCAGCAGTACCAGCATAACATCCACCAGCGGTGTGACATTGATATCTGCTACCAGACCTCTTTTACCTTTTTTTTGAATCGATCCCATTCCCATATTATTTATCAACCACGTGAAATAAGGTCACGTTCCACCAGATTCAAGAAATCGGCAGTAAAACTTTCCATCTTTCCCTCGAAAGTATCAATCTGATTTGCATAGAAGTTGTAAAAGATTACAGCCGGAATCGCTACCGCAAGACCTGCCGCGGTGGCGACCAGGGCCTCGGAAATGCCGGGGGCAACAACAGCCAGGGAGGCGGAACCTCTAACGCCTATCTCCTTAAAAGAGGCCATAATACCCCAAACTGTTCCAAAAAGACCGATAAATGGTGTTGAACTTCCTGCTGTGGCGAGAAAAGAAAGGGACTTGCTGAGCTGAAAGGATTCTCTTCCCACAGCTTTCTGCAAGACCCTCTTAAGGTTATTCATGCCTGCCAGTCGCATTTCCAGGGTCTGCATTTCTTCTCCGCTCTTTTTCTTACCGATTTTCTGCAGCTCAGCGTAACCTGACCTGAAAATTGAAGCCTCGGGACAGAGTGAAGTTTCCAGGGCTGTTTTATATGCCTCGGCAAGGTTTTTACTGCTCCAGAAGTTATCAAGAAACACACGGGATTCACTGCGCACTTTCTTGAAAAGCAGAAATTTCTGAAAAATAATGGTCCAGGACATCAGCGAAAAAAAGAGGAGCAGGAGCATGACGAATTTTACCACAAGTCCTGCGCCCCAGAACATAGCGAAAATATTAACTTCTTGCACGTTTCATTACCTTTTAAAAAACTAATTTTTTAATTTTGTGGAGAATATCAGAAATAAACTGGGGAAGGTTTTTCATATCCGGGTATCTACAGATTGAAATGTATCCTTCTATATATATACTTTTCCAACTATTTCAAGTAAATTCTTGCTGCCAGACGACGATAAACAACTAAGCAATCAGCGTTCCATCCGTGGAAAATTTTAAAAGGAATCAGCTCTGATTTTTATATTTTTTTGACATCATCCGGCAAAAAAGGTAAATGATATGTTTTTTTGCAGGTTTCGTAATCCACCCCCCTCCAGATAAATACAACATTAAGGGCAGTTGCACATTATGAAGGAAATTCAGGTAGGACTTATAGGCTTTGGAACTGTTGGCAGCGGGACCGCTCAAGTGCTGTATGAACAGGCTGAGCGTATCAAAAAAAGAACGGGTGTTTCCATCGTCTTGAAAAAGGTGGCTGACATATCGACAGCTGCCTTGCCGGACTACCTGACTGACACCGAATTAACCCGAGATGCCGACGCGATTATCAATGATCCTGACATTGATATCGTCATTGAGCTGATCGGCGGGACAACCCTGGCCAAGAAATTTATTCTTGCGGCTATCGCCCAGGGCAAACATGTGGTTACTGCCAACAAGGCTCTGTTGTCGGAACACGGCATGGAAATATTTAAAGCTGCCGCGGAGAAAAATGTGGAAGTGGGCTTTGAAGCCAGCGTAGGGGGGGGGATCCCTCTTATCAAAACACTCAAAGAGGGACTTGTTGCCAATAAGATTCTGTCCATCATGGGTATAATGAATGGTACGGCCAATTACATCCTCACCCAGATGACGGATCACGCCACCCCTTTTGAGAAAGTATTAAAAGATGCTCAGAAAAAGGGGTATGCGGAAGCCGACCCCACATATGATATCGAAGGAATCGATACGGCGCATAAGCTTGTTATCCTCATGACCTTGGCCTTCGGTATGGATGTCCGCCTCAGTGACATAAACTGCGAGGGCATTTCCCGTATTGAACCGATTGATATCCAGTTTGCCAAGGAGTTCGGGTACAGGATCAAACTCCTGGCCATCAGCCGCAACCATGGCGACCATATCGAGGCGAGTGTTCATCCGACCATGGTACCGGAGCAACACATGCTGGCCAATATCAATGGCGCCTACAACGGCTTTTATTTTACCGGCGATATGGTTGAAAATGTCCTGCTTTACGGTAAGGGGGCAGGGAAGATGCCCACAGGAAGCGCAGTTGCCGCCGATGTGGTGGACATATCGCGAAACATCGTTCATCAATCAATAAACAGGGTGCCAAGTCTCTCCTATCTGCCAGAACATATCGCGCCACGTCCCATCACACCGATTGAGGAACTGCGCTGCCCCTATTATTTCAGATTCACCACGCTCGACAAACCAGGCGTTCTTTCCAAGATCTCCGGCATCCTGGGCAAACATGACATCAGCATCGAGTCGGTGATCCAGAAGGGCCGGGATAAGAAAAGCAAGGTACCCATCGTCATGCGCACCTATGAAGCACAGGAGGCGGCGGTGAGAAAGGCCTTAAATGAAATAAACGCCTTGGATACGACGATGGCGGAAACCGTAAAAATCAAAATCCTGGTCGATGATGGCAAGTGAGGTGAAATATATCATACTGGTAGGGGATGGCATCGGTGACCTGCCTATTGACGAGTTGAACGGCATGACCCCACTTGAGTATGCCCGTACTCCGGCCATGGATTTTGTGGCCAGCCACGGAGTCCTTGGCCAGCTGCAAACAGTTCCACCAGGTTTTCATCCCGGCAGCGACGTGGCCAATCTGTCTCTTCTCGGCTACAAACCCGAAGATGTTTATACTGGCAGATCCCCCTTGGAAGCGGCCAGTCTTGGCGTCGATCTCCTTGATAATGAAATCGCCTTTCGCTGCAACCTGGTAACCGTGACGCAAAACGGCGGCATGGTCACCATGGTTGATTACAGTGGCGGGCACATCGACACTGGTGACGCAAGACAGTTGATCGCCGCCATCAACAAAGAAATCACCAGTGACCTTTTCACCCTCTATCCAGGGATCAGCTACCGCCACCTGTTTGTCTACCGGGGTAATGTGGCAGGGCTTGTAACGGTTCCTCCCCATGATTATACCGGCCAGGATGTGACACAATTCTGGAAAAGCTATGCGCAATATCCTGATCTGAAGCAATTTGTCCGAAAGGCCTCCGAGATCCTGCAGGTTCACCCCTTGAACAGGAGTCGGCAACAGCAGGGAAAGCTCCCGGCCAATGGCGTCTGGCTATGGGGGGAAGGGAAGGCCCCCTCAATGACGACATTAGAGCAAAATTTCGGAGTCAGCGGAGCACTTATTTCCGCCGTTGATCTGCTGAAGGGTATAGGGGTTTATGCTGGGATGGAGGTGGTGAATGTCCCCGGCGCCACGGGGTATCTTGACACCGATTATCAGGGGAAGGTTGATGCGGCCCTCAGTGCTCTCGACAGACACGACTTGGTCCTTGTGCATGTGGAGGCGCCTGACGAGACTGGGCATCAAGGACTCTTAAAGGAAAAGATTCAGGCCATTGAAGATTTTGACCAGAAGGTTGTGCAGAAAATTCTTGACGGCATGAAGCAAGGCCAGGATTTTCGCCTGGTGATATGCATGGACCATTTTACGCCGATCAGCATGAAAACCCATATAGCGGTTCCGGTCCCTTTTGCCTTGTTCGACTCCCGCAGCCCTGAACAAAAAAATACCCTTTCATACAGCGAGAAGAACGGAAAAAGCTCGAGCCTTCACTTGGCAAACGGGGAAGATTTCTTCCAATTTTTACTGACCGGGAACATTCCGAACAAATAGATGCCATCACTTAAAATCAGCATTACAGAGCCGGCCCATGTCTGCTCTTACAGGGTTCTATACGGAGACACTGATGCCGGCGGTGTCGTCTATAACGCCAACTATCTCCGCTTTTTTGAACTTGCTCGATCAAGTTTCATGAGACACTACGCCTCTTCCTACAAGGAAATCGAGGATGCCGGATTCATTCTGCCGGTGGTTGAAACATATCTGCGCTATAAAGCGCCAGCAAGATATGACGACCTGCTTACCATCAAAACATCCATGCAGCAGATTTCCAATTATTCCTGGCGATTCAATCACCATGTCCTGCTTACCGCAAGCGACAAGCTGCTGGTCAAGGGCTTTACGGTCCATGCCTGCGTCAACAAGACAGGAAAACTCGCCAAGTTGCCGCCAGAATATCTTGTCAGGATCGCAGCAGTCGCCTCTGCGCCTGCCCCATGAGGGAAACGCACCTACTATAAATTTTGAACGATGGTGTATAGTTTCCCAAATGATCACTTCGGGTTGGTTGCTCTTCTCAATCTTTACAATTAATTACAACACCACCTTGTAACATTTGTTGACACCGCAAACTCTTTGCGGTAAATAGATTCAATTTGCTTTTGAAGCCATCTAACGTTTTTCTCAATAAATAAAATCAGATAGCCAATGAATACAACCTCTCCTCAGATCTCCATGGCGGATATTTTTCGCTTTCTTGCCCAGTCGATGCGCTATCCTGATGCAGAATGGTTTAACGAGGATTTCTGGTCCGTCCTGTTAAATCTTCTTGATGAGTTGCAGTGGCAGGAAGACAAAGCTGAGCTGATCAGGGTTAAGGCTGGTTCAAAGGATTTTCTTGAAGATGTCCAGATAGAACATACACGACTCTTTATCAATGCAATTCCCCATGTGGTTGCCGCTCCTTATGCCTCTGTCCACTATAAAGGTGACGGCACCCTCTATGGAATTATTGCTGAACAGACGAAAAAATTTTACCGAGAAAAAGGTTTTGCACTGGCAAAGGAAAGCGATCTTCCTGATCATATTGTTTATGAGTTGGAATTTTTAGCAATACTTGCCAATGAAGATCATGAAGGGCAGAAAAAGTTTCTGAGAAGCCTTTTCACCCCGTGGTTTGAAATTTTTAAGAGTAAGGTTTTGGAGGAGGCACACCATCCTTATTATAGGGTAGTGATGAATTTAATTGACTTTTTTACTAGGGAGGAGCTGTAACATGTCTTTTAAGGTGACACGACGCAAATTCCTGCAAACCGCATCGATAGCTGCTGCGACTTTACCATTGGCCAAAGTGGTGTCAGCAGAAACAGGGTTTGTCAGAGATCCTTTTACACCCCCAGGAAGTTTTGAGGGTACCCAAACTGTTACCGGCGGCGTCTGTGAAATGTGCTTCTGGCGTTGTCAGTTGGTGGGAAAAGTTCGTGACAAAAAACTTGTCAAACTGGAAGGAAATCCGAAGAGCATCGATAACGGCAAATCAATCTGTGCCCGTGGTAATGCCGGTATTAAACTGCTTTATGACCCGGATCGCCTGAAATTCCCGTTAAAAAATGTCGGAGAAAGAGGCAAGCCTGTCTGGAAACAGATCTCCTGGCAAGAGGCGCTTGACGAATGCGGTTCCAAGCTGAAAGCTGTCCAGGAAAAATACGGCAGCCAGGGCATAGCCATGTTCCCCCATGGTGCATCGGCTAAATATCCCATGGACTTCTTTGAAAAAGTTGTCGGCACGCACAATGTGAGCGAGGCATCATTTTTCCAGTGTCGCGGTATTCGCGACAGCGCCTATATGGCAACATTTGGGGTAGCTCCCGGCGAAAGCGTGGACATGCCCAATGCCAAGGCGATTCTATTGATCGGCTGTCACTTCGGCGAAAACGTACATGTCTCTCATGTCAAGGCGTACCTCAAAGGCCTTGAGAATGGCGCCAAGCTGATTGTTGTTGATCCCCGTTATTCCGCATCTGCTGCCAAATCCGATATCTGGGTGCAGATCAAACCGGGAACCGATACTGCCTTTCTGCTGGCGATCATGAACTACCTGGTGCAAAAAGACAAATATGACAAGAAATTTGTCGCGGCCCACTGTGTCGGCTTTGAAGAGTTCAAAAAAGGCATCTCCCATGCCTCACTGGATTGGGCGGCAAAGATCTGCGATGTACCGGCAAAACAAATCCAGGAAGTTGCTGATCTTCTCGCGGCCAACGCCCCGAACGTTTCCATCCATCCCGGTCGTCATGTCAGCTGGCATGGTAACGATTTCCAACGTATACGTGCCCATGCATGCCTGACCGCCCTCCTTGGCGCCATCGGCGTCAAGGGAGGTTTCGTCAAGGCCAAAGGAGTCAAGGTCAAGGGTATCAGCTGGCCGAAGGTTGCGGAAGGCGGAGAAGAGCACAATTTAAAATTGATGGCTGACAAATATCACTTTGCACCTCCGGGCACGCCGACGGAGTTGATCCGTGATGCATGCATTACCGGCAAGCCTTACCCGATCAAAGGATGTGTGGTCTGGGGGCAGAATCCCATGCAGACCATCCCCAATCAGCAGAGAATGGTAGATTCCCTGAAACAGATGGATTTTGTCATGTGCGTTGATGTCATGCCCACCGACATCACCATGTATGCTGACATCCTGCTGCCTGAAGCATGCTATCTGGAAAGATACGATTACATCAAAACAGGGACCCAGTGGAATTTCGCCGACAAACATCAGCAGTACATCGCTCCCAGGATGCCCCTGGTTGATGCCATGTTCGAGCGTAAGGATGAAGTCTTTATCACCAACGAAATTGCCAAGCGCATGGGTTATGGGGACAAGATTCCCGTAAACAGCCTGGAAGAAAAAATCAACAAGGAACTTGCCGGGGTGAACCTGTCCATCGCGCAGCTGAAAAAAGAAGACGGCATCCACATTCAGGATGGCAAGGATCCCTATGGTGTGTCCGAGGACTTCGAGGTTCAGCTTTACAATGAGGATCTTGAGGACAATGACTATCCCGCAGTACCCACCTATATACCTGTTGAAGAGGTGCCGAAAGGTTTTACCCGTCTTGTTTACGGTCGTTCGCCCGTGCATACATTCAACCGGAGCCAGAACAATGTCTGGTTGCACAATGCCATGCCGGTCAACCCAGTATGGCTTAATGACGAAATTGCCAAGAAAATGGGCCTGCAGGAAGGTGACGAGGTTAGCCTGGTAAACAGTGAGGGTGTCAAGTCATCCTCCAAAACAGTGGTCAAGGTTACCCCTGGCATTCGTAAGGATACGGTTTACATGGCCCATGGTTATGGTTCCAGAAATCCCATGTTGACGGTAGGTGTCAACGCCGGTGTTGACGATCAGGAACTTATTACCAAGATGACAATCGATCCGGAAACCGGTTGCAACGGTATGCGAAACAATTTTGTCAAACTTGTTAAAGACGGCAAAACACTTGATATCCCTGCATAATCTGCGTTTGAGTCCACAGGAAGCTCAAGTTTTCTGCTTTAATAGTTTAAGACTCTAACGACTGATACGTAATCAAGGAGGTAAAACCCTTATGCAGTATGGAATGATAATCGATTTAGACAGATGTGTGGGATGTCATGCCTGCACAATTGCCTGTAAGGCAGAATGGGACGTCCCGGCTGATAAGGGACGTAACTGGGTCAGACGTCTTGGCCCGAGCAATACACCGGAAGGCCTTGCATCCACCTATTATCCGGGTTTATGCAATCACTGCAACGAACCGTCCTGTGTTCCTGCCTGTCCCGCAGATGTCATTGAGAAAACATTCACTGACAGCAAAACCGGCAAAACGAAAACCATGGAAGTTGCGGCTACCTATAAAGATCCCTTTAACGGTACCGTGCAGATCGACCAGGATCGCTGCCTCGGTTGCGGCGCCTGTGCCGATGCCTGCCCCTATGGAGCACGCTACGTCAACACCGACATCATGAATGAAGAAATCGGCGGTGAAGGTATCGCTGACAAATGCACCTATTGTATGCCGAGAGTTGAAAAGGGCCTTGAGCCCGCATGTGTGCAGACCTGCCTGGCTAATGCCCGTATTTTCGGTGATCTTGACGATCCCAACTCAGAGGTTGCCAAGTATGTGAAAAAGGGCGCCAAAGGGCTGACATCCGCAGCGGTCAACATCGGTCCAAACGGCCGGTACTATGGCAACAAGAAGGATATGCATCTACTTACAACAACAAGCACACCAACAGAGATGCCATCCGCTTCCCTGCGTCGGAGTCTGATGGCGCGCCTGAAACCTGAACTGAGAAAGGTCAAGAATCTTGGATTGCTCGGCCTGGCCGGAGCCGTACTGGTGTCAGGATTAAGTGAAGATAAAAAAGAATAATTTCAATTCTTTGTCATAAAAAAAGCCCGCTGGTAATAACCGGCGGGCTTTTTTTTGTTGGTCATTGGCCTATATTTTTTTGCTTTTCTTTGACGAATACATCAATTTATCAGCCTTGACGATAAGTTCGTCAATTTCACAGGGTTTATAATTATCATAGGCGACGACACCGAAGCTTACCTCTATGGGAAAACCGAGATCTTTTTTTTCATTTTCTTCATAAAGCAGTGACTCAAACCGTGCTGATATTTTTTCCTCCCCCCCTGTAGGTGAACTGTCCGAAAGCAGGACAGCGAACTCGTCACCTCCCAGACGGGCAATAATATCCGATCGCCGAAAGGAAGCGAGTAATTTCGCTACCTTAACCAGCAGCATATCGCCAATGTCATGCCCATAGGTGTCGTTCACCCATTTCAGATTATCCACATCGGCAAAGAGCAAAAAGAGTTTCCCCGGATTACGGTCGGCAATACGCAGCTGTTTCTTGGCCATCATCATGAAACCACGTCGATTCAACAGACCGGTAAGCTCATCGGTGATGGATAATGAATGCAGCTTATTTTCAAGTTTTTTCTGTTCGGTGATATCAAGGAAACTTTCGATGATGTACTGCCTGTTATTGATCATGCAGACGGTTGCCGTCTTGAGAATATGCATGGTTTGCCCATTGCGTTTTTTTACGGTCTGTGTCGTCAGATGGGTCGTTTTTCCCTCCTGCAAAACCGGGCACGACCTCTCCTCCGGCCTGGGGCAGAGCAAGTCTCTGCAGTCGTGGGTAAGCATGTCCGGCTTTGCAATGCCATACAACTCAAGGGCGCGCAGGTTCGCATCAATGATGATATTTGTTTCAACATCAATGACTATAATGCCTGCCTGAACAGAATTGAAAATTGAATGAAGATACTCTTTTGTTTCTCTGAGACGCTCTTCCGCAATCTTTGTTTTGCTGATGTCCTTGATTATCACCACCACAGTTGAGTTCTCCCGGTCATGAACCGGAAGAAAATTAATGGCAACCTGCTGGTGGTTGAACATGACCGGATCGTTGTCAGTAATCTGTTGCGCCATAATTTTGTTTTGCTTAAGCAGATCGATAACGCGTATCTGGTCGTTTCCTGAAAAAAATTGCGCGAAATCAGAGGCAAGCAACTTTTCCTGGGCCATGCCGGCGAGTTGTGCCGCTGCCGGATTTGCAAAAATTATCCTGTGATCAACAGCAAGTTCTACGATCCCCTCGCTCATATTGTTCAGCACAACCTTTAAATGCCGATTGGCGGCAAGCAGTTCTTTGGAAATTTCCCGGGGAAAAAGATTTTCCGCCCCAAAAACCTGGTAAATTCCAGCATGATGAAAATGATCGCATGTGAACTTTCTTGCAATATCAATGACATGGCTTACAAACTGTGGACCCTTGGCAATACTTGCGTGAACACCTTTCATCTCACACTCACCGCCAGCCTCAACCGCCACCCCGGAAATCACCACAATTTTTGTATGCTCAAGGCCTTTTCTGCCGGATATCATCTGGCAGAATTGCTCGCCATTTATATTGGGCATGATGAGATCAAGAAAAATGATATCCGGCACAAATCTATCGAGACAATCAAAGGCGGAAAGACCATCTTCAGCGCACTCAACCTGGTACTTTTCTTTTTCCAGCGCAGAAGAGAGCATTTTTCTGATGACCGGATTATTATCGACGACGAGAATTTTATTCATTAACGAAAAAACTCAGCTGATATGGGTAGATATGAAATGATTAATTATTAAAATTATCACGTTAGTACCGGAGGGTAAAGCAAAATTTGTCAGGCAGCAAACTCAGCCCTGCTGGCGCAATGCTTCAAACAAGACAATTCCGGCAGTCATGGCCAGGTTGAGACTCCTGATATGGGGATTGGTCATGGGAATGGAAAAGCATCGGTCATGGTAAAGGGTAAGGATCTCTTCGGAAATACCCTTGGTTTCTTTACCGAAAATAAGAAAATCGCCTGGTTGGTAATGAGCTTCGGTGTAGCGTCGTGAGACTTTTTTACTCAAGAAAAAAAGCCTGTTTTCATCCTGATCCTGCAAGAATTCATCCAGGTTATTCCAATAGACGATTTGTACATACTGCCAGTAATCGAGTCCGGCACGCTTGAGATGTTTATCGTCTATACTGAAACCAAGTGGCCGGACAAGGTGGAGGATGGAGTCTGTTGCGCCGCACAGCCTGGCAATACTGCCAGTGTTTGGGGGGATTTCCGGTTCCACCAGGACAATATTGAATGGCGGCTTTATCGTGCTGACCATTAGAGCATTGTCAGCTGTTCATCAGGTTTAATCAATAAATGGCGGACATAAAGGATTTCAGGATTGGGTGACGATTCAAGTAAACCGGTCAGGGCAGCTATATGCCCCTTAAACATGACAAGCTTTTCACCACTCAAGGCGGATTTCGGCTTAAATTCTAAACTGAAGGGGTCATGAAAGGCGCCAAGCTGCTGCACACGATAATCAAGATGCGGGCCGGTGGAAATTCCTGATGACCCCACATAACCGATAATCTCTTTCTGTGTTATGGTACTCCCTCGTTTCAGCCCTTTTCTGAAGCGTGAGAGATGACCGTAATATGTTTTATACCCCCCTGGGTGTGATATGATGATCTGTCGTCCGAATCCCCCTTTAAAGCCGACATAGGAAATCGTGCCATCAGCTGTTGCCATGACGGGTGTTCCGATGGGTGCGGCGAGGTCAACTCCCAGATGAGGCCGTATGATACCGGAAATCGGATGAATGCGTCTGAAGCTGAACTTGGAGGTAACTCTGCCCAGCGGAACAGGTGATTTAATAAAAGAGGTTCCCAATTCCCTGCCGTCCGCATCAAAAAAGGAGCCGGCTTTCGACGCATCGGCCTGATAAAAGAAGCCTTCAAAAGTTACCCCGGCTTGCTGCTGATAGCGGGCATAGAGTATATTGCCATACCCGATGAATTCATCATCTTTGAAATATTTTTCAAACACAATCTGAAAGGTATCGTCTTTCTGTATTTCAGTGTTGAAATCTATCCTGGATGAGAAGATGTCGGCAAATGCGTAAACCAGGGATGCCTTCACCTGATTTCTGGCAAAAGCATCGAACAGGGAAGAGGTGATGGAATCTTCAATCATGCAGGTTTTGATCGACACATTAATGGAATTCCTTTGGGCAACAAAGGTATCGGCGTTTTTAGTAATAGAATAGGATTCCAACGGGCCGGTTTCATATTCGCAGCGCAGAAGTTGCCCCTGATCATCCAGGAAAACACGATATTTATCTTTTGGTCGTAAACGTCTGAAGTCAAGACAACTGGCCAAATTGTCCAGAATCTGTTGACGCACCGTGGAAGCGATATTATACCGCGTCAGGGATTTACTTAAGGTGTCACCAGATCGCAACTCCCCCTCAACCAAGGTGTAAAACATATCCTGTTCGTCATCAGTCTCTTCTTTATTATCGCAGGAATCAGGCGGAACAGCTATTGAGGCGTTAGCTGCTGAGGATACGAAGTTGTTATGTCTGATATCTGCGGATTTAAAAAAACAAAAAAAAGCAAAGAGAGCAAAAAGGGAGAAAGCGGAGCTGAGAAGTATAATTTTTTTTACTGTCGTCATGATTATCCTAAGGAGAAAATTGTCAAAAAAATAGCCTTTACCAAAAAACACACAACTTTCTTCCATTTTTTGTAGCAAAAACCTTGAGTTATTACAAGGTTTATTCTGTCTGAGAATTTTTTTTTTTACGCTTGATATTCTGTGTTGTTTCTTGTTAATTTGGTTATTTTTATTAGTTGTTTTATAAAGCAAATTTCATACCCGAATTTGCTAGGTGGTGGGCTACTTATAAGCCATCTTCATGGAAATAAAGAGAAAAAATAACGTAATTTGTCTAACCAGCGGATTTTTTTCTCTAATAATTTGCTTATTTTTTATACATGCAACTGGAGTATTTGAATAAATGGCACTCATAGTACAAAAATTTGGCGGCACATCCGTCGCTGATCCTGATAAAATTAAAGCTGTTGCCCTGCGGGTGATGGAATTGAGCAAACAAGGGAACCAGATGGTTGTTGTTCTCTCGGCCATGGCCGGTGAAACCAACCGCTTGGTGGACCTTGCTCACAAAATGCAAGCAATCCCGGACCAACGGGAAATGGATGTCCTTCTTTCAATCGGAGAGCAGGCCACCGTAGCACTCTTTGCCATGGCGGTAAAAGAAGCGGGTCTGGATGCTGTATCCTTACTTGGTGATCAGGTAAAGATCAGCACTGACTCCATGCATACCAAAGCCCGAATCAAATCGATAAACGCAGACCTTATCAAACGCCATTTAAATGATGGCAAAATTGTCGTGGTAGCCGGATTTCAGGGAGTGTCGGAAAGTGGAGACATCACAACCCTGGGCCGTGGCGGATCCGATACCACTGCTGTTGCCCTGGCAGCAGCCCTGGCAGCAGATCAATGTGAAATTTTTACCGATGTGGAAGGGGTTTATACGACAGATCCGAATATCTGCCCTTCCGCCCGCAAAATTGACCGAATTACCTATGATGAAATGCTTGAACTCGCCAGTCTCGGGGCCAAAGTGCTCGATATCAGGTCCGTCGGTCTGGCAAAAAGATATAAAGTACCTATTCATGTACGATCAACCTTTACCAACACACAAGGAACTTGGGTCGTTGAGGAGGATAAAATAATGGAATCCATGCTGGTCTCCGGCGTTACTTATAATAAGAATGAAGCACGTATCACTTTTTCCAGAGTACCTGACACCCCCGGCATTGCCTCGCGTATTTTCAATCCCATCTCCGATGCGGGCATTGTGGTGGATATGATTATCCAGAACACCAGGGCAGGGGACATGACGGACATGACATTCACTGTGCCCAAAAGCGACTATGAGCGGGCCATGAAGATCATGCAAAAAATCGCCGAGGATATTGGGGCGGAAAGTGTCACCGGCGATACGAAAATTGCAAAGGTGTCTATTGTCGGCGTCGGCATGCGGAATCATTCCGGTATTGCCACGACCATGTTCCATATCCTGTCCAGGGAAAATATCAACATCATGATGATTTCCACCTCGGAAATTAAAATCTCCTGTGTGATAGAGGAGAAATATACGGAACTTGCCGTGCGGGCCCTGCATGACGCCTTTGAGCTCGACAAGGCGAATCTGCCACTTGAAGAATCTTAGGATAACTATTTCGATATGAGCAAACAGCTGACAATATACGATACAACCCTGCGCGATGGTACCCAGGCGGAGAATTTCAATCTGTCCGTTGAAGACAAAGTAAGAGTAAGCCTGAAACTGGATCAGCTTGGCATTGATTTCATTGAGGGTGGGTGGCCCGGTTCAAATCCTTCGGCCACCAGGTTTTTTGAAGAAATTAGGAACTATGAACTGAAGCATTCCCTGATAGCCGCTTTCGGCAGCACCAGGCTATTCAGCAATTCTGCCGAGACTGACGGGAATCTCCAGGCCTTGATTGCCGCGCAAACACCGGTGATCACCATATTCGGCAAAAGCTGGGATATACATGTCCATGAAGCCTTGCGCATCGGACTTGATGACAATTTAGTCATCATTGAAGATTCCTTGTCCTATCTGCGGCCCCATGTCAAACATCTTTTCTATGATGCCGAGCATTTTTTCGACGGGTTTAAGAAAAACAAGGAATATGCCCTGGCGAGCCTTGACCGGGCTGTCAGGGGAGGCGCCGAGATACTCGTGCTGTGCGATACAAACGGGGGCACGCTTCCCACGGAAATTCCGGATATTATTCTCCAGGTAAAAAACCACCTCAAGCAGGGCGGTCATAATGTGGGAATCGGCATTCATGCCCATAATGATTCGGAAACCGCGGTGGCAAACTCCCTGATAGCTATTGCCATGGGCGCCACTCAGGTGCAGGGGACGATAAACGGCTATGGTGAGCGGTGCGGCAACGGCAACCTTACCTCCATCATGCCTGCCCTTGCCCTGAAAATGGATTACACCTTCCATGCGGAGCACCATCTCAAAAAATTAAGCGAGACATCACGCTATGTCAACGAGTTGGCCAATCTTCCCCACAATAGATACCAGCCCTATGTAGGGACATCCGCCTTTGCCCATAAGGGTGGAATCCATGTCAGTGCAGTGAAACGAAATCCATTGACCTATGAGCATATTGATCCTGAAAAGGTGGGCAATGTCCGCAGAATTCTCATCTCGGACCAGTCAGGGCGCAGCAATGTCCTGCATAAAGCCAAAAAATTCGGCATCGATCTTGACAGCAAAGACCCGGTGGTCACCTCAATTTTGAAAGAACTGAAAACGCTGGAGAATCAGGGATTTCAGTATGAGGGGGCAGAGGCTTCCTTTGAACTCTTGATGCGCCGTGCCCTAGGGGCGCAGCGCCGCTATTTTACCCTGCTGAGTTTTCGGGTCATAAACCAGAAATCCGACATGGATCAGCCACCCCAGGCTGAGGCGACCATACGATTGGAAGTCGGAGGTGAGATGGTGCACACTGCCGCCCTGGGTGAGGGACCGGTCAATGCGCTGGATAATGCTCTGCGCAAGGCGCTGACCCAATTTTATCCTTCATTGTCGGAAATGTGGCTGGATGATTACCGTGTCCGCGTACTGGCAAGCGATCGTGGTACAGGTGCCCGGGTCAGGGTTCTGGTCGAGTCAAGGGATGGTGAATCAGAATGGGGAACCGTTGGTGTTTCCCACGATATCCTTGAGGCAAGCTGGCAGGCACTGGTTGACAGTATTACCTACAAACTCATGAAGGATGAACGAAAGAAACCATAACAACAACCATCCGACCGGCAACAGGGATTACCGTATTATGGTCCTGCTTGTTGTCGGTTTCGTGGTTGGATTCATCTCATTTGTGCATAATAAAACCGAGACGAGCCCTGATGAGAATCGTCAGAACAGGAAGTCTGCAATCTGGGCGGCAACCCTTTTATCTCCCGCGCATCTGAATGCTGAAATGCGCCCATTTGTCTTCCTGCCCGTGCCGCTTAACAGTGCTGACAAAAGGCTTCTTGAGACAATTCCGGGAATCGGCCCCAGACTGGCGGAAAGAATCATCGGCTTGCGCAGCGCCAGAAAAGGTTTTCAGCATATTGAAGAATTACTGGCAGTGGAAGGGATCGGTCCGCAAAAATTTGCCGCGATCAAGAAATACTGCTCCCTATGAAAACTTTATGCACAAATAGCAGCGACAAAATCCGCCATATCCCGGCGAATTCTCTCATAGCGCTCCAGGGTTAAACCTGCGCCGAGCGCCACAATCTTTGCCATATCCGGAGTTAAAAAATCCCCCGGCCCATGGGCATCAGCATTTACAGCTAGCTTTGCCCCACACATTTCAGCGATTTTGGCCACATGACCGTTTGTCAGGGAATGGCCCTTGCGGCCTGACAACTCCAGCATAATACCTTTCTCAGCAGCAAGACGGGCATCTTCCACAGTGATTAAACCTGGATGGGCCAAGAGATCAACCCCTGCCTTTAAAGCCGCCCTGTTTGTCCCCGGGCGCACCGGTTCAACTACCGTCTCTCCATGGGCCACAACGATCTCAGCACCAAGCTTTCTGGCGTAGCGAGTTAATTCATCCATCATTTCCAGCGGTACATGGGTCAATTCAATTCCGGCCAAAAGCCTAGTGATCGAATAACGATTCATATCAGACGCAGCTTTGATGATTCTGGGCAGGATGAAATCAATATTTGAGGAATCGGCATGATCGGTTATGGCAATCGCCTCATAGCCAAGAACCTCAACCCGACGGACATGCTCGGCTGGAACCAGTTCACCGTCACTGAAAAAACAATGGGTATGCAGATCAATCATAATATCTCCGGTCTGTGGATAAATGGCCTGATAATCGACAAAATCTCATTTATGGTAAAAAATATGGCAATAAATTGCCGCGCAGTGAGTGCAGACAGGCCTCTTGAATGACCACCTGCACGATTTGCCCCGGCATAAAGGCATCATGGCTCTGAAAATTGACAATATGGTTGGTGCCACTTCGTCCGGACCACTGCCCGTCAGCAGCCTTGCTTTCTCCTTCCACCATGAGATCCATCCGGCTTCCGATGTATTCCCTGTTTCTTTCCAGGGCAATCTGCTGCAGTCGGTCCTGCAGTGTTGCCAGGCGTCGCTCTTTTTTCTCCCTGCTTACCGGATCGGGAAACTGGCATGATTTTGCCGGAGGTCGGTTTGAATACTTGAAGGAAAAGGCACTGTGATAGCGGACTTTTTCAATGAGATCCATGGTTGCCTGAAAATCTTCATCGGTCTCACCCGGGAAACCGACAATGATATCTGTGGTCAAAGCAATCTCAGGAGAGTAGCTGCGGAGCTTTTCAACCTTACTCAAATAGTGCTCAATGGTATATTTACGATTCATGCGCTGCAAAATTGCATTTGATCCGGACTGGACAGGGAGATGAAAATGCGGGCAGAGTTTTTCCAGATCGGTAAAGCATTGCATCAATTCCTCGGAAAGATCCTTGGGGTTTGATGTGGTGAAGCGCACTCTTTCTATTCCTTTGACTTCCGTTACCCTCCTGAGCAGAGAGGCAAAACTGGTTCTGCTGTGGGCTGGATGATCATTGCCATAGGAGTTGACATTCTGGCCGAGCAGGGTGACCTCTTTGACACCTCCCGCAACCAGATGGCTCACTTCAGCCAGAATATCTTCATGTTTTCTGCTGACTTCCCGGCCCCTGGTATAGGGAACGATGCAATAGGTACAGAAGTTATTGCATCCCTGCATGATGGTGACAAAACGTTTGTGCGGCTGTCCCTGTTGCAGGGAGGGAAGAAAGGGGGGGATATGAAAAGATTTGGCCATATCCGTTGCCACAATACCTTTCCGCAGCTGCTGGGCCTTAACAAAAAGTTCCGGCAGCTGGTAGATGTTCTGCGGCCCCACCACAAGATCCACATGGGGCATGCGGGAAAGCATTTTGGCCCCTTCCTGCTGGGCGACACAACCGGTGGCGGCAATGATCAATTCGGGATTTTCCCGTTTCCTTTTACGCAAGGTGCCAAGCAGGCTGTAGGCCTTCTGCTCGGCCTTGTCACGGATACTGCAGGTGTTGACAATGATAGCGTCTGCAATCTGGATAACATCGGTGGGTTCATATGCCTTGGCAAGAAGCTGACGCATGATTTCCGAATCACGGTCATTCATCTGGCAGCCGAAGGTTTCTATATAAAGTAATTTTTTTTCGTTCATTTACTGTAACGCTGTCCAAACGACCCTTTTGATTTATCAATTGCCGCCAAAGCGAGCTGATACCCATATAACGCATCATAATAATTTGTCATAGCCTGGCTCAAGAGACTCTGGGCATCAAGCACGTCGGTTGAAGTTGCCAGCTGGGCCTGATACTGGGCCTGATTGATGCGGTAATTCTCCTTGGCGTGTTCAATCGCCTTTTCAGATACTTTAATTCTTTTGGCGGCCTGTTCAAGGACAAGAAAGGAATTCCGGGCATCCAAGGTTACGTCATTGACCGATTTGGTAACTGCTTTTTTTGCTTTCTGCAGATTCTTTTCCGCAGCATGCACCTCATCCCGGTCCTTTAACCAAGTCCAGAGCTTCCAGGTGGCAATAGCCTTGACGGTTTTTTGCTCACTGGGAAAACCTGGAACAGGAGCCGCACCAATGTCATCGCCAATCCGGTCATAGCTGGCTGAAAGGGTGATGGTGGGCAGATAAGGGGCCTTTTTCAGCACAATATCATTTTTCGCAATCTGCACGGCCTTATCGGACTGGGCGATTTCCGCCCTGTTTTGCCGGGCCTTTTCAATGACCTCATCCCAGCTTATATCCTGAATGGTGTACTTATCGCTTTCTTCGATGTTCAAGAAAGCGTCTACAGGCCGCTCCATCAGCACATTCAGTTGTGCTTTGGCCAAAGCGGTGACCTTTTCCGCATCAACGAGATCCTGCTCACCCTGGGCAAGCTCAACTTCGCTTTGCAGCATATCATTTTTCGGAATAAGACCTGCCGCATAAAAGGCCTGGGCGTCCTTGCGATGGGACTCAAGACGCAGAACCGACTGCCGGGCCTCTTCTTCAAGTCGTAAGGCGCGAAGAAGGGCAAAATAGCGTGTATACACGTCAAAGACCAGGTTATTGGCAACCTGGTCAATGACTAGTTTTGAGGTTTCAACGGATAATTCCGCCTGTTTGACGGCGGTGACAAGAGATTTTCCCTTGTAAAGTGGCTGCTCGGCTTTTACCCCATAGGTAAACAAATCAGGCATTGTATAGAGTTCATCCGGTTGATGCAAATAACTGTATTGGGCGGAGAGGGTAGGGTAGAGGTCTTTTTTGGAACTCTGCAGTAAAGCCTCCCGGTTCCCCTGGTCAGACCTGGCCATGTCAAGGTCAGGATTATTGGCAATAACAATTTCAATACATTGTTCCAGGCTCAGGGTGCCATCATTATCATTTTCAGCTGCCAAAGAAACGGTTGAAAAAAAACAACAGAAAAAACAAATTATCAACAAGATACGATTCATAGCTAAAACTCTCTTCAGGTTTCACGTGTAAGATCAGCCGCCAGGTCCGCTAACAGCTCAAAAAGAATTGCCTGTGAATAAGAGGGATAACGGACTACTACAAGGCCGGATTGCACATCTATAGTTGAAAGGATAGCCATACCATCATAACCTTCCAAAAGAAACTTTAAATAATGAATCCGGCAGGGGTTGATGCGCAGATACAGCTTTCGGGTCTCAGACAAGCATGTCATACCTTGAGTTCACTATCAACATTTCCTAACAAATTATGAAGAGAAGCCAAACGAGGTTCGACAATTTCAGCAAGAAATTCATCAGTCTGTTCGGCAGCCCGACCGGTGAACTCTTGGCCGGTGCCAACCATTGCTGTAAGTTCAGCGGTCGAGAAGGGGATTAGTGCATCTTCACCCAGGCGGACAAGGAGATCATTGTCCCCGCCTTCCTCTTTCACGACTTTCCCGGCGGCAATGGAGTGCTTTTTGATAATTTCATGCATTTTCTGGCGGCTTTGTCCCTTCTCAACACAGGCCATAAGTATTTTTTCAGTGGCCATGAAGGGTAGCTCCATTCTCATATGACGTTCAATTTGTTTCGGAAAAACAACCATTCCGCTCGTAATATTGAGATAAAGTTTAAGTATGGCATCTGTCAGGAGAAAGGCTTGGGGGATATCCATACGGCGGATGGCCGAATCATCAAGGGTGCGCTCAAACCATTGATTGGCAAAGGTTGCGGCAAAATTGGCCGGCAGTCCCATCAGTTTACGGGCAAGACCGGTCATGCGCTCACTGCGCATGGGATTTCTCTTGTAGGCCATGGCTGAACTGCCTACCTGATCCTTGGCAAAAGGTTCTTCCTGCACCTTGAGATTTGACAGAAGGCGCAGGTCAACGGCGAATTTATGGGCGGAGGCACCGATACCGGCGAGGGTTTCGGCAGTTTTCATGTCCAGTTTGCGGGTATATGTCTGACCGGTAACGGCAAATACCTGGTCAAAACCTAATTTTTTAGCCACCAAAAGGTCAAGTTGTCTTACCTTTTCGTGATCATTTTTGAACAGTTCAATAAAAGTGGCCTGGGTGCCGACTGTACCTTTGGCACCCCGGGCCTTGAACTGTTTCTCCAGAGTGTCAATATAATCGAGATCCATAATAAGATCCTGAATATAAAGGGTATGCCGCTTACCAACTGTGGTCGGCTGGGCCGGCTGGTAATGGGTATAGCCTAGCGTGGCCAGTCTTTTATATTTGCGGCAAAAGGCGGCAATATTAGCGATGACGTTCACGAGCCCTTTTTTAATTAATGCCAGGGCATTACGCTGCAAAATAAGATCGGTATTGCAACCGACAAACTGTGAAGTAGCACCGAGATGGATAATCGGTTCAGCAGTCGGGCACTGTTTACCGTAAGCGTACACATGGGCCATAACATCATGGCGAATTTCTTTCTCTTTTTGGGCGGCCACATCGAAGTTGATTGTTTTTTCGTTCTTTTTCAACTCATCAACCATTGCCCGGGTGACAATATCCGTAAGTCCCAACTCATGCTGAGCCTCAGCAAGAGCAATCCAGCAGCGTCTCCAGGTTTCAAATTTCGACTGTTCAGAAAATATCTTCTGCATTTCAATGCTTGTATAACGGCTGACAAGCGGTTCCTGATAAAATTCCCTGGTCATTATTTCATCATCTCCATCAGAAGGGGTTTGGGGAGGCCAAAAATAAATTCAATACATTTAGCACTCAATAGACGAAAAGAAAACACCATATTACAATGTCGCATAATGTATATTATGTTTAGTTTTATTAATTATAACAAAATCAGCTTGTTACGATACTGCACTTTCGCCATCAGACATTGAATTGATTATTTTGGTGCAGACAATAAAATCGAAATTACTGACAAGGAAAACTTAAGAAAACCCAGCCGGAACTGAATCGCTTTGGGTCATTCAGGTTCGGCATACTCGACCAGCAACTGCAAATTCCTCTGTCCCCTAAAAGTATTCAACTTGAGCTTGTAAACGCATCTTACTGTAGTTCCTTCATTAATAGCTTGGCTGTCGCCCGGATTTTCCATGGCGTTAAACCAGATACCTTGAAATTTTCTTCCTTCTTTTTCAAGCTTTAAGGCAAGATGCACCGGCACAGCCCCTACAATGCGGGTTTTCGTTACCGTGAAAACCCCAGCAAAGGCAGGTTCCTCGAACTCTCTGCCGTATGGTTCAAGCTTTTGCAGTTCAGACAATGTCTCAAGATTTAACAGCTCAACCTCCAGATCTCCGTCAGTTAAGACGATTGGCTCCAGTTTCCTGTTTTGGATTTCTTCCTGCACCGCCTTTTCAAAGGCAGTGCAAAAGACAGCAAAGTCCTCTTTTTTGATTTTCAGCCCCGCAGCTCCACTGTGACCGCCAAACGAAAGAAAAAGATCAGGATACCGCTCGTTGATTTTCTGCAGAACCTTCAGAAGATGCACCGCTTGAATTGTTCTGGCAGAACCCGACAGGATATCTCCTTCAAGCATCGGACTCAGCACAACAGTCGGCTTGCCGAAGCTGTCAACCAGTCGTGAAGCGACGATGCCCTGCACGCCGGCATGGAAATTACTATCAGAAATCACCAGTGAACTGTGCTGTGATTCATGCAATTTTTTCGCTTTCTGCCGGGCTATTTTCACCATATTACGCTCAGTAATCTTTCTTTCCTCATTGTTCTTTTCAAGTCTCTGCAGATGTTCACCTGCCTGGTGTGCATCGCTGGCCATAAAAAAATTAAGCGCAGCATAGGGATCTGCCATTCTGCTGCGGGCATTTATTCGTGGGGCAATCTGAAAGGCCAGATCCTCCACGGTAAAAGGATTTCTTTCGTTTTTGCCCAGCTGTTTTGCCAATACAAACCACGGCGGTTTCGCCAATTGATTGATTACCTGCAGACCACCATTGGCAACCGCCCTGTTAGTCGGACTGGTGAATGTTACCGCATCGGCGACTGTACTGAGCCCCACAAAATCAAGCAGCCCACCGAGTTTTGCCGTGTCCTCAGCCAGAATGCCGTGTCCGATAAGTCGGCTTCTCACCAGACACATGAGCAGCCAACTAACCATGCAGCCGGAGATGAATTTATCTGGATACAGGCAATCATTCCGGCTGGGATTAATCGTTGATAGCGCAGAAACAGGAACCCCTTCAACCGGAATGGTATGGTGGTCAGTGACAATCACCGCTATGCCGCTCTCTTTCAGCCGGCTGATCTGCAGCTCATCCGAAGATCCGCAATCCGCTGTAATAATCAGTTCCGGCAATTTATCCAGCGCCAGTATTTTGTCAACGAGACTGGCGCTGATGCCATAGCCGTCATTCATTCTATGGCCGATGAGACTGATCAGACTGTCTTCACTTACGGCAAAATGCTTTAAAGATTCATAGACAACGACATGGGAACAGATCCCGTCCACATCATAATCGGTCAGAATGCCGATCCGTTTCCCTTCCCTGATGGCTTCAACGATATAATCTGCCGCCCTGCCGCTGTCCTGCAACAGCTCAGGGTGATGCAGGTTTTTCAGGGCCGGGAACAGGACATTTTCAAGATTATAGCCCCCCTTCCCATTTGCCCTCCCGGCAATGATACGGGCCTGCAAGGCGGAAAAACCCAAGTCCTGGGCTCCCTTGAAAATTTGCTGGTCCTGGATTCTTGTTTTGATCTGTTTGCGAATGAGGCTCATATCTTTTTTTAGAGTTAATTTATTAGATCACTAAAAACTATTATCTTTCTGATTTATCGAGATTTTTAAATACAATAGCACTAATGCCTGACAAATTTACTTAGTATACGCCTGACGGCTTCAATATCATCCGGCCTGAACCAATTGATCTCCTCATCCCGGCCAAACCAGGTCAGCTGTCTTTTGGCATAGCGGCGAGTATCCCGGGCCAGATAAGCAAGGGACTCGTCCCACTGCCATATTTTATCGATATAGTTGACCATATGTTTATAGCCGATGGACTGCATGGGATTCAGCTCTCTGGAGTAGCCCATGGCAAGGAGATTTTCCACCTCCGGCAAAATCCCCTGCTCCACCATGATTTCCACCCTTTTATTGATGCGGGCGTAAAGTTCGGTGCGGTCACGGTTGAGCCCGATTTTCAGCACCTCATAACCTGCCCGCTGTTTGGCCCGCTCCTCCTGCTCGATCTGCAGATGGCGGCTCCAGGGAACGCCCGTGGCCTGCCAGATTTCCATGGCGCGGGTCAAACGTTGACTGTCGTTGTGGTGGATTCGTGCCGCACTTTGCGGATCGACTTTTTCAAGTTCAGCGTGCAGATAGGCATGCCCCTTTTCCTGTAATAAATTCTGCACCTGATTCCTGACTTTTTGAGGCACATCCGGCAGTTCAAAAATACCATCCAGCAATCTTGTCATATACATGCCAGTGCCGCCCACCAGCATGGGCAGCCTGCTCCTGCCGGCCACCTCCTTGATGACCCGCCGGGCATCGCTGACATAACAGCCCACATTGTACAACTCTGCAGGTTCGACAAAATCAACAAGATGATGGGGTACTCGACGGCGTTCGGCAACGGTGGGCTTAGCCGTGCCGATATCCATATACTTATAGATCTGCATGGAATCCATGGAGATAATCTCGCAGCCGAACTCCTCGGCCACGGCAAGGGACAGCTCAGTCTTGCCGATAGCTGTCGGGCCTGCAAGCACGATAACTTTCTGTTTTTGGTCTTCAGCCGATGTGAACATATTGTTTAGTCTATAAATTGCAGTAAGTAGATGACAGAGTTCCTTATTTACACTATTATTGCAGATTTTTCAGCCGGGGATTTCGATTTCATAATCAATACAGTAATTCAGCTTTTCAGGTTATCAGAAATGTCACAGAAAATTCTTATCGTTGGAGGTGTTGCCTTAGGGCCCAAGGCGGCAAGCCGGGCAAAACGTCTCGACCCGACCGCCGAGATCATATTGATTGACCAGGATTCCGTTATTTCCTATGGCGGCTGCGGTATCCCTTACTATGTCAGCGGCGATATCGACGAAGCGGAAGGACTGCGTTCAACTTCCTTTCACAGCATACGCGATGCTGACTATTTTGCCCGGGAAAAAGGATTTGCCGTGCGCACCAGCACCCGAGCCCTAAAGATTGACCGCCTGAAAAAACAACTGCTGGTAAAGGATCTCAACTCAGGCAAGGATGAGTTCCTGCCCTATGACAAACTGGTCCTGGCCACCGGCAGCACCCCTTTCGTCCCACCCATTCCCGGAGCAGACGCTGACGGCATTTTTACGGTCAGTGATATCCATAAGGCTATTGCCATAAAAAGCCGTCTTTCACAGGGGCGCGTCAGCCGGGCTGTAGTTCTTGGCGGCGGGGCCATAGGGCTTGAAATGGCCGAGGCCATGGCCGATCTGTGGGCGGTGGAAACCACGGTGGTGGAGATGATGGACCAGATTCTGCCTCGGCTGATCGATAAAAATATTGCCCTGATGGCGCAGCGTCATCTTGAGGAAAAAGGCGTCAAGGTTTACACCTCGGAACGGGCGGCATCATTCTGCGTGGAAGACGGCAAAGTAAACGGAGTCAAGACGGACAAGCGCACCATTGAGGCGGATCTGGTTATTCTTTCTGTGGGCGTACGCACCAACACCCAGCTTGCCCGTGATGCAGGTCTGGCCATCGGCTCCTTTGGCGGCATTGTCGTCAATAAACGCATGCAGACCTCAGACCCAAGTATCTACGCCGGAGGAGATTGTGTTGAGGTGCCGGACCTGGTCAGCGGCGGCAGCAGCTTTGCCCCAATGGGCTCACTGGCCAATCGTCAGGGTCGGGTGATCGGCTCCAATCTTGCCGGCAAGCAGGAAACCTTTGACGGCATGGTCGGCAGCTTCATCATCAAGCTCTTTGACAACTGTGTTTCAAAGACAGGACTCAGCCTGGAATCAGCCAAGGCCATGGGTTTCGACGCCTTGGCCGCACAGCAGCATGCTTTATATGCAGATGGTGGTGGAAAAGGGCACCCAGCGGGTCCTCGGCGTCCAGGGCATCGGCCCCAACAACAGCAGCCTGCTGGCCAGAATAGCAGCGGTGGCGGGAATACTCAAGTACCGGCCCACTGTGCAGGATATTGCCAATCTGGAGTTTCCCTACGCCCCCCCATATGCGGCTGCCATGGATATCATCAACGTCCTGGCCAATACGGCGCAGAATATCCTGGAAGGTCGCAACCGGGTGATCAATCAGGACGAGTTTATCGAGCTGTTTACCAATCGCAAGAAAAACAACACCCTTTTTGTCGATGTCAGGGCCACAGCCCAAGGCGAGCCGCTGATGGAGAAATACGGTCCGCATTGGCTGAACATTCCCAATAATCAACTGCGGGAAAGAATGAATGAACTTCCGGCGGGCAGAGAAATCGTGCTCGTCTGCAATGCGGGAAGCCGCGCCTATGATGCCATGTGTATGCTGCAGAGCAGCAAGAAAAATACGGTAAACCTCCAGGGAGGAATCGGCGGTCTAACAAGGGCCGGTATTATTTTATAATTTATTTACAAAATTTATTATCTTTTTCACCAACATATTCTTTATGAATCGCCGGACAATAAACCGGTTAAGGAGATCGTATCATGCCAGATAGAATTTATAATTTCAGTCCAGGACCAGCCACCCTGCCTGTTGAGGTCCTGCAGCAGGCCGCCAAGGATATTGTCAACTACAACAACAAGGGTATCGGCCTCATTGAAATGAGTCATCGCAGCAAAGACTTCATGGCCATCACCGAAGAGGCGGAAAACCTGATCAGGGAACTGTTGAACGTGCCGCAGAACTATAAGGTGCTCTTTCTCCAGGGCGGCGCTTCCACGCAGTTCGCCATGGTCCCTATGAACCTGCTGGGGCCAGGCAAAAAAGGCTCTTATCTCAATACCGGAACCTGGGCCAAAAAAGCGATCAAAGAGGCGAACATTGTCGCCACTGCCCATGTGGCCTATTCAAGCGAAGGCACGAAATTTGATCATGTCCCGACTGATGGCGATTATACCGTTGATCCGGATGCCGAGTATCTCTACTTTGTCTCCAATAATACGATTTACGGTACCCAGTTTCAAACCATGCCCAAGTCGGAAAAAATGCTGGTCTGCGATATGAGTTCGGACATCATGTCCCGCCCCTTTGACATCACCCCGTTTGGTCTGGTTTTTGCCGGGGCACAGAAGAACATGGGACCGGCCGGCGCCACCCTGGTCATTGTCCGGGAAGATCTGCTTGACCGTGTTGCCGAGACGGTGCCAACCATGTTCCGTTACAAAACCCATGCGGAAAAGGGTTCGATGTTTAACACCCCGCCCTGCTTTGCCCTCTACACCATTGGGCTGGTCTGTAAATGGCTGAAAAAAATCGGTGGCGTGCCGGCAATTGAAAAGATCAACCGGGAAAAGGCCGCCATTCTCTATGAGGCCATTGACAGCACCGATTTTTACCGGGGACATGCAAAAAAAGACTCCCGCTCGCTGATGAACGTCACCTTTAACCTGCCGACCCCCGAACTTGAAGCCAAATTTATTCAGGAAGGGACAAAGCGCGGTCTGGACGGGTTGAAGGGCCATCGCTCCATCGGCGGCATCCGGGCCTCCATCTACAACGCCTTCCCCAAACAGGGGGTCATCGATCTGGTTGCCTTCATGCAGGAATTTGCCAAGACCGCCTGATAAAAGTGCATTACGAAGGTATGATCATCCGGCCTCCCAGTGAGGCCGACTCCATCATCCTGCAGGTCACGGTCGGTTGCTCCCACAATAAATGCACCTTCTGCGGGACCTATAAGGATGTTCGTTTCCACCTGAAACAGGACGACGTGGTGGATCAGGATATCGATTTTGCCGCCACTTACTGCAAACGGCAAAAGAGAGTCTTTCTGGCGGACGGGGATGCCCTGATCATCCCCCAGCGTCGTCTGGTCGACCTGCTGACCCGCATCAGGATTAAGATTCCCTGGGTGAACAGGATCAGCCTGTACGGTAATGCCAAATCTGTTCTGCTGAAATCCGCTGAAGAATTGCAGGAGCTGAAAAGTCTCGGGCTTGACCGGGTTTATATGGGGCTTGAAAGCGGTGCGGACAGGATCTTACAAAACATCAGAAAGGGTGCGGATGCAGCCAAAATGATCAGGGCCGGTCAGAGAGTCAAGGAGGCCGGTCTGTTTCTTTCCTTGACCGTTCTGCTCGGCATCGGCGGGACAGAATTTTCCAGGGAGCATGCAGTGGAAACCGGCCGGGTCGTGTCAGCAATGTCCGCCAATCAGATCGCGGTATTGACCCTCATGCTTCTTCCCAACACTGGCCTTTATCGTCTTGAAAAATCGGGACAATTTACACTGCCGAACCAGATGGAGATGCTGCATGAACTGCGGTTGATGGTGGAAAACATCAGCATCAGCCGGGCACAGTTCCAGGCCAACCATGCCTCCAATTACCTTCCCATCAATTGCCGCCTCAGCAGGGACAAGGAAATGGTGCTTGCCGCCATTGACCAGGCCCTGAACGGAGAGAAAAGATTGACGCCCGAGTACCTTCGTGCCCTGTAAAATCAACGCAAGACCCTGATTTTTATTGCCCTGATTTTAGCCAGGCAGCAGGATCTCAAAACGGGCTCCTTGGCCCGGCGAATTGATCAGGAGCAGATCACCGTCAAATTTGAGCATCAGTTGTCTGAGATACTCAGACCAAGTCCTGTCCCCTGCCCCACCGGCTTGGTGGTAAAAAAAGGCTCAAAAATATTTTCCTGGGCCATGGGCTCAATTCCCCCGCCGTTGTCTTCTATGGCCAGACAGACCTTGTCATCCTTGCTGCAAACAGCAATGTTGACAGCGGGCTCGAAACCGGCATCCCCCCTTCTTTTCAGCCAGAGCGTATCTGGAATTTGACAGGAGATTAAGCAATACCTGTTCAAACTCTGTCTGAACGGCTTTGACGGATGGGACATTGTCATCAATGTCCAGATTGATGGTGATGCCATGGTTAAGAAACTGCATGCGGCAGAGGGACAGGGCATCTTTTACGACATCCTGCAGATAAAAATTACCGATATCCTGTGGCGGATGCCCCAATGAACGGACATGATCGATCAGTCGGGTGATGCGACTGACATTATCAAGCAGAACCTGCACGTCATGTAACGTCATGTAATATCTTTCCCATGTCAACAAGCCGCGTCGGTGCAGAAGCTGCCATCCTTGGACGGTAATGGAGATGACATTGAGCGGCTGGTTTATTTCATGCGCCATTGAGGTGGCCATTTCACCGAGTGCGGCAAGCCTGACGGAATTCACTTTTCTTTTTGGCTTGCAGAAGCTTTAAGGCCTTGTGCAGCTCGTTGGTCCGTTCCTCCACCATTTTTTCAAGGTGCTCACGGTGCCGTTTCAATTCCAGATGGGTGCGCACCCGAGCTTTGATTATGGCAGCGCTGACCGGTTTAACCAGATAGTCCACCGCGCCAAGGGCAAGACCTTTTTCCTCATTTTCCTCTTCAGCCCTGGCAGTGACAAATATGACCGGGATATAATGAAACCTTTCATCCTGCTTCAGCAGTTTACACAGTTCATAGCCGTCCATGACCGGCATCATGATATCGAGCAAAATAAGATCCGGCGGTTCGTTCTGAATGATGTCAAGCGCCTCGGACCCGCTTGTCGCAGTAAGCACCTGATAATCTTCCGCCAGTTTGCTGGCCAAAATTCTGACACTTGCAGGAAAGTCATCAACAATAAGTATTTTTTCCTTAGACAAATCCTGATTCAGGCGACTACCTTTGACAACTTATTGAAAACACAATATTTAATTGTTTAATTACAATATAAAATTTTAACCATGTCGTTAGGTTAGAGACTTTTCCCCTGCAAAATTAATACGAATTTAACTTGTAATCATCAGACATGTTCAATATCATCTATTTCAGTAATGACATATGATACCTTGCAGGCCATAGCTTATCATATTAAATACACATTAATTTTATATTTTACTTTTATTTTGGCAGAGCCAGATTGAAATTGTATGATTCAAGATCAATATCGAATCATGGTGGTTGATGATGAACCTGCCATTGCAGGAGGGATTGCAGACACCCTTGCCGCGCTGACCGGCCACATTTACCACCCATACAGTGATGCTCTTCAGGCATTGGAGCCTTTACAGACAGACCGTACAGCCTGGTGCTGACTGATGTAACAATGCCCGGACTCAACGGATTCGAACTTCTGAAAAAAATGAAAATTGTTCATCATGGTACCGATTTTATAGTGATTACTGCTCATAAGTCAAAGGATGTTGTCTACAATTCCCACATTCTCGGCGCAGCCAATATCTTATATTAACCACTGAATATCGAAGAACTGGAAACTGCGGTTCATGATTGCCACAGAAAGTTCCTGATCTGGCCGGTCCGTTTACAGGAAGTATCATTTATTAATCAATAGCTGATCACAGTCAGCCTTTCTCTATATTAATATTGTGTCCGACGCCTCTTTTCCCAAAAAAATAGACCTCCGGAATCTCACCCGGGACGACGTGAAGTCTTTTGCCGTTGACCACGGTCTGCCCGCCTTTCGCGCGAAACAGCTATTTTCCTGGCTGTATCGCCCCGGCATCGCCTCTTTTGCCGAAATGACCGACCTGCCCAAAGACCTGCGGGAGTCACTGGCAAAAGAGGCATTCTTCAGCCGCCTGACCCCGGCTGTGAAAGAATTATCAAACGACGGCACCATAAAATACGGTTTTCGCCTGCAAGACGGCAAGATGATCGAATCCGTGCTGATCCCGGAAGAAGACAGAAATACGCTGTGCATTTCCTCCCAGGTTGGATGCGCCATGGCTTGCGCCTTCTGCCTTACCGGCACCATGGGATTTTCCAGAAATTTGAGCTGCGCTGAGATAGTCGATCAGGTTTGCGCGGTGAGCGAGGACCTGCGGGAGAACAATCTGGGTATGATCAATAACCTGGTCTTCATGGGGATGGGAGAGCCTCTGGCCAATTTTGACAATCTCATCAAGGCTCTCACCATTTTGCTGGATGAGTTGGGGCTTCATTTTTCAGAGCGCAGAATCACGGTGTCCACCTGCGGGCTTGCTCCGAAAATCATTGAACTGGGGCAGAGACTCAAGGTAAATCTTGCCGTCTCCCTGCATGCCGCAGATAATGACACACGCAATCGACTGATGCCCATCAATCTGCGTTACCCGCTGGAAATCCTTCTCGATGCTTGCCGGGAATTTTCCCTTCCCAGAAGGAAGAGAATCACCTTTGAATATGTTCTGCTGAAAGGCGTTAATGATTCGGACCAGGACGCCGTAAAACTTGCGAGGCTGCTGCACGGCATGCCGGCCAAGATAAACCTGCTGCCCTGCAATGAGGCGCCGGAACTTCCCTTTGCCAAACCGGGTCGGCAAAGAACCGACACTTTTCAGGATATCCTGAGAAGGAAGGGTTTTACGGTTCTTGTCAGGTCCAGCCGCGGCGCGGATATCTCCGCAGCCTGCGGCCAGCTTGCTGCCAAATCATCTGCCTGCGAGACTGCTCTCAAGGATGACAAGATGCCCTAGCGGGTGCCTTGAATAATGAGAATTTTCGTCCGAGATCAAGAAACAGTGAAAATGAAAAAGTACCCCTTGGGTATAAACGCCGCATATTAGGCATATGTGAGCATTTTTCATTTTCGCTGTGACACAGAGATCGGGCGAAAAGGCAATTATTCACGATACACTTACCGCCGATAGCGGCCATGGTTTTTATACGCCTTATGGCCTCCGTTCCACTGCGGCCCGTGTTGATAGCCGCGCCCGTAATGTTTGTAACCAGGCCCGGGAATGACCACAACCTCTACCGGGCGATAGTAAGGAACAACGACAGGCACGGGCCGAGGCGGCGGCATGATCACCTGCCGGTAAACCGGGGCCGGTTGCTGAACCCACACATTTCCGCCGCTATAACCTTGTCTTGCATAGTAGCCGCCATTATCCATCTCATTGCCGACAATGTAGCCCACTGCAGCTCCAATGGCGGCGCCGATCAGTGTGCCTTCCGTATTGCGGCCTACAGCCTGACCGACAAGTGCGCCACCTGCCGCCCCGGTTACAGCTCCGGAAGAGGCATTGCCTGCGTCTGCGTTTGAAGTTGCGCACAGAAAAACAAGAGAAGCGAGAACGATGAGTTTTTTCATGATGACCTCCTGATTTTTTTCAAAATTTTTCTTTCACTTTGATTCAAGAGTAAAACGAAAAATGATGAAAAAATAGAGGACATCGGGGCAAACCGGCCTAGACATGACCCGACATCGACCCGATATGGCTTTCATTTCGATAAGATAGCATATCAGGTCTGCTGTTCTTCAATATGATAGGAGGCCATACTGATATGGCCTCCTTTACAGCGCGGGCAGCGGCCGGGGCGGTTGAAACGATGCCGGTCTTTAAATAAAAAGCCGCATTTCATGCATGCGTAAGGTCTGACCAGCAGTCTTTTCCCCTGTGAGGACAATGTCCGGCTGATATGGTCAAGATGTTCATACACCTCCTTTTCACGAATCGACAGCAGTTGGGAAATTTCCAGGGCATTGACCTCTTCATTCCTTAACAGGGCAATTATCTGCTGACGGATTGTCGCCAATGTCGTTACATCCTGATTTTTGCCTCGGTCTTTTTCGAATTTTTTTCCAGGTGCCGGTAGTGCTTCACCGCTGTTTCCGCAAAACGCGTGACAACATTGGGCAGGTCTGATGTGTTCCAGATATAGGAGAAATCTTCTTTATCATTTAATCCTTTCTTAAAGGCAAATGCTGGTTGCTGATCAGGCAACAGGGCGATGTCGCCATAACTCAGATCAATTCTTCCGGCAAAGACCTGACGAAACAGATCTTGTATGGTATAGACATAAAATTTTTTCACATCCTCGGTGGATTCTGCAGATCCGATTTTCCTTCTGTATTCGGGAAGTAATTCATTCTCAATTTTCGAAAACGAAAGTTGCGTTGTCATCCCAGATCCTCCTTGCAAAGATTCAACTGCTTTTTGTCATTTCAACCTTTGATGACAGCCAAAGGTCGCAATTCAACGAGAACCTCAACCAGATCAATCTGATTTTCGATAACCTCGTCAATATCCTTATAGGCACCTGCAGCTTCGTCAAGGTCACGCACATGACGAATGGAATGAATGATTCCCTGGTCTTCAAGCCTCTTCTGCTCCTGGGCCAGATTCAGCTGCCGCTGGGCCTGTTTGCGTCCCATCTTCCGGCCCGCGCCATGGGCGCATGACTGGAAACTTTCCGTATTTCCCTGGCCTCTGACAATATAACTCGGACTGCCCTGAGAACCGGGGATTATACCAATCTCCCCTTCCCTGGCGCTGGTCGCCCCTTTGCGATGGACCATGACATTCTTGTGAAAGTGCATTTCAAGGGCCGCATAATTATGGGCTATATTGATGATTGGCTCAAAGGCGACAGAGGGGACAACCGCCAACAGGGCCTTCTTCACCCGCTCCATCATCAATTTTCGGTTGGCATAGGCAAATTCAACACAATAGGACATCTCCCGCAGATACTTCTGCCCAACGGCATTATCAACGGGTAGGAAAGCCAATTGCCATTTCTCGGGGATCTTTGAGCCCCACTTGCGATTCAGTTCAATGGCCAGGTGGTTATAATGATTTGCCACCTTGAACCCCAGGTTCCTGCTGCCGGAATGGATCATCAGCCAGATATGGCCATCATTGCCCTTCTGGATTTCAATGAAATGATTACCGCCGCCCAGAGTGCCCAACTGAGTCAAGGCATTGTTATACTCCTCTGAGATAATCGGGAAATCGGAGAGAGGATGTCCTTGTGTTTCCGGCATTAATAACGGATCCTGTTTTTTCTTATGATGCTGAAAACCAAGGGGCACGGTTTTTCTGATGCCGGAAAGAACGGCCTTAATCTTGTTGGTGGATAGCGTGGTCAGCGAGGTTTTAACCGCGCACATGCCGCAACCGATGTCAACCCCGACCGCATTGGGAATGACTACCTCTTCAGAGGCCATGACTCCACCGATGGGCATACCATAACCCTGGTGCGCATCGGGCATGACGGCAATATGTTTAAAAAGAAAAGGAAGATTCGCCAGATTTCTGGCCTGCTCAAAGGCGCCGGCTTCGATGTCGTCGAGCCAGAGTTTGATAGGCAGCTTTTCGGTGGTAACGACACGTCTCATGAATAAAGGCTACTCCTCAGATTCAATGCACGGGCTGACGACAAAAAAAGTGGATTTCTGCATTATGACAATCCGCAAAAAAGAGTAAAAAAAAGTCAGAAAACGACATGTTTCGTCACACGGGGTGATGCGCCCCACTGCAAAAGAGAAGTAATGCCCCACCGGAAAAAAAAGTCCAGGGGTGATGCTGGAGGTACAGAGCAAGATCGAAATTCCGCCAAGTCACGGGAAGTTGTTTTCCGGGAAATTTATTATTTCAACAGCGTTGGCGAAGTTAAAGAACCATACGGCTCTCTCAACCCGTTTCTTCATTTTAAAATATGTCTGAATGAAGAGTCATGCAAGGGCATATCCCGTAAAAAATCATATCATATATTAGGCGCAGAGTTGTCATTTTTTCTTCACATTCACCAAAACCCCGGCAAGGCTTACTGACATTTTCGTTTACCAATCGGCTGGGGAGTGTCTGTCAGTTGAAAATGAGATGATAAATGATTTTCCAGATGAGCAATGCACCGCCCTGCTGGCCGGCAAAGAAAAAATGGGGCTGAGAACCTTTGGCCAGACAGCGAATACCGTTTCCTCTGCCGTCAAGTACAGCCACCACATCATCGGTAATCAGATCCCGGATGCGAATCATGTCATCCATGCCGGCAGATACCAGATGGCGATGGTCATCGAGCAGCAGCACCAGTGTTCTGCCGCCCTGATGGCCAGGAAGCTGCTGCAGACATTGGCCTGAATAGATATCCCATATTTTTATTTCTTCTCCCCCGGCCGAGGCAAAAAAATCTCCCTGCGGGGCAAGGGACAGAGAGTCTACAGGACCGGCATGGGCCGCCAGTTGATGCAGACATTTTTTCCCGCGCTCGGACCAGATCTTAATTTCACCATTATCGTTGGCAGTGACGAGATCAAGCCCGTCGGCCACAAAAGAGAGGCATGTAACCTGTCGGTTATCCCAGGCGGGCACCATTTTTTCCCGACCCGTGGCAATGGTGCGGATAACCATTGTCCCGTCTGTTCCGCAGCTGGCAAAAAAGCGGCCATCACGGCTGAAAGCAAGTGCGTTCACCCTGCCATGGTGGAGCCGAGCCCGCCACAGCTGAGCATGTCCTGAACCGCTTTGCCAGAAAACCACTTCTCCCTCATCTGTCCCGACGGCTATGATCCTGCCGTCAGGTGATACGGCAAGGGCAGTAACAGCCTGCCCCCCCGTGTTGATGGTGGAAACCTTGATGGCGTGGCCATAGTTGCGGATGCGGATGCGGTCATCGCTGCCTGCCTCGATAATCTTTCGCGTGCCGGGCAGATATGCCAGGTGTTCAACGGCGCTGCCCAGGCCCTGCAAGGTCACATATCTCTGGACCCCGGCAATTTCACGCTTATCGCTTTTGCCGGACAAACGATCAAGAATTCCGGCAAGAAATGCATCTTTGGCAAATCTCCTCTTACTCCATGCCGAGAGCAGAGATTTGAGGCAGGCTTCGTAACGCAGATTATAGAAATGATGTTCAATTTCCCGGCATTTTTCCATTCGCTTACGGGCCTGCCGGTAAAGAACAAGGGATTGCGGTGAGGAGCAAAGCAGAAAGTGAGGCAGAGGCGGCATTTTGCGGTGCTTTTCCCCTTTCATTTTATTGACCTGTGCCTTGAGTACAGCCAGCTGATCGGCAACGGAACTATCCGCCAAGGCCGAGTCAATCATCAGGAGGATCCTTTCCGGGGGAAATAATCCTGAACGTAGCTTGTAGAGGATCAGATTGTATACCGCCTCAGGCAGCCTGTCGTGTACGATAAGTGCCTGTTGCAGCTTGACAAGAGCCTCCCTGAACCTGCCAATGGCAAAGCAGACGACAGCCTGGTTATTGAAACTCTCAGCCCGGAGATCGGTTTCAAGAGTATGATAGGGACAGTCGAGTCCGTATGCCAGGTTATATACCCTGTTGAGATCATGGCGCAGAGAGGAGACATCCGGATAGCATCTGCCGGCCGGCGCTGAACATCTATCCAGAATAGAACGCAGCAATGCAGCCTGGCTTAGCAAACGATCAGGCTCCTCCGATACGTTGCCATTTCTTCCGATTGCTGCAGGGCGTTCCGAGAAGAGCATCATCTGCAGCAGACCACCTAACCCCTTGATATCAGCATGCGGGTTCTGTCCTTTATCAGACAGAGCCGGTCGGACAACTTCCTTGATTTTTGCCAGCGAGCTGCTGGTAATGATAATACTGTCAGGCAAGATGTCCTGATGATAAACACCGTGGGCGTGAAGATATTCAACGCCATGACAGATCTGCATGAGCAGGGAAAGAATACTTCTTAAGCTCGATTGTCCGGACCTGACCCAGTTGGTCAGGGTGGAGCCTTTAATATCTTCCAGGAAATATGCCGAGGCATCACCGGGAACCAGACCAAAACAGGCCTCCACATGGGGATGCATGCCGAGGAGGACCCACTGGCGAATTTTTTCGGCAAAACAATGCTGATGCACTTCTGTTTTGAACAACGCAGCATGGGGCACTCTGACAACCAGCTTATCCTGCCGCCCCTGGTGAGAAACGGTATATTCGCTGTGCACCGGACCTGAGCGGACGCCGCATATAATAAAAGAACCAAATATTCTGCGGCCGACAGCCCAGTCGTTGTCGCCCCTGTTACAGAGATGCGGGCTTGCCATAATGCGAAGTGAAGAACATTATTTATCAGACTGTTGAAAAACTACTGCACTTGTTGATACTGTGTCAAAATTCGGCTCAAGATGCTCACTCACCCCGTGTAAGCTGCGTTTTTTACTCGTCGCTAGCGACTCGCCCTTCGGGCCGGCTTTCAGTCGTTCTCTATGCTTTGCTTCGAGTCGCCTCATTTTTCCTTGTCTCAGCTGCGTTCGCTACATTTTTCAACAGCCTGTCAACTATCTTTTTCAATCTTCTTTATCCTGTCTAAAATTTCCTGTATTTCTTTTTTATCACTTTCAGAGGTGGAAAGGGTGAGCGCTTTTTTGAAGTGAAAGGTACTGGTGGTAAAATTACCTTCATAATAAAAAAACTTCCCCAGATAGAGATAGGAAAGAGCATGGTTACCCTTTTTGGACTCAATCTGGGCAAGCTGGAAATAGGCCTTGGGATAATCAAAGCTGCTGCCCAGCACCTGTTTGTAAAGGGCCTCGGCCCTTTTATCATTGCCTGACTGCTGGAGAGCCAGGGCAAGATAAAAGGTGCTGTACCAACTGCCAAGGTCTTTATTGCGGGCATCTCCCAGATACATGAGAGCAGTTTCAAGCTGCCCCCATTGTAAATAAATGATTCCCAGATCTGTGAGGAGAATCGGTTTGTCCGGGTAATACCGCATCACCTGCCGCATTTTCTCCACTGCCTGTTCATAGTTGCCGGTGGACATGTCCGCCAGGGCCAGGCCGTAGACGGCCATCATCTTGATATCCTCGTCCGTTGCCTCCCTGAGCTCTTTTCGATATTTGCCGTACAATTTCTGCGGTTCCAAAGTCAAGGAAGATACCCTTTTCTGCATGCGGCGGAAAGCAAACTGATCAAACTTATGAAATTGCTTATCGTTGTTGATATGGATCAGATCCTCCACATACCCCATGCGGAGCTTTGGTTGCGGATGGGTCAGCAGATAGGGGGGAATATTGCCCATTCTGATCTTTGACTCTTTGTACATCTTGTTCAACATGGCAACCATGTCATTGGGGTCCCGCTGCTGACTTTCCATCAGATTAAAACTGATGCGGTCCGCCTCCTCTTCATCCTGGCGGGAAAAGGCAAGGTTCATGGCTGCACCCGTTGCCATGCCGCCGGTGACCAGGGCCTGGGACAGCGCGCCGCCGCCCAGCGCGATTCCCGCCAACATCAAGGCCAAGGTGCCGGCAGTGATCTTGGTTGACTTTTCAATACGCGCGGCAATATGACGGCTCATGACATGGCCGCACTCATGGGCCATGACACTGACGAATTCACCTTCATTATCCATGGCGTTGATGATGCCGGAGTGGAAAAAGATGAGCCCTGAAGGAGTGGCAAAGGCATTAAATTCCTTGTTGTCAATGACATAGAAATGGTAATCAAAGTACTGAGGTCCTGCCTCTGCAAGAATGGAATCCCCGAGATCATTGACATACTGACTGACATCAAGCTCATCAACCAGCTTGAATTCCTTGCGGATAACGGCCAGCATGTTTTCGCCATATTCCTTTTCCTCCTTGATGGAAAAGGCCTGCACGGTTGCCGGAGAGAAAAGGGTCAGACAGTTAACAGAGAAGAAAAGAAGCAGGACAATCAAGGCTGTAAAACGTTTGAAAACAACAAATGAATGGAAGTGTAATATCGACAATTGAAGAGGCCTTTAAAGAAAAAAAATTAGGAAAGGCTCAGGAAAAAAGGATTATTGGCAAATGGAATTGACAACAACTCAGTAAAAAATGTATTTTGTTAGTTTCATCATTTCAAATAATTATCAATGAACATTCACAATTTGTCAATTTAAAAAATGCTCTGCGAGTTGCACATAACCAACCTGGCCCTCATCGAACAACTGTCTCTTGTCTTTGCCGACGGGCTTTCCGTGCTTACCGGAGAGACCGGGGCCGGCAAGTCCATCATCCTGCAGGCCATTCACCTGCTCTCCGGCGGCAAGGGGGCTTCCACCTGGGTCAGAAGCGGCACCGACAGCACCACCATCGAGGCACTTTTTGAGGTTGGCGAAGATCATCAGATCTTGGAAAAACTCAGAGAGCAGGGGTTTGATGCAGACGGAACCATCGTCATCAAAAGGGTTCTCTCGCAGAACGGCCGCAGCCGTTTTTATATCAACGGCAGCCCGGCAACGGCAAAGATCACCGGCGAGCTGACTGAAAACCTGTTCAGCGTGGCCAGTCAGCATGACCATCAGCAGCTTCTCGCCGCCCGTTATCATCTTGATTTCATCGATGCAGTAGGCGGCCTCTGGCAGCAGCGTGCCGATTTTTCCAGACAATACGACGCCTGGCAGCAGAAAAAAAACGAATACGATGATCTGCTCAGAAAAGAGATGGAAAAGGAACAGCGCAAGGATTTTCTTTCCTTTCAGGTGCGGGAAATCATGGACGCCAGGCTTATTCCCGAGGAAGACGGCAGGCTGGTCATGGAAAAACAGCGGCTCAAAAGTGCTGATGACCTGAACCGGCTCGGCAGAAAAAGTTACTCACTTCTTTACGACGTCATTGACCCATTGGCCCAGATGCGGAAAAATCTCGTGCAGATGACTGAACTTGATGCAAGCGTCGCCTCCCTGTCCGAGGAGGTCGCAGGCCTCACCTTTCAACTTGAAGAAAAACTGACAGGACTGCGCGACTACCTTGACACGATCACGGATAACCCCCAGGCACTTGAGACCGTTATGGCCCGCCTTGACATTCTGCAACAGCTGAAAAGAAAGTACGGGCCGGAACTTGCCGACGTCATCAGCTATGGCAGCAATGCGGCAAATGAACTTGAGGAGCTGGAAGCCCTTGATATTCGTCTGGAAAAACTAGAAAAAGAACTGAAAAAGATGGAAGACGAGCTGCAGGCAGCCGCCGGCAAACTATCCCGGGAGCGGCGGAAAACAGCGCAGGAGTTGGCCGTAACCATCAGAAACGAACTGCTGTCCCTCTGTCTTGACCGCTCTCTTTTCGAGATAAAATTTTCCGAAGGCGAGCCAATGCTTTCCTCCCTTGGCCGCACCGGTGCCGACCGGCCTGCTTTCATGTTCTCGGCCAATCCCGGGGAACCGGTCAAGCCAATCGCCCAGATCGCCTCCGGCGGCGAGTTATCACGCCTGCTGTTGGCACTCAAATGTCTGCTCGCCCGCAAGGATCAGGTGGAAACCGTCATCTTTGATGAGGTGGATACCGGCATCAGCGGCAAGGCGGCAGAATCGGTGGCCAGAAAAATCAAGGAACTGGCCAGCCATCATCAGGTTATCTGCATCACCCATCTGGCCCAAATCGCCTCCTGTGCCCATGACCATTACCGGGTGAGCAAGTATGTCAGCAATGACCGGACCCACACCGATATTGTTCTTCTCGATGAAACGCAGAAGGTGATGGAACTTGCCGGCATGCTTGACGGAGATTCGGTCACCCAGCAGACCCTGGCCTATGTCACGGAACTGATCAACCGTAACCAATAACCGGATTTTCACATCATATGGATAAGCAACCTACGGCGATCGCCCTCTTTTCCGGCGGACTGGACAGTATTCTGGCCTGCAGAGTGGTGGCGGAACAGGGAGTCAGGGTCAAGGCCCTCAAATTCATTACCCCTTTTTTCGACTACGACCTGCTTGCGAGAGAGGCGCAATACAGAAAAAAAATGCGGGAAAAATATGATATTGATGTCGAAATCAAAGATATCACCGATCTCTATCTCGATATGCTGCATGATCCTCCCCATGGTTTCGGCAAGCGCTTCAATCCCTGCATAGACTGCAAGATCCTCATGCTCATCGAGGCAAAGAAGCTGATGGCCGGATATCAGGCCTCATTCATCATCACCGGCGAAGTGCTCGGTCAGCGACCCATGTCACAACGCAAAGATACCCTGCGCGTCATCGAGCGCGACAGCGGCACCGATTCTCTCCTGCTGCGCCCTTTATGCGCCAAGAGCCAGAAACCAACCGCAGCAGAGCTGGCAGGCACTATTGACCGGGAGAAACTGCCGTATTGCAGCGGTCGGGGCCGATCAAAGCAGATCGAACTTGCAGCCGGATTCAACATAACCGACTACCCGAGTCCGGCAGGCGGCTGTGTGCTGACTGACCTCAATCTGGCAAATCGCATCAAGACGCTGTACAGGCAAAGAGAACGGGTCAACCGGGACAACGTCCGTTTCCTGCTGGTCGGCCGGCAGTTCAGGCTACCCCATGGCGGCTGGCTTGCCATCGGCCGCAGCCAGGATGAGAACGATGCCCTCCTGCGGCTTTGCCAACCGGGTGATCTGGTTTTAAAGCTTAATGACAGGCCGGGCCCCACCGCCCTGCTACGTCATTCCAATCACCCTTCTGACATCAGCCTCAGCGCTGCGCTTGTCGTGCGATACGGCAAAAAAATCCCAGGGGGCCCGCTGGAAACTGAAGTAATAGTGAGACAGGACCAGAGAGATACTTTACTGCACTCCTCGCCTCTGCCTGACGAGCAACTTGCCGGCATAACCATTATTTGATGAGAGAAATCTTGACACCTTGTGCCCCAATTTGCTAAAAGACGGCAACTCATGGCCACCTTAGCTCAGTTGGTAGAGCATCGGATTCGTAACCCGAAGGCCGCCGGTTCGATCCCGGCAGGTGGCTCCATTCGTAAAATCAACAAGTTACAATACAAACATAAAGCAGATTTCAGGGGCAATATTCTTTAATTCCCCACATCATTCCCCCCCCCACACACAAAAAGCGGCACCCACTCCCCAAGTGGACACCGCTTGAAAACAACCGTCAATATTCAGCAAATCAAGCCGGGCAGCAATCAGGCAGACAATTCAACCATTCTTAGAAACTGAAGATGTTTTTTTAGTTCTTACTTTCTTCGGCTTCTTAATGGACTCTTTTTTTGAATCATTCGTAACTTCCTTTCGATCCACATAGCCTAGAAGAAAGGAGTATGTTGGCAATGTGTAACAAGGCCATGGTCCTCTGGATGTAATTGTTATCAAGAACTCTCTGGCAGCAGCGTAAAGGATGGACGCTCCATTTATTTTTAGCAACTTTTCTTTATCTGGCCAGTTATCAGCTACTGAAAACATCCCTATCGCGACTAAATGTATGATGTAAGGAATTGGTTTTTCTTGGTTTTTTGGTTCGACAAAAATATTAATCGCGAGTTGAAAATTATTAGGCTTATCTGTTTCCTGAAGTTCCGACTGGACCAAGGGAAAAGTTACTTCATCGGTTTCTGCACCAACATATTCCGGATCTGCAGTAACCGAAATGTGAGGGAAGAAATAATTTTCAAGACGCAATGGCGTATTCATCAGAATTTTCCTTCAGTGGATTTGAGTTGGCTTCTGAATGATCTGTTATGGCCCAACGGCCTACCTGCTCAGGGCGCCGCCGCTTACCGTCTCCCCCCCTAATCACTCTGTACCATTCTATATTTTCCTCTTGAGGAATAATCTGTATTTCCAGACCACCATCAAGGGCTCTCGTAAGCTTGACCATGGTTTCAATTGTGAAATTTGCATCTCCTCGCAAAACTTTGGTAATATAGGCTTGGCTTGTACCAAGCTTCTCGGCATATTGTTTTTTGGAAATATCTTTCTTTTTTAAAAGACTATAAATTTGATTAGTGAATTTGAGGATTGTTTCTTGGGTCCAGTAGGAATCAGTCTTTTGGGCTTCATTAAACAAATCGTCAAAAGTTTTCATAGCATCGCCTCCCGATCAGTCTCCATATTCGATATTCCCATTTTCTTTGTCATGGAAATATTTTTTCCGTAGACTTATCGCCCTCTCCTTTTGTATTTTTGGTGTTTTATTGGTCTGTTTTAAAAAGACTCCTGTGCAAACAATTAGTTTCCCTTCATCATAAAACCATAAAACTCTAAATCTTCCTGACCTGAACTCCCAAATCTCATTGTTTTTGTCGATCTGGTGAGAGATTCGGTCATTAAATTGTTGAGGTCCTTCTTGGCTTGTCTGACGGAAAATAACCAGTAATCTATTTTTGTATTTAACCATATCGTGTTGCACATTTGACAGAAAATCAGATAGTTGACAGTTTCCACTGTTATCACAAACAGCATACACCCTCCACTTGTCATCTCGTATTTTCTTTGGGCGCATCACTTAACTTATAGGTTAATTGTTGTCAAGATGTTTGTCAAATATCTTTGCGAGATTTTTAAAAATCAAAATTACAAAGAATATTCCATCAAACGTAATTTTTTTTGTACTACACCCCCCAATGCATTATTATGCAAGGATAAGTTTTGTGATAGGAAAAAATTCAGGCACAAAAAAAAGCGACACCACTCCCAGGTGAATACCGCTTTCATGTGTGATTGAATGTTCCAGATTGACTTTTTAAGGTTTACATGGCCGATCCGCCGCATTTTTTTTGTGTCGGCTGAATTAGCATGGTAGAGCAAACGGACTTTTACTTTCCATCACATTGACATACGAAGATACATCTCTAATACATGCCATGTTACATAGAATCCTGCGCTAGCAATCAGAGAACGGAACTGCCAATGTCCAAGCCGATTTGCTGACTCTGAGTTTTGTTCAATTGCTTGTCGCCCCCCACTCGCAGCTTGCATATACTGCCAAACAACGTTTGATCTTCCCGGCCATACCCCTGAACACTTATTCTCCCCTGCCGGACCTGTTGAAAAAAGAGAAAAATAAGCAAAAACTTGATAAAAAATCCCCCGGTTACAAAATAATTGTATTATGTTCATATATAGTTATGTTGTTGCGGGAGACATCTTATCATTTCAACCTTAAGGAACTCAGAAGCCATGAGCAAAGCACAGGACAGCAAGAAGGAAACTAAAAAGAAACCGGCAAAAACCACAAAAGAAAAAAAAATAGCCAAGAAGGCAAAAAAAGAAGAGAAGAAGACCTTTGGAGGGTCGTGAAGAAATTCTCCGCTGACTTGTTAAGGAGAGGTCTGCCTGAAATCAGATCGCCCCTGACCCGTCGCCAACAGGTCTGAGAGGCTTATCTTGTGCTGTTTTGGGAACCGAGGACAGTTGCCATGCCAAAATGCCTGCAAAGGAAAGAAAATTCATGAGAAAAATGGTAGCAAAAGAAGAAATGAGTCTTCTTTCGTTTTTGACAGGTTGCGGCTATTCGAAAAAAAAGGTGAAGCAACTGGTAAAGCATCGGGCGGTTTTGGTCAGTTCCAAGACGGCGAAACGGCATGATCAAAGTCTGTTGCCGGGTGACGAGATAGTCATCAAGACGGAAAAAGAGATGAGCGAAGAGGGCCATCAGTGCCCTGGCCTGGAGATTGTTTATGAAGATGACGATGTGATTGTCATAAACAAACCGGCAAGGCTGTTGACCATTGCCACGGAAAAAGAAAAAATAAAAACTGCCTATTACAAACTCACAGCCTATCTCAGAGAACGGACCAAATCGAAGGAGCAACGCCTCTTCATTGTCCACAGATTAGACCGCGACACCTCGGGTTTGCTTGTTTTCGCCAAAAACGAAACCGCCCAGCAGATTCTGCAGGAAAACTGGCAGAGCGTTGATAAGAAATATGCCGCCATTGTCGAGGGATCCCCCAAAGAGAAGAGCGGACAGGTGTCCAGCCACCTGCGGGAGTCAAAGTCCTTGCGTGTCTATTCGGTCAGTGGCAACGATGAAGACGGCAAATTCTCTGTGACTAACTTTGAAGTGCTGCAAGAGGGCAACGGCTGTGCCCTCCTTAATATAAGCCTCGAAACCGGCAGAAAAAATCAGATTCGTGTGCACCTGGCCGACATCGGTCATCCGGTGGCGGGCGACAAAAAATACGGGGCAAAAACAGACCCATTGGGTCGTCTTGCCCTGCATGCCTATTACCTCGCTTTTGACCACCCGACTATGGGAAAGCGCCTGGAATTTCAGATCAAAATGCCTGGGAAATTCAATACGCTTTTTTCAAAAAAATCAGAAGATGAAGATGCCGGCACCAAAAAGTCCTGAATCAATTTAAAACTTGACTTTTAGAAAATTTGTAGTAATCTAATCAAGATAAGCCGCGGGGTGGAGCAGTCCGGTAGCTCGTCGGGCTCATAACCCGAAGGTCACAGGTTCAAATCCTGTCCCCGCTACCAAGCAAATTCAAAGGATTAGCCAATATTGGTTAATCCTTTTTTTGTTTCAGTGCCCCATATAGGTGTCCATTTCACCCTCTCCAAGCTACTTCATTCGACTCAGTTCGTCCTCAGTCACAAGATTGTACCTTTTAAATACTGCCGTAGTTTTGTGACCACTGGCAGCTGACCGGGTCAAGTAAAAATGGACACTTTTGTTTACGGCTTTTTTCAGAAGCCACAGTTTCTCGAATTCTTTGGGGCTGACATAACCAAGACAGGAATGACGCCTGTTGCTGTTATAAAACATTTCTATGTAATCAACGGTGTCTCGTCTGGCTTCCTCTCGGGTCGTATAGCTTGAAAAAAAGACCCTTTCGGTCTTGAGGCTGCCGAAAAAACTCTCTGCAACAGCGTTGTCCCAGCAG
>JAHILF010000023.1 GCA_018897105.1 Pseudomonadota bacterium
AGAAAAACCTGACTACCCTCGTCGTCACCCCGGCGAAGGCCGGGGTCCAGAATTGTCGTAACTACCTGGATTCCGGCCTTCGCCGGAATGACGAACCTGGGCTCAGGCAACCGGCGAAAAGGCTTAAGTTAATGACATTGTCTTGCACTCTAAAAAAATTTGCCAAGTCGTTTATATCACGTCTCCATCGTTTTGCTTGCCTATCATTTTTAAATTCGAAGAATCAAGGAATTATTATCCCTATCAGCAACACCCCCCCCATGGCAATTCTTTGGCATCAGAATTGCTACAATAGCCATGTAATGTAATTCAATCCACGATAATAGCAAACCATCTCAAAAGAGTGGGACGCAAAGCCTCCGGCCTAAATTGCCAAATTTGGGAATATGGTAGCGGGGTTGCCGAACGGACAGCATTTTCAGGTGTTGCCCGTTTTTAAAAACCTGGAGATGCTCCTATGCAGCGAAAAACGATTTCCATTTTACTGGGCGTTGTAACATCACTATTATTTCCATTGGCAACACCCCTCCATGCCTTACAAGAGGCCAGCTTCAGCTGGTCACCCAATACGGAAACAAATTTAGCCGGCTACAAAATACACTATGGGACCACCAGCGCCCAATATGACCATGCGGTCGACATGGGAAATCCAACCCCCACAAATGGTGTAGTGGCGGGAAACGTTAACGGGCTCATTGACGGCACCACCTATTATTTTACGGCGACCGCTTATGATACTGATGGTTTTGAAAGTGACTTTTCCCAGGAGGTAGTCTGGACAGCCCCCTCAGAACCTCCAGTAGTACCACCATCCTTACCTGTTGCCCAAGACATGACACTCTCCGTCGATGAAGATACAACCGTCCTTAATCAACTGGAGGGACACAGCCCGGACGACCTCCCTCTTACCTACCAGATTGTTACAAACGGTATTAAGGGGACTGCAACAATTAGCAACGCAGAAACTGGAAATTTTTCATACCAACCCAATGCAGAAATCAATGGCATTGATACATTCACCTATCGAGTAAATGACGCAAACGGAGCTTCAGAAATAGCAACAGTTACGATGGCCATTAACTCGGTAAATGATTTACCAGTGGCTGATAGTGCCATCCTGGTAATTCAGGAAGATAATGCAGTTTCAGGTATACTGGCAGGGAGTGATATTGACAGTCAAAACCTGACCCGCCGAATTGTCACGAACGGATTACTCGGTACAGCCGTCATCACCGATCCTGCCAGCGGAGTATACACATATACCCCCAACCAGGGAGTTTTTGGTAACGATGTCTTTCAATTTGTCATAAACGACGGATATGGTGATTCAAATGTTGCAACAGTTTCTGTTACCATTGAACAGACTCCCCCTGAATTTACCATGGAAACAGGTGAAGTTACCGCCAGTGGCAACTGGATGCCGGTTGTTTTCAGCGAGACCTTCAGAGATCCGGTGGTTGTTGCCATGCCGGCAAGCTTTGCTGATCCCGCCCCGTGCACCATCAGAATTCGCAATGTCACTGCCACAAGCTTTGAGATGCGACTGCAGCAGTATGACTATCTTGACCAGGAGCATGGCCAGGAGAAAGTGGGATATATCGCCATGGAACGGGGCAGCTTCACCTTGGACAATGGAAGCCAAGTGGAAGCAGGCACCTTTGATCACCAGTCAGGCGGTTATCCCATGACGGTCTCCTTTGCCGGGGAGTTTCCTATCCCTCCTGTAGTGGCCACCGCCGTAGTCACCAATCAGGAAATCGATGCGGTAGTGGGCAGGGTAAGCAATGTCACGGCATTCGGATTTGACTATGAAATGCAAGAGCAGGAGGCAAATCTTCCGGAACACGGCGTTGAAAAAATTGCGTATATTGCCTGGGAACCTTCATCCGGCATGGTAGGCGAGTATGCTTATGAAGTTGCCGAAAATACTGATGAAATAGACAGTGGGTGGCGGAAAATTTCGTTCCAGGAAGGATTTACCGATCCCCCGGTTTTTATTGCCGACATACAGAGCATTAACGATGGTGACACAGCCAACCTGCGCTTGACCGAGCTCTCCGCAACCGGGGTACTTGTAAAGGTAGCCGAAGAGCAGTCCTATGATACTGAAACTGATCATGATCCGGAATCCATCGGCTTTATGGCCATCTCCTGGATAAATCTTGATGGCGATGCCGATGATGATACCTTGCTGACCCGAGATGAAAGAGAGCTGTACGACACCAGTCCGGCTTTGCCTGACACGGATGCTGACGGCCTGGATGACGGCGCCGAGGTCAGCTACTGGGGAAGCGAATGGCATACGGATATTGATGGCGACGGAATCATCAACCTTCTCGACGCGGACAGCGACAACGACGGGTTTCTGGACGGCGAGGAAATAACCCAAGGATCCGATCCCGGGGACAGCAACTCAACCCCCGGCAGCAACGAAGAAATAGCGGGTCCGGTGATGGAATACGGCACAGCCAGTGTCTCCACCCCTTGGCAACGTATTTCATTCAATAAGTCATTTGTTAACCCCGTTGTCATCGCAAAAATTGTCAGCTTGGTTGACAAAAGCCCCTGTTTTGCGCGGATAACAAACGTTGACACCACAGGGTTTGACCTGCGCTTACAGGAATGGGATTACCTTAACGACAAACACAGCGTTGAAAGTGTAAGCTATCTTGTCATGGAGCAGGGAAGCTATGTTCTTGCCGATGGCACGAAAATAGAGGCCGGCATGTTTTCCACCAATATGACAACATATGCCCCAATACAATTCGCTCAGCAGTTTACGGTGGTTCCCGTGGTGACAGCTTCTGTCACCAGCATCAATGAGACTGACGGGGTTATTGGCCGGGCAAATAACATTTCCACCTCCAGCATGGACTTCAAGCTACAGGAACAGGAAGGCAACCCCCAGATTCATGCCACGGAAACCGTGTCTTACATCGCCTGGGAGCCTTCCACCGGCATCCTTAACGGCATGGTCTATAACATTGCCAACGCACCAAATGCCGTCACCGACAAACTTGCAACCGTGAATTTCAACACCCTCTTGAGCAACGTTCCGACGATCGTCACGGATATGCAAAGCGCGCAAGAAAACGATACGGCAACTGTCCGCTGCAAAACAGTATCAGCAGGCAGCGTAGAACTCTGGCTCGAAGAGGAGAAATCAAAAGACAAAGAGATATCCCATAGCCCAGAACAAGTCAGCTACATGGCTTTCGGCCTGTAATAGTTAACTGAAAAATCACCTCCACGAACCAATAAAGCTCTCCTGGCGGGAGCTTTATTGGTTCGTCCCATCACCTCCCCCTTTTGCCCCGTTGCACAAAATAGCTCCCTAAAAAGTTATTATCCCACGCTTTTCTAGATTTTCATAAAATTTTAAGTTATGCTCATTTTTATTATAAATGTTCTGCGTAATTCTTCATCTCCATTGCAAAATGAACAATATCAAACCAGAATACAGTGCCATATATCATCAGGAGCAGCAGGACCTGCTTCACCAACGGGCCAACGTTACTCTCTGGACAGTGGCTATATTGATTCCACTCTTTTCAATTCTGGATTATGTAGCCGTCCGTCATTTTTTCAGCAAATTTCTTGTCTGGCGGCTATCCGCCGCTCTCTTCTGCCTTTTCGTTCTTCTGCTCAACTACAGGGACATAAATAAACGATACCCCTTCATCTTCGGAACCAGTGCCTATTTCGTCTCAGCCCTTACCATTTCACCCATGATTGTCCAGACAGGGGGATTCTCCTCGTTTTATTACGTAGGGCTCATCCTGGTTCTGGTCATTTTCGCCGCCATCTTCCCGCTGACCATGCCACAAACCGCGACACTTGGCGGAATCCTGTTTGGCATCTATGCTGGACCAATTTTTATCTTCAATCCACTGACAATTTCCGCCTTTCACGACTTTCTCGTCAATTCTTTCTTTTTTATAACCTTCATTATTATCGTTGCCGTACAAAGTAATGCGGAACGCAAAGCACGAATAAACGAATTTAATCTGCGCATGAGAGAAAGGGCAATAGGGAAAAAATTAAGTTTTTATGCCGGAAAGCTGGAGGATGATGTTAAGACGAGAACCAATGAGCTGAAAGAATTCGAAAGCCGCTATCGAGATCTGTACGAAAACATCATAGACGACGTTATCCTTGTTGACCTGGAAAACAAGATTCTCTTGGCAAATCCCCGGTTCTATAAAAATTTACATCTGCAGGAAACTGATCCGGACATTGATTTTCTTAACCTGGTTCATCAAGCAGATGTTTCTCGCGTTCAGTCTCAGCTGCTGCGCAAACTCCGGCAGGGAGAGAATGTCACAGGCTGCCAGTTCAGACTGATCGGCCAAGGCAACAATCTCTTCAATGTGGAATGCAATGCCACCGGTATCAGAAAGGAGGGAATCCTGGTAGGTTTCCAGATGCTCATCAGGGATATATCCACCCGTCTCAAAATGGATAACGAATTGCTGCAGTCATTGAATACAGTGCAGGAAACAAGAACCGCCACCATTCTCGGCCTGGCCAAGCTGTCCGAGTACCGGGATATGCATACCGGCAAACATCTGGAAAGGATACGGGAATATAGCCAAGTCATTGCCAGAGAACTGGCCACCCGGGATGAATATAAAGAATATATCAACAATCAGTATATCGAAGATCTCTACCATTCCTCTATCCTCCACGATATCGGCAAAGTAAGCATACCCGACGAAATACTTCTCAAACTGACCAAGTTCACGCCTGAAGAAAACGAGGCCATTAAACAGCATACTACTTACGGCGGCAATATACTCAAAGCGGTGGATGACCATACCTTGGAGCAGTCCTTTTTATCCATGGCGAAAACAATTGCCTATTTCCACCATGAAAAGTGGGATGGCACCGGATATCCCTATGGTCTCCGGGAAGAAGAAATCCCACTGGCCGCGCGTATTGTTGCCTTGGCCGATGTCTATGATGCACTGACCACCGTGCGGAAATACCGCTCAGCCTGCCCCCACGAGGAGGCTATGGAAATAATTGCCCAGGAAAAAGGTCGTCACTTTGCCCCGGATATTGTCGATGCATTCATGGTTTGCAACACGACCTTTAATCAAATCAGGCAAGGATATGCAACCGAGGAAGACGCGGCCCCCTCATTTACCAAATCGGATTGTTATAAACCTAGAAAAATCCCACCTGCAGAGTATTCTCCCGACTTCTCCCTAAGCAGATAGAGGATTAGTAACTCCGAGGAAAACATCCCCTGCTCATCCAAGCAGGTTTAACAATGGAAACCGCTCTCAATGCCACATAAAAATGATGTTCATGCAATATCGCCGGAAATCGTACTCGAATTCCTGAAAAAGACCTTGCCCTTTAACGAACTTGACAATGATACTCTTAAGAGACTGTCTCGTCAGTGCATCATTGATTTTTACCCGAAGAACACCCTTGTTTTCAAACAGGACACGACTGAAGTTACCCATTTCCACCTTATCCAGAAGGGAGGCGTCAAGACTTACCTGAAAGACGAGCAAGGTCAGGTTACCTTGAAAGACTTCCGCGGTGAAGGTGAATACTTCGGCGCCCTGCCCATTATTCAGAATACAACGGCCAACCTCAATGTGGAGACGGTGGAGGACACCTTCTGCTTCCTTTTTCACAAGGAGGCATTCATGGACCTGTTGCATTCAGTGCCCAAGGTAACCGCCTACTTTCTGCGCAGCATGACCGAAAAACTGGTGAGAACCGCATATAAGGAATTGCGGCAGCATCGTGTCTCAACCAGGACGGAAGGTTCACTCTATCTCTTCAGCGCCCAGGTAGGAGCCGTGGTCAAGGGCGAACCGCAAACCATCGCCGCGGATGATACCGTACAGAATGCCGCCATCTGCATGGCCCAGCTGCATATCGGCTCACTGCTGGTGAAAGACAGCGCCGGCGAGATCATCGGCATTATCACAGATAAGGATCTGCGCACCAAGGTTGTCGCCCAGGGGCTTGACTACCAGACCATGGTCAAATGGATTATGGCCAAACCAGTGCAGACCATTGAGTCCCATGCCGTCTGCTTCGATGCCCTGCTGAAAATGATGGGCAACCGTATCCACCATCTGGCCATTAAGAAGCAGGGGAAAATTACCGGCGTGATTACCACCCATGATATCATGGTTCTGCAGGGAACTTCCCCCCTCTATCTTTTCCGGGAAATTCTTGCCCAGCGCAGGGCGGAAGATCTCTACCAATTGTCCATGAAGGTTCCGCTGGTGGTCAGATCACTGATCGAAGAGGGCGCCAAGGCCAACAATATCACCAGAATGATAACCATCTTAAACGATCAGATCCTTGATCGCCTGCTGACCCTCATGATTGAAAAAATGGGGGCTCCGCCTGTCAAGTTCTGCTGGATGCTCATGGGCAGCGAAGGACGACGTGAGCAGACATTCCGGACGGATCAGGACAATGCCCTTATCTTCGAAATGCCGCAGGACGAAACCAGGAAACGAAACACCTTAGAATATTTCAGAATTTTCTCGGAAGAGGTTATTGAACATCTCGTGCACTGCGGCTATCCGCGCTGCCCCGGCAATATCATGGCTTCCAACATTGACCTGCGTAAAAATCTCGATGGCTGGATCAAGACATTTGACAAATGGATGATCACGCCGGATCCCCAGGAGGTATTAAACACCACCATTTTTTTTGATTTCAGATCAGGCTACGGCGATGAAAGCCTGGCCAGAAATTTAAGAAAGCATCTGTGCACCATAGCGCCGAAGCAGGAAATATTCTTGACCCATCTGGCCAAATTCTGTCTCACATCGCGGCCCCCTCTTTCCTTTTTCAAAAATTTCATCGTGGAAAAAAACGGCGATCATAAAAACAGATTAAACCTCAAGGAAAGCGGGCTGGTGCCTTTTGTTGATTTTGCCAGAATCATGGCGTTGAAATACGGTATTGCCGAAACCAACACTCTGGGCCGCCTGCAGCTGCTTTACGAACGTCGTCATATTTCCCAGGAACTCTACAACGAAACGGTGGAAGCTTATGAATTTCTCATGCAGTTGCGGCTGATTCACCAGTTGCACCTGCTGGAAGAGGGCATACAGCCGCATAATTATATCAACCCTGCCGACCTCTCTGATCTTGAGAAAAAAACGCTGAAAGAGGCCTTTGAGGTAATCAGGCGGATTCAGTCGAGCCTGAATCAGCAATTCCATTTACGCGATATTTAATAGGGACGAACTTGGGAATCATGCATCTGTGGCCTTTTTCCGGCAGGAAAGAGAAAAATGGACATCCTGCTTTTACGCAAAATCACAGCTGGTTCAAGGATATTGACCAGAACCAGCCGCTTGAGTGTTATAATTTTGTCGTTTTCGATACCGAACTGACAGGTCTGAGCAGCAAAGATGAAATCGTCTCCATTGGCGCCGTACATGTCAGGGACCTGAAGATTGTTGCCGGGGAAACCTTTTATTCCTTAATCAGACCGCATAAGATTACCGCCGCTACAGACAGCACCCTGCTCCATCGCCTTACCCCTGAGCAACTTGCCCAAGCCCCGACCTTGAAGGACATCCTGCCGAAGTTCATCGAATTCTGCGGCCCTTCCCTGCTGGTTGGCCATTACGTCAGTCTTGATGTGGGATTTATCAATCAGGCGGCAAAAAAGATTTTCCGCTCCACCATCAAAAATCCCTGTATGGATACCATGCGCCTGGCCCAGGTCTATACCGAAACCTGCTGGGAGAATTACCACGACCAGTTTAATCTGCAGGTTTCCTATAACCTGGCGGACCTGAGCAATGCTTATGGACTGCCCCCCTTTTCCCAACATGATGCCCTGCAGGATTCCCTGCAGACGGCCTATCTCTTTATCTATCTGGCCAAGAAATTGAAGGTCCAGGGGCTGGTCACCCTGAAGGATCTGTTTAACGCCGGGCAGAGCTGGAAAAGAATCTTCTGAAAAAACGGCGGGGAAACCCTCTGGGTAGCAGATACGGATCTACGGCAAAAGCCTGAATTCGACCCTCCTGTTCAACATGCGGTTCTTTCTGCTGGTATTGAGAAATGCCGGCCTCTCCTGCCCATAATAGACCACGGTAAGCCGGTCAGGGGCAACTCCACAGTGTTCAACCAGATAATCCTTGACCCCCATTGCCCGTATCTTGGAAAAGTACATATTCATTTCCGGGGTACCACTGTTATCGGTATGTCCCGCCACCTCAAAGCGGCGACCCTGCAGTTCCGGGCTCTGCAATGCCTTGCACACCACGCTGTCAAGCGTTTCCTTGGCCTCTTCAGTCAGCTCTCCGGAGGATATCTCAAACTGAATCTGCATGCTGAGCACATGCCCCTGATCCCCGCTGTCCTGCTGTCCCGTATCACTTGTCATACTCTGCACAAAACCCTCGGCTGTCATCGACGCAGACGCATCTTCATCTGCAGGTGGCTTGGCCTGAACCGGAACTACCGGAACTTCCTCTTTGTCGGCAATGGGCTTCTCTTGCATTTCTTCCGGGGATTTCACCTCCCGGCCAGTCTCATCATGCCGCCCAGGAGCCCCGTCTTTGTCTTGCTGTAGGGCCTTTTGATAGGAGCGCTGAGCCCAGACGTTATCCGGATCGAGGCTCAACCCCTTCTTGAATGAATCAATGGCAGTCTTATTCTTGCCCAGGGCCAGATACACATCTCCCATGCCGAAATAACCCTTGGCAAAGTCGGGCTGCAATTTTATTGTCGCCTCATAATAATGCAGGGCCTGCTCATACCGTCGCAACCTCTCCAGATGATAGGCATAGTAGTAGTTGACCTGATAATCATCCGGGCACTCCTTGATGGCCGGGGTGAGCAGTTCCTGCCTCTGCATCATCCCTTTGAGCCGGCTGAGATCATGCAGAAGCAAAGCACAGTCAGCGGCCTGAGCAACCGGACTGCAAGCCGTGCCGAGGCAACCGGTGCACAACAGTCCCAAAAAAATTTTCCGCAGGTTAATCACGGCCATGTTCCTTTCCTTTATGGGTTCTGATCATGTTCAGACGCAGATGATCAATGGCCCGCGCCAGAATGCCGATTTCGTCATCACCTTCATGACTGAGGCCTTCCTGCAAATTTTTCCCCTGGCTGATTTCCTCAATACGGTCACTGAGATATTCAATGGGCTGGATAACGCTGCGGTCGAGAAAGAAGGCCATGGCCAACAGGGCCAGGAAAAAACAGCCGATGCCGACCAGAAAGAGCATGCCGGCCATCTGCTTGGCAGACGCCAGCGCCTCCTGAATCGAGACATAAATGACATAGGCGGAGACCGTATCACCAAACTGCCAGTGATAACCGTTTTCCGTGCCGTAAATCTCGATCTGGTCCCTGGGGGCATTGGCGGGATCGCCGTGACAACGGAGGCAATCCTGGGCGTCAACCTTGATAGGATAGGCCAGATAAAAGTACTTCTCGCCGCCCTTGTCGATCACTCCTTCCATCATCTGCAGATCCGGACTTGCACGGAAGGTGTCAATCATCAATATTTCATCACTGTCCGCCTTATTCGGCTGATAAAGCGGATCAAGGGTGGCCTGCTTGAAATCATACCCCTTGTTTTTTTCTTTAAAGACATCCCAGATGCCTCGGGTCACGACAAAACCGGACATCAATTCAGGATAAAAGCGATCTTCATCGACAAGCTCCATGATCAGAGCCCGTTGCTGGGTTTTAAAATACTGGCGGTAGGCGAGGATATAATGAAACAGCAACTGCCCCTTGTTCTTCGCCTCGATGATCGCACTGCGCTCGGTCAGCTTATAGCTTGCCGCACCGATGATCAGCGTGGCGATGAGGCTGAAAATTCCCATGATCAAGATAATACGTGGCCGTATTCCCATTCCTGTTCTCCTTCGAGAGGGAAACGTTCAAGCGTTTCAGCATTGGAACGTTTGAACGTTGGAACGCTTTAATAAGGCAGATAAAAAAAGTAGGCGCACAGAGCACCTATGAGCAGAATAAGCGTGAAATAGATGAAAAATATGCCCCACATGCCGCTCTTTTTCTTCCTGACACCGATCAGATCAAGCTGCAGTATATGCTCAAGTTCGCTTCTTACCGCAGCAGGCGGAACCGCGGGTGCCGTTGTCGTTTTATCTTTTTCCGGTGCCCCTTGCTCAGCAGATACTTCGGCAACCGCCGGCTCTTTCTTCTTCGGCTTGTCATCATCGTCATAGGGAGAAATCTGCAACTCTGCCGCACATTCAATGATCATGGCAGCATCGATTTTCTTTTTGCTTTCGACAAAACCCGTGAGCAGGGCCCGGTCGCATATGATGTTGATCAGGCGGGGAGCCCCTCCGGAAAATTTAAAAACCTCGCCTGCGGCATCAGCACTGAAAATCTCCGCGGACGCTCCGGCCACCTGCAGTCGATGGCGGATATATTCGCCTGTCTCCTGCTCGTTGAGCGCTCCCAGGGTATAGTGGATGGTAATTCTCTGCCTGATCGCCCTGTTTCTTTTTTCCAGCAGAATATTATTGAACTCTACCTGGCCGACAAAAAAGATATTGAGCAGCTTGACATGTTCCTTTTCAATATTGGAGAGATGCCTGATATCCTCCAGCAACTCCGGGCTCAGACGCTGGGCCTCGTCGGCAATGAGCACCACCTGCTTGCCGGCTGTATAGGCCCTCTCCAGGAATTCCGTGAAGAGCAGCAGAAATTCGCCCTTGGTGTTGAATGGTTTTTTAATGGAAAACTGATTGGCGAGAAGTCGGTAAAAATCCATTTCATCCAGTTTCGGATCAGGGATTTTTGCCAGGATGACCTTGGAGTTGAGGCTGTTGATCAAGGCATTGATCAGCGTTGTTTTACCCGTGCCCACATCACCGGTGAGCAGCAGAAAGCCCTTATCATCCAGGATGCCGTACTTTAAAGTGGCAAAGGCCTCTTTATGTTTTTCGCCGAGCCAGAGAAAACGGGAGTCAGTTGTTATCTGAAAAGGTTTTTCCTTTAAGTTATAGAAAGCGCGATACATATGATTTCGGGATTATCTCCTTACACATCTTTTATGCCCCAGATATCCCTGGCATACTCCCTGATAGTCCTGTCACTGGAGAATTTTCCCATGCGGGACACATTCAGAATCGATTTTTCCGTCCATGTTTTTTTATCACGGAAGGCGCAGTCGATTTTCTCCTGGCAGTCGAGATAGGATTCCAGATCAAGCAGAAGCAGATAAGGGTCATTTTCATTTAATAGATCATCTACCAAAGGCCGGAAAATCTCCCGGTCGCCATAACTGAACACACCATCCCGAATGCTGTCAACAATTCGTTTCACCACCACGTTTCTTTCATAAACGACTGCAGGCGTGCGGCTCTTATGCTGCTTCTCATATTCGGCTTCGCTTGCGGTAAGCCCGAAAATAAAAATATTTTCCTTGCCCACCTCTTCCAGAATCTCAATATTGGCGCCGTCAAGGGTTCCAACAGTCAGGGCGCCGTTAAGAGAAAACTTCATGTTGCCGGTGCCCGAGGCCTCGGTGCCGGCGGTGGAGATCTGTTCGGAAAGATCTGCTGCCGGAATGATTTTTTCGGCAAGCGACACATTGTAATTCGGGATGAACACCACCTTCAGTTTTTCCCCAACCCGCGGATCATTATTGACCACTTCGCCGATGGAGTTGATCAGTTTGATGATGAGCTTTGCCTTGCGATAGGACGGCGCCGCCTTGCCGGCAAAAATAATGGTGCGCGGCGTCACAGACTGCCCAGGCGCACTGATAAGGCGGTGGTAAAGAGCGATCACATGCAGGGCGTTCAGCAGCTGGCGTTTGTACTCGTGGATCCTTTTTACCTGCACATCAAACATGGTATCGGGATTGACATTGACGCCGCAGACTTCCGAGATGATACGGGCAAGACGTTTCTTGTTTTCCAGCTTTACCATCCGCCATTTTTTCTGAAAAGCCGGGTCCTTGGCAAACTCTTCCAGCTTGCGCAGCTCGTCCAGATCGGTGATCCAGTCATGGCCGATTTTCCCGGAGATCAGGGCAGCAAGGGCGGCATTGCATTTCAACAGCCAGCGGCGCGGGGTGATACCGTTGGTCTTGTTATTGAATTTCCCCGGGTAAAGCTCATGAAAATCACTGAAAATTCTTGTCTTAAGCAGATGCGTGTGCAATTCAGCCACGCCATTGACCGAATGGCTGCCGACTATGGCCAGATGCGCCATGCGCACCCTCTTGGTCTCCCCTTCGGCAATGATGGACATATGCTGCAGTTTGCCGGTATCACCGGGATACTTCTGGGTAAGCTGATCCAGAAAACGTTGATTGATCTCATAAATGATCTGCAGATGGCGGGGCAATACCCGGCCGATCAAATCCACCGCCCAGGTTTCCAGGGCCTCGGGCATCAGGGTATGATTGGTGTAGGCAAATGTCTTGGTGCTGATATCCCAGGCCTTTTCCCAGCTCAACCCCTCATTATCGAGAAAAATACGCATCAGCTCCGGAATGGCGATGGCCGGATGGGTATCGTTGAGCTGGACGGCGATCTGATTGCTGAACTGATCAAAAGAGATATTCTTTTTCTTATAGCGCCGCAGAATGTCCTGAAAGGTGGCGGCGACAAAGAAATACTGCTGCTTGAGCCGCAGCTCCTGCCCTTCCCTGATTTCATCGGAGGGATAGAGCACCTTGGCAATGGTTTCCGAGGTGACCTTGCCATGCACCGCCTGGATGTAATCGCCGGCATTGAAAATGCTGAGATCAAGTTCACGGGAGGCCCTGGCGGTCCAGAGCCGCATGTTGATCACATGGCCGTTATTAAAGCCGGGCACCAGAATGTCGCAGGCCATGGCCATGACATCCTCCGTATCTACCCATTCCGAGCGGTAATTGCCGCTTTTGTCCAGATAATTGTAGACCTTGCCGTAAAAATGGACCGGAAAAAGATAAGTGGACCGCTCAAACTCCCAGGGCGTTCCGTAACGCAGCCAGTTGTCCGGTGTTTCCACCTGATAGCCGTTGATCAGCTTCTGATAAAAAAGGCCATACTCATAACGGATGCCATAGCCGTAGGCCGGAATTTTCAGGGTGGCGACCGAATCCATGAAACAGGCGGCAAGTCTGCCCAGGCCGCCATTGCCCAAGGCGGCGTCCTCCTCCACCTCCCTGATCTCCTCCAGGTCATAGCCGAGCTGTTCCAGGGCCTTGGAGACCTCCCCCATCAGACCTGTATTGATCAGCGTGTTGCCCAGGGTCCGGCCCACCAGAAACTCCAGGGACAGATAATAGACCCTTTTGCTCTTCTTGGCATAAAAGTTCTTCTGGGTTTCAATCCATTTTTCCACCAGCACATCCCGCAGAGCATAGGAGAGCGCCTTGTAAACGTCTCTCGGTCCCGCCCGCATGGGATCGCGCCCCTGGAAGCTCATCAGATGATGCTTGATCCTCTCCTTGAACTGCTCAGCTGTTTTAGCGCTGAAAACTGTCGAATACGTCTGATTTTGCGTGGTACCGTTTTCCGCATCATTCTTCATGTCTTTATTCCATTTTCATTGGCTTTATCAGTAATGATTCAAAGAGCTGCAATCTAATCAGCCTACAACGTCAGGAACAAAAAAATCAAATGAAATCAATGAAAAGACAAAAAATGGCGGACCCAGGCAAGGGCCTGCTCCCGGTTGTTGAACTTCCCTTCCACCTGGGCCTTTTCCACCTCGCCCAGGATATCCTTGAAAGCAGGTCCTGGTTCAAGCCCCAACTCAAGCAAATCACTGCCGGTCACCAGACGCGGGCCGGTCAGCACAGGCTCCACCTGGGTTATGCAAACCTCGAGCACCTGATTGTAGAGCGCGACAAGTTCCTCTTCCATGCCTTCAGGCTTTCCTGCTCCCTGGCCGGCCAGGCTGTCCGCCATTGCCAGCAGAAAAAGTCCGGGCAGATCCTCACCGGCCGCCTTGTAGATTTTCAGGCAGGCCCTGGCCGTCACCCCTTTTTTCCTGCGCACATTGCTCAAATGAAAAGGCCACATGTGCAGGGCAATCAAGCGGCTGACCCGATCGGACTTCTCCCGGCTCCAGCGCAGCCTCTTGGCAAGTGCTGCCACAAGTTCTACACCGATGCGGTCATGGTTATGAAAGGTGATGCGCTGATCAATCAGGCGCAGGGCGGCGGGCTTGCCCAGATCATGAAAAAGCGCTGCCCATTTGAGCCAGATAATTCTCTTGCCCCCGGCAAGATACTTCGCCAGGGCCTCCCCCTGGGTCGGATAAAAATCAGCCGGCCGATGGATAATCCGTTCCATCCAGCGCAGGGCCTCCAGGTTATGGGCACGCACATCGAGATGATGGCTGGCAGGCTGGGTGATTCCCGCACCCATACCCAATTCGGGAAACAAAACAGCAAGAACTTCGGCCCGGTCAAGCAGCACTGTTGCGGCAAAGGCCCGGTGGCTTGCCATGATGCAGTCAAGCTCATAGGATATGCGCTCCGGCGAGACAGCGGCAAGAAGCTGCCGGTAATCAATAATCCATTGCCAGGTGTGGGGTTCTATGCCGAATCCGGATTCGGCAAAAAAACGGAAGGCGCGCAGCAGCCGCAGGGGATCATCGGTTAGTGCTTCGGGCGCCAGCAGGCGGATGATCTCACCCTGCAGATCAGTCAAGCCGTCGGCCGGATCGATGATCAACCGCCTGTCCGCCGCGGCGGAGGTCATATACACTGAAAAAGGCAGGGCCAGGGCATTCATGGTAAAATCCCTTTTCAGCAGATCCTGCCTGATATCAAGGGCGCCCCCCCTGAAACCGGCGACATCCACCACATAATCACCCCAGACCACCCGCGCAGTTTGTTCCTCTTCATCAAGCAGCACAAAGGCCGCCTGCAGTTCGCGGGCCAGCGCCTCAGCAAAATCAAGGGCTGAGCGGGAAACGGCCAGATCAAGATCCCGGGCGGCAACGCCCCTCAGCCAGTCCCTCACTGTGCCGCCGACAACAAAGACATCCGCCCCATAGCGAGCAGCCAGGGCCTGTATGGCCTGACAGAGACGGTCAGGATATTTTTTTTGCATACGGTTCTCCGGACATGGTTCAGAGAAGGGAACAGATAGCCCCAAGGGATGTCTCCAGGCGGCAGCAGACATCATGAATATGAATACTCTCTAGGCTGAGGGACTCGATGATGACACCGGTGTCACTCGGCAATACAGCGCCGAATATGCGGCCGACCTCACGTGCCGTCTCCCGCACCACATCTTCGGCAAACTGGGGATGGATGTGTGATTTCAATACAATCTCCGCCTCATCCGGCCTTTTCAGCAGATCCTGGGTCAGATGCAGGGAATTCTCCAGACAGGTAAGCAGCTCCTCATAAGCCGGGACCTCACCTGCGCAACGCAGATGAAGCCATGTCTGGGAACGTTGGGAATGGGTGGGCATGGGACAGTTGCCGCGCTCAGTGAAGACATCGAGATTATAGACCTGGGTGCAGGGGCAGGAGGTGATATGGCTGACACCGATGCCGTTTGTCACGGTGATCCCCTCGGGGTCATCTCTGTTGATCATGGCCTCCACCTTCACCAGCAGCGGATCAACAGAAACCTGCCGGCTGATTTTCGCTTGGCGCAGCAGCGGGCGTTTACCGGTAAGGCTCACTCGCGCCGTACGACCCCTTTGCCGCTCAACCACCTTTTCCACCAGAGCCCGGGCATAATGGCTCAGCCGGGCAAAAGGCCGCTCATGCAACTCGGCCACGGCCTGTTCCAGGCGGGACATATGGATGCCGCGGGTCTGCCCCGGCAGATCCACGGTGATGGACGCGGTAAAGGGAAGCCGCCCCTCGGGCAGCAGAACCCACAGCGTTTTCCCGGCAATGCCCACCTCATCAAGATGGATGGCAAAGGAAGGGGCCTGCTCCGGCACATCATTGCCTGATGCAAGCACCTTTTCATGGGTTTCTCTGTCAATCAGAGATGGTTCCCCGTCAATACGTATTACCCTTGGCAAATTATTTTCTCCCAAATTCTCTTGCTCTCTTTATTTTAATGGTTTTCATGGCCAGGAGGAAAGCAGGCAGCCGCTTCCTTGATCCTGCCGTCCTGGACGCATTCGATGTATTCCTGGGCCCGGGGCAGCATGTCGTCAAGATATGCCCCTATTTCCCTGACCGTGGCGGTGGTGAGAGTCTGGCTGAACAGACATTTTCTTTCCCCACCGCCGGTGGAAGGCAGGCCGAAATCCTCCAACAGATGGCGGGTGGTCATCACCTCCTCAAAGTCATCATAAACCGGGAAGCGGACGGAGAGGCCGAACTGGGCGGAGAATCTGGCAATCTGCTCCATGAACACCGGGGTCTGCTCCGGATAATGACTCTGTTTTTTGGTATAGCCGGCAACAGCCGTTGGAATCAGATGCTCGTTGCAATAGAGGATCGCCCTGATATGCATGGCAAGCTTACAGGCAACACAGACCAGATTTTTCCCCCCGTAATGGGGCATGAACTCTTCATAGCGATCAAGCCACAACCCCTGAAACAGGCGGCCCATATCGAGTTCCACCAGCCGTGCCTCCGGCATGTCCTCCGGCAAGGGGAACCGTCTGGCCAGGATATTCTTGGCCGTCTCAAAACGGTTGCGGGTAAAATCTGGGAAGCGGCCCATGCCGTTCAACATGTTGAGCAGATGAATACGTCTCGGCCGAGGCAGATCGGGGTGATGGCCGGCCGTGGCCAGGGCATAGAGGGCCAGGGAATCCGTGCCGCCCGAAAAAAGTATGGCAATTTCCTGTTTATGCATTTTCCTCCTCGTAACAGACTTGGTAATGAACAAAAATCTCACCGCTTGGCTGCGGCCGGCAGGAGAGAAGCGCAAGCGACAGCAGGGGGCTGCCCAGCGCCGCCGGACCAGCGACCAGGCTTGCCGCCTGTGCATCGCCGGAGAGCTTTGGGGTGAGAGTCACCATCAGTTCATCCACCACCCGCTGCTGCAGGGCAGAGTAATTGAGGATCGCCCCGCCTTCAATAAGCACCGAGCGGGCTCCCCGGCGTTCAAACTCGGCGATTGCCGCGGCAAGGGACAAGCCGCCTGGTCCCGCGGGAAGTGCGACAACCTCGCCCCTGCCTGCCAGCCGCTGCAAGAGATCCTGCCGGCGCTCCAGGGCGGTAAAAACCAGCGGCGCCGGGCCGCGGGCAAAAACCTTTTTCCCCTCCAGAGGAATATCCCCGGAGCAGGTGATGAAGGCGCGCAGCCGCTGCTGCAGATTTCCGCCCGTGCCCCGCATTTCCGGATCAGCCTGTCGCAAGGTGCCGCTGCCCATCAGGCTGGCATCGGTTTCATCCCGCATCTGCTCAAGAAAGCGGCGATCCAGCTCGCTGCCCAGCGGTGCGGGACTGATACGGCCGCAGAGGGTGGTAGCGGCAATCATGATGACCTTCATAAGCCTTTCTTATTAATAATTATTTCCCTGTAAAACCAGAAACAGGCCAGGTTATTAAAAATTATCTTTATGAGATTGTCCTTTTTCAGTATATAAACATGTTAAAAAAGCGCAACGCCAAAGAGGAGTTTCATGCACATATCACGCATCAATATCAATCATATCGATTTCGACGATGACAGTTTTTCCCTGGTGCCGCCTTTCATTGCCAGCCAGACTCCAGCTTCTCTGGTCGAATCAATCAGACGTTGCGGCATCCTCCATCCACCCGTTGTCAAAGAAAAATCAGCGTCCTCGTTTACCATCGTCGCCGGCCGCAAAAGATTACTGGCCGCCATAGAGGCCACTGGCGCGGCCACCTATGACTGTCACAAGCTGACTGAAAAAACCGAGGCAATTGACATACTGGCAATATGCCTGGAAGACGCCCTGCTTTCCCGCCCCCTGACCCCTGTTGAACGGGCGGTTTTCTGCAAAAAGGCATTGGCTCTGATCGATGAGAACGAGCTGGCCTCCCGCTTCCTGCCGCTGATGGGCCTTACCCAATCCGTTTATCATATCCAGCGGGATCTCAGACTGCTGGAACTTGAGGAACCGCTGCTCATCGCCATGCACGAAGGATTTCTGGATGACAAGGTGGCCCTGGAGCTGGGGAAATTTTCTTTCAGCGACCGAGTGGCCCTGTTTGAGGTGATCAATACCCTGCATCTCTCAGTCGGTAACCAGAAAAAGCTGGCCATCACCTGCAGGGAACTGGCGGCCCGCAACAATACCACCATCTCCGCCCTGCTGCACAGCCCGGAGGTGGACAGCATCATCAACCATGGAGAGGCAAACTCCCCGCAGAAAACATCCAACCTGATGAAATGGCTTACATGCGAGCGATTCCCCCGCTTGAGCCAGGCGGAAAAGGAATTCCAACATTTTATCGCCGGCCTTGCCCTGCCCGACCAGGCCCGAGTTGAACATAGCCCATCCTTTGAAAAAGACGAGCTTGTCTTGACCCTGTCCTGCGCCAACCGAAAAGATTTTCTGGCAATCTGGCAACAAATCAGGGATCATTTCCCTCCAGCACAAGAAAGGAAAACCACTCCATGAATCTCTTCATCAGCAGACTCAGCGTCCTCGTTGCTATCGTTTCTTTTTTTCTCGCCCCTCACATGGCTCAGGCCGGAGAGGTGGTGCTTTTTGACCAGTCCCATGGCCAGCAGTTCCTGGTGGAGGCAAACCGCCCCCTGGACCTGTCCGGTCTGGCCGGGGTCTTTGCCGAGCAGGGCGCCGAGATCAGAACATCCATCTTCCCCATCAGCGATACGGTGCTGCAGGGTGTTAATGTGCTCATTATCTCCGGACCTTTTGCCCCCATCACCCCGCCCGAGGTGCTGTCCATTATGAAATTCGTCTACCACGGCGGCAAACTTGCCGTCATGGCCCACATCTCCCAGCCGCTGCTGGGGCTGCTGCCCCAGCTGGGAATCGCCATGTCCAGTCTTGCTGTTTCCGAGCAGGAAAATATTCTTGGTACCAATACCAAGGAATTCATGGTTAAGGACCTCACTCCCCATCCGCTAACCGTGGGACTGGAAAGCTTCAACATCTATGGCGGCTGGGCCCTGCTCGAAAAGAAGAAAGACATCACTGTCATTGCCCGTACCACCCATAAGGCATGGGTTGACCTGGACCAGAACGGCCAGCTCGGTGACAAGGACGCGGTGCAGGCCTTTGCCATGGTGCTGGCCGGCAAAAACGGCTCCGGCTCTTTCGCCGTCTTCGGCGATGATGCCATTTTCCAGAACCAATTTCTCAAAGACGGCAACCTTATTCTGGCCAGAAACCTGGCAAAATGGTTCTGCGTCAAGGAAAAATCAATTTAAGCTCTTCTATCCCTTTCCGCCATCCCCTACTCTTGCTCCACCAAGGCGTTCTCGCCTGGTGGGGCTTTTGTCCCGATTACCAGATAAACTCAAACAACAACCGTCAATCACCACACCTGCGGGCCTGTAATCCTGATAAAAAATTGATGCGATCATTTGACTAATTCATTCGATTGAATTATTCTATCATCATGAGTTAATGAAGGAGACAGTCCATGGATCAAACGACACAAACAAAATCAGCGCCCGCCACCGGCACCACCCGCAGCCGCCTCATCGAAGCCGGTCTGGATATCTTCGGGGAATGCGGTTACACCGGAGCCACCACCAGGATGATCGCCGACCAAGGAGGAGTGAACCTTGCCGCCATCCCCTATCATTTCGGCGGCAAGGAAGGACTGTATGGCGCGGTCATCGACCATATCGTTACCTCTGTACGCGGCCAGCTCGACCCGATCCTGCATGAGATCGAGGACCGCCTCGGACAGGGGAGACCGGAGCCAGACGAGGCCCAGGAACTGCTGGAGAAATTCCTGGGCCGGCTGGTCGATTTTGTTGTCGGATCAAAAGAGGCGCCTCGTTTCAGCCGCATCATTCTGCGGGAGCAGATGTCACCGAGCAGTGCCTATGACAATATTTATGAGGGTATCATGCGGCCCATATTAGTTATGGTGGCAGCATTGCTGGCCATCATTACGGGGCGGAAAGCCGGGGCTGACCGGGAGACCCGTCTGCGTGCCTTTTGTCTGATCGGCCAGATCATGGCCTTTCGCTTTGCCCGGGAAACCCTGGTCCGCAATCTTGGCCTGCAGGGGTACAGCCCAGATGAAACAGCCGAAATCCATCGGATTGTGATGGAGCAGACCCGGGCCGCGCTTTTCGGCCTGAAAAATCAGGCCGGGGCAAAATGATGCATGACAAATGTCGTTAACTTAAGAACGAGTTGCAGAGGGGACTGCTTTTATTTTTCCTTTGCCAAAGACGGGAACAGAATGATTTTCGCCAAACCCGCGAAAAAAATTCAGTCCCCTCGGTCTGGAGGAAAAATTAAATCTGTCTCCCGGCCTTCGAAAGGGATCGAATATGAAGAAAAAACTGATTCTCCTCCTGGTGATACTGATTGCCGTGGCAGGCGGGTTCGCCTACCGCACCCTGTATAATGAGGAAAGCGCGGCAGGACAGTTAACCCTGTACGGCAACGTGGACATCCGCAAGGCGGATCTCGGCTTCCGGGTGGGCGGCCGTATCGCCGAGGTCCTGGTCGAAGAAGGCGACCGGGTGCAACCAGGCCAGCTTCTCGCCCGGCTGGACAAAACTCCTTACCAGGATGAGCTGAACCTTGCCCAGGCCCAGCTGGAGCAGGCGGCCGCGAGGCTGAAAAAAATGGAGGCCGGCACCCGGCCCCAGGAAATCGCCCAGGCTGCCGCCCTGGTGCGGGAGCGCCAGGCCTCGGTAAAAAATCTGCAAACCGATTATCAGCGGCAAAAAGACCTCATTGAAACCGGGGCGGTTTCCCAGCAGTCCTTTGACAACACAACTGCCGCCCTGGCCGAGGCCGAAGCGCGGCTGGCCACGGCCAGGGAGGGGCTGAATCTTGCCAGGGAAGGTTTCCGCAGCGAGGACATCGAGGCGGCCCGGGCTGATCTGCAAGCGTCCAAGGCGCGGCTGGCCGGAGCCAACACCAGGCTGGCCGACACCGAGATCAAGGCCCCCCAGGCGGGGATCATCCTGACCAGGGTGGAGGAACCCGGCGCCATTGTCGCCAGCGGCCAGATTGTGCTGACCCTGGCCCTGGACACTCCGCTGTGGATCCGGGCCTATGTCGCGGAACCGGACCTGGGCCGGGTCTATCCGGGCATGCCGGCCAAGGTTTATACCGATTCCGCCCCTGACCGGCCCTATAAGGGACAGGTGGGCTTCATCTCTCCGGAAGCGGAGTTCACTCCGAAATCGGTGCAGACCGAGGAACTGCGCACCCGGCTGGTTTATCAGCTGCGCATCGTTGCCGACAACCCCGATCACGGCCTGCGCCAAGGCATGCCGGTAACGGTCCGGCTCATGGAAAAAGAGCGGCAGGCCCGCCCGGAGTAAATCTCATGGAGCATGCACCCGTTGCTATCCAGGGGCTGAGCTACACCTTCGGCAATAACCAGCCGCCGGCCCTCGACAACTTGAGCGCCGTCATCCGCCCCGGTGCGGTGACCGGTCTGGTGGGGCCGGACGGGGCGGGCAAGACCACTCTCATCCGTCTCATGGCCGGCCTGTTCCTCCCCGGTGGCGGCACCCTCAACATATTCGGTCTTGACACCCGCACGGAAACGACCAGGCTGCACCGGATTATCGGCTACATGCCGCAAAAATTCGGGCTGTACGAGGATCTGTCCGTCATGCAGAACCTGCGCCTGTATGCTGATCTGCAGGGGGTAACCGGTGCAGCACGACAGCAGGTCTTCCAGCGACTGCTTTCCTTCACGGGACTTGCGCCTTTTCAGAACCGCCTGGCCGGGCGACTCTCCGGCGGCATGAAGCAGAAACTCGGCCTGGCCTGCGCCCTGATCCGCAAACCCCGACTGCTGCTGCTTGACGAGCCCAGCGTCGGCGTGGACCCGGTGAGCCGCCGGGAACTGTGGCGCATGGTGCAGGAACTGGTGAACGAGGAGATGGCGGTAATCTGGTCCACGGCCTATCTGGACGAGGCGGAGCAGTGCGATGAGGTGCTGCTGCTTAACGAGGGCAAGCTGATGTTTGCAGGTCCGCCCAGGGAGCTGACCCAACGGGTTACCGGCCGCTGTTTCCAGATCCGCAACATTGCCGGCAACCGGCGCCGGGTCCTGGCCAACGCCCTGCAGCGGGAGGAGGTGCAGGATGGCATCATCCAGGGCGCGAATGTACGTATCGTCTTGCGGGTCGATCGATCCCAGCCGGACCTGGCGGCTCTCAGCGCCGGTCCCGAGGCCCGGCTTGTCCCGGTAGCCCCGCGCTTTGAGGATGCCTTTGTGGATATCCTGGGCGGCGGACCCGGCGGCATCTCGGTGCTGGCCGCCTCCATGTCGCAGATCGAGGATTACGGACAGATAACGGTGGAGGCCCAAGGATTGACCAAGCGCTTCGGCGATTTCACCGCTGCCCAGGATATCACCTTTGCCATCCGGCGGGGCGAGATCTTCGGTCTGCTCGGCCCCAACGGCGCCGGGAAATCCACCACCTTCAAGATGATGTGCGGCCTGTTGCGCCCGTCAGCCGGAATCGGCAAGGTGGTGGGGCTGGACCTGCAGAAGGCCCCCGGCCAGGCCCGCTCCCGGCTGGGCTACATGGCCCAGAAATTCTCCCTCTACGGCGATCTCTCCGCCCGCCAGAACCTGGAATTCTTTTCCGGGGTTTATGGCCTGGCCGGTGCCAGACAGAAAGAAATCGTAGGCCGCATGATTGACATCTTCAATCTTACGCCCCATCTGAAAGTCGCGGCCAAGGAGCTGCCCCTGGGTTTCAAGCAGCGCCTGGCGCTCAGCTGCGCGGTGATGCATGAACCGGCCGTGCTCTTTCTGGACGAGCCCACCTCCGGGGTCGATCCCCTGACCCGCCGCGAATTCTGGACCCACATCAACGGCCTGGTGGAGCGCGGGGTGACGGTGATGGTGACCACCCATTTCATGGACGAGGCCGAGTACTGCGACCGCATCGGCCTCATTTACCGCGGCCAGATGATCGCCACCGGCACTCCCGACGAATTAAAAGGCCGGACCGAATCGGACCGGCTCCCCGATCCCACCCTGGAGGATGCCTTTATCGAGCTGCTCCACCAGTGGGATGACAAAACCCGGGAGGCCGCATGAAAGACCAGCTGCGCCGCATGAAGGCCCTGATCAGCAAAGAGTTCGTGCAGGTGATGCGCGACCCGAGCAGTCTGCTCATTGCCTTTGTCCTGCCCATGATTCTGCTCTTTCTGTTCGGCTACGGCGTTTCCCTGGACGCCAAACGGTTGAAGATCGGTGTTGCCGTGGAGGACAGCGGCGCGGAGGCAGCCTCTCTTGCCTCCTCCTTTCTTGCCAGCCCCTATTTCGAGGCCCGCATCAGCCGCGACGCGCGGGTTCTGGAGGCGGATCTGCTGGCAGGCCGCTCCCGCGGCATCGTGGTCATTGCCAACGATTTCTCCCGCCGACTCCACTCGGCCGGCACAGCGGCTACAATCCAGGTCATTACCGACGGCAGCGAAACCAACACGGCAAACTATGTGCAGAATTACGCCCAGGGGGTTGTCTCCACCTGGACAACCATCGAGAGGATGAAACAGGGCAACGCCAGCCAGACCGGGGCGCGGCTGGTGCCGCGCATCTGGTTCAACCCGGAGCTGGAGAGCCGCGATTCCCTGGTCCCCGGAGCCATCGCCATCATCATGGCCATCATCGGTACCCTGCTGACCGCACTTGTCGTGTCCCGAGAGTGGGAACGGGGCACCATGGAGGCAATGATGGCCACTCCGGTGGGCATCGGGGAAGTCATCATCGGCAAACTCATCCCCTATTTTCTACTGGGCATGGTGGCCATGCTGGGCAGCGTAGCCATTGCCGTCTTCCTGTTCAAGGTTCCTTTCCACGGCTCCCTTCCCGCCCTGCTTCTCACCTCGGTGGCCTTTCTGCTGGCCGCCCTGGGCCAGGGACTGCTGATCTCAACAGTTGCCAAAAACCAGTTTGTCGCGGCCCAGGTGGCCATGGTCACCGGCTTTCTGCCGGCCTTTTTGCTGTCCGGCTTTATTTTCGAGATCGCCTCCATGCCCCTGCCGATCCGCGTCCTGACCCACATCATTCCGGCGCGTTATCTGGTGACCAACCTGCAGACCCTTTTTCTGGTGGGGGACGTCTGGCCCCTGCTGCTGCCCAATGTGCTTATCCTGCTGGGGCTTGCCGCGGTGCTGTTCTTCATTACCGCCCGCAAGACAGCCAAACGTCTGAGGTGAACCATGTTCAGCCGCATCCGCGCCCTCATCGTCAAGGAACTGCTGGCCATCCTGCGGGATAAGAAGAGCCGTTTTGTGCTCATCGTCCCGCCCCTGATCCAGCTGTTCGTCTTCTCCTTTGCCGCCACCCAGGAGGCCAAGAACCAGACCCTGGCCGTGCTGAACCTGGACGAGGGCAAACCGGCCCTGACCCTGGAGCAGAATTTTGCCGCCGCAGCCACCTTCAGCAAGGTCCTGCACCTGCGCGGTGCCGCCGAAGTGAAACCGGTCATCGACGAGCAGCAGGCCATTGCCGTACTGTGGATTCCCGAGGACTTTTCCCGCAATATCGAACACGGCCGGCCGGCCGAGGTAGGCTTTATCCTGGACGGCCGCAAGACCAATACGGCGGGGATCGTGCAGGGTTATGCCCAACGCATCGTCAATAATTACCAGGCCAGTCTGGCAGCCGGTGGCCAATCGACCGGAGCCCAGCTTGTGGTGCGCAACTGGTTCAACCCCAATCTCGATTTTAAATGGTATACGGTGCCGAGCCTGGTCTGCATCCTCACCACCCTGATCAGCCTCTTGGTCACCAGCCTGTCCGTGGCCCGGGAGCGGGAAATGGGCACCTTTGACCAGCTGCTGGTCTCACCCCTGCACCCGCTGGAGATCCTGGTGGGTAAGGCCGTGCCGGCCCTCATTATCGCCATGATCGAAGGGACCTTCATGGTGCTGGCCGCCGTGTTTCTCATGCGGGTGCCGTTGAACGGCTCCCTGCCGCTCCTCTACGCCAGCATGGCGGTATTTCTGCTGGCCATCATCGGCGTCGGGCTGTTTATCTCCTCGCTTTCCATGACCCAGCAACAGGCCATCCTGGGTGCCTTCGTCTTCATGGTGCCGGCCATCATCCTGTCCGGGTTCGCCAGCCCCATCGAGAACATGCCCCCGTGGCTGCAGACCATCACCCTGGGCAATCCCCTGCGCTACTTCATGACCATTGTCCGGGGCATCTTTCTCAAGGACATCGGCGCCGTCCTGGTCTGGCGTCAGACCTGGCCCATGGCCATCATCGCCGCAGTCACTCTCTCCACCGCCACCTGGCTTTTTAAGAAACGTATGGAATAAAGTACCGGCAGCAGCGGGGAAAACTGTGGACAGCCCGGTCTGCTTCCCGGATATTGCCGCCAGAAACTGACCGGCAAAAGATCAGATTCTGGGCCATTTCACCTCATCATCGGGCAAAAACCCAACCACCCCATTGCTCCGCACAAATCTCTTCAGGCTAACTTACTAAAATGAAAAGAAAAAAATTAAAAACCACATCGTGGTACTACAATTGCTACATAACAAAGCAGATGAGAAAAAAAACCGTGAAAGGAAATAATTGACACCAGCAAAGAGGCCCTATCATGAAAGCATCACATCCGGAGTTGTTCAGCGGCAATGGCGACAGGCAATTCAGGATAAAAGACCGCACCCTGGCCATTTTAGACCTGGCCATCCCTTTTCATATCATTGCGATCAACAAGACCGGCCTTGTTTTCCGTTATATCGGCAACGAGCAGTGGTTCAAAGACCCGGGCAAATTGGATGTGTCCTATGAGGGTTTCAGCCTGAGAAATCTCCCCGTACAATCTGTTGCTGATTACCGCATCCCAACCGATATGGTCCAGACAAGATATCACTGTGTCACATTCAAAACCCTTTCCCCTGACCAGACAAAGCAGCTTGACCAATTCATCAGCCTCTGCGTCCAATAATGCAAGGGGCGGTTCGCGAACCGCCCCTACGCCGGTGCAGCCTCCTGGCAACGAGTCTCCCATAAAACCCACTCGTTTTTTCAGCGATATAATTATCGAATTTTTATCCTATTAATGCTAATAAGGGAATCCTGGAGATAGGCTTCCATCACCGGCATCAGGATATAAAAATTCCATACGAGCCTCTTGCAAAAGTGAAAGCTGCGGCAGATCCGTCATCATGCAGCACAGCTTTGAGACATTTCGGGCTGCAGGAAGCAGCGAAACAGGATAAACTTAAAAAAATTCGTATTACCCTCCAAGGCAACCTATGCGCAAGCTATTACATCTTTTTGAAAACAATAAAAAATGGGCGGCAAAGACTACGGAGTCCGCCCCTGATTTCTTCCTGAGACTGTCAAAGCAACAGAGTCCCAAGTATTTATGGATCGGCTGTGCCGACAGCCGCGTGCCGGCAAATCAGATTGTCGGCCTGCTGCCGGGAGAGATCTTTGTTCACCGCAATATTGCCAATGTGGTGGTCCATACCGACCTGAACTGCCTGTCGGTCATTCAATATGCCGTTGAGGTGCTGAAAATCGAACATATTATTGTCTGCGGCCATTATGGCTGTGGCGGCATCAAGGCAGCCCTGGAGAGCAGGGAACATGGCCTGATTGATAACTGGCTGCGGCACATCAAGGATGTTTACCGTTTTCACCAGGAAAAAATCGATGCATTGGAGAATGAGACGGACAGATTCAGACTTCTCTGTGAACTGAATGTGGTTGAACAGGTGGCCAACGTCTGCCACACAACCATTGTCCAGAACGCCTGGAAAGCCGGGCAGGAACTGGCTGTCCATGGCTGGGTCTATGGCCTGGAGGACGGGATCATCAAAGATATGGATGTCTGCATCACCGGACCCGACGAAATTTCCGCGATTCACCGCCTGAAATAAGCATACGGCACACAGTCTCCTGTTTTATGCCACCTCGGTGGTAAAACGGGCGGCTTTGCTGTAAAATTTCTCCACATATTCCCGCACCATCCGTCTGGCTGAGAACTGGGCCGCCGTGCTTTTGATGGCATGCTTCATGACTCGCACCCAGCCGGACGGGATACCATACTCATCCACCTGGTAGTAGAGAGGGATAATTTTTTCCTCCAGCACCTGATACAGCAAGTCAGCATCGATTTTATCACGGGAACCTTCTGTATGCCCGCCGTCAAACGACCAGCCGTTCTCACCGTTATAGGCCTCAAGCCACCACCCGTCAGGGATGCTGCACTGCGGCACCCCGTTGAGCGAGGCCTTCATGCCGCTGGTGCCGCAGGCCTCCATTGGTGAAAGGGGGTTGTTCAGCCAGACATCGACCCCATGCACCAGGTACTGGGCAATCTGCTCCCCGTAATCCTCCACAAAAGCGATCCTGCCGTTAAAATCCGGGTTACGGGCGGCGTTGAAGATTTTCTGCAGCATGATTTTGCCTGGATCATCCGCCGGATGGGCCTTGCCGGCAAAGACAATCTGGATCGGCTGGTTCTGGCGGCCGAGGAGTTTTCCCAGCCGCTCTGCATCCTGCAGAATCAGATCGGCCCGTTTGTAGGTGGCAAACCTCCGGGCAAAGCCGATGGTCAACACAGAGGGGTCAAGCAGAGTACCGCAGGCCAGGGCCACTGACGGATGAGAGCGGTCATTGGTCCACCGCTGCCGGGCTCTCTCCCGGATAACATTAAAGAGCTTTATTTTCAGCCAGATGTGGGTTTTCCACAGCTCTTCATCCGGAATTTCATCGATCAGTTCCCACAGATAGGGGTTATCATGATCCGCCTGCCAGTCCGGCCCCAGATATTTGTTGAAAAGGAGCTCCATTTTCGGCTCAATCCAGGTGGGAACATGCACGCCGTTGGTCACAAAGTCAATTGTATCACCTTCTTTTTCCTCCCCTGCCCACAGCCCCTGCCACATCCGGTTGGCAACCTCACCGTGCTTTTTGCTGACGCCGTTGCGATAGCCGGACAGGCGCAGGGCAAACGCCGTCATATTAAAACCTTTATTCGGCTCATCAGGATGAACCCCCAGATTGAGGAAGGTATCGCGATCCATTTGCAGAGAGGGCCAGAAGTCACGGAAGTATTTGTCCATCAAGGGAAAAGGGAAAACGTCATGGCCGGCGGGAACCGGCGTATGGGTGGTAAAAACCGTGGTCTGCCGCACGTTGGTGAAGGCCTCCTCCTGGGAGAAGCCGTTCTGCAGGCGGTCCCGTAGTCTCTCAAGAAGGGCAAAGGCGGCATGCCCCTCATTGAGATGGACAATGGAGTGCTTGACATGCAGGGCCTCCAGCACCTCCATGCCCCCGATGCCCAGGACAATCTCCTGCCGCAGCCGCTGTTCCAGATCGCCGATATAGAGCCTGGCGGAAATCCCCCGGTTCCAGGGATCATTTTCTTCGATGTCCGTATCGAGAAGATAGAGAGGCACCCGGCCCACATCAACTTTCCATACCGCCACATAAATCGGCGGGTCAACCACCGGCACCTGAACGATAAGATGGTTGCCGTTGCCGTCGAAAACCTTTGAAATCGCAGCCTGATTGCGGTCGAGCTGGATGCTGATATTTTCCTGCCAGCCCGATTCACTGATCCGCTGGTTGACATACCCTTCCGGATACATGAACCCCACGGCAATGAGCGGCACACTCAGATCGCTGCATTCCTTGATGAAATCACCGGCAAGAAAGCCCAGGCCACCCGCATAAAAAGGCAGTGAGCGATGCAGGCCGTATTCGGCGCTGAAATAGGCTATGGTCACCTGGGAAGGATTGTCGGCGTCAGGGAAAAGTGAACAGAGCCTGTTGGCCATATATTTACGATAGCGGGACATGACCAGATCATAATAGCGAATATAATCAGTCTTTTTCGCCGCGGCCTCCAGCACCTCCCGGGGCAGATCCCGCAGCATTTTGTCAGGATTGTGCACACTTGCCTTCCAGGCCTGCCGGTCAATCATTTTAAAAAGCATGCGGGCGGCAGGGTTCCAGCTCCACCAGAGATTCTCGGCCAGATCGGCAAGCCCGCCCAGCCGGGCGGGCAGATTAGGAAACTCCACGGACACATTATGATTATTCACGGCAGGCAATCCTTTATTCCTCAAAAACTTCAGGCGAATGTCTGACAATCTCCGCACTGATCAGATAAATGACATCCTTAGTATCTTCAATTTTCCCCTGCACTACTCAGAAACCGGCCTATCCTGCGATCAACCCCAGACTCCCGGGCTCTCCCCCGGCAAAAACCGAAAAAACAAAACATCATCCCATGCGGCGCCGGAGTTCCTCCAGTTCCTCAAGCAGATCAATGATCAGGGCAGCACCCGGCAGATTGACCCGGAGATCCTGCTGCAGGCGCAAGGCCACCTGCACCCGCCGGACCTCATAGCATCTGAAACGCCATTCCGTAGGCCTCCTGCCCTGGGGCTCAAGCAGTCCTTCCTCGATCATCGCCAAAATCGCTTCCCCACTGATATCGCAGATTTCACACAATTCTTCGAAAGAAAGCCTGGCCTGATCGTCAAGGATCATGCCGGTCAGCGGCTGAAACAGATAATTTTGGTCTCTTTTATTTGCCATATCTCAGACTCCAAGAGCGCTGCGCGGATTCATCGGCATGACGGCCGCCATCTTTTCATAGATTTCCTTTGCTGCCTCCGAGTCAGCCCTGGGCACAACCACCTTCAGGACCACGAACTGGTCACCGGCGGTTGTGCCGGGCAACCCCTTGTTTTTCAGACGCAGCTTCTGCCCTGACTGGGAACCGGCTGGAATTTTCATCTCAACCCGGCCGCCCAGGGTCGGGACCGGGACCGTTGCGCCAAGTGCCGCCTCCCATGGGGTTATCGGCAGTTCCAGATAAATGTCCTTTTTATCGGTCCGGAACAGACGATGGGGATGAAAGGCGACTTCTATATAAAGATCTCCCCGGGGACCGCCGCCGAAGCCCTGGCCTCCCTGCTGGGCCAGACGGATGGACTGGCCTTCCATGATCCCCTTGGGAATGCGCACGTTCAATGTATGCGGCCGCACAACTATCCGGCCCGTCTCGTCCACTTCGGTAAGCTGCAGCGTAATGATCTGCACCGAACCGGTAAAGGAATCCTCAAGATTGATCATGATCTTGGCATGGTGATCCTCGCCTTTGGCTCGTATGCCGCCACGACGCCCATGAAAGCTCCGTCCCATGCCGGCCCCTCCGAACAGCTCCTCAAAAAAATCGCTGTAATTTCCCGAGGCATCGCTAAAACCACCTCCACGGAACTCAAAGCCGGCATTCCAGTCAGGCGGCGGCCGAAACTCCTGCCCCTCCTGCCAGCTGCTGCCGATGTGGTCATAGGCCGTTCTTTTTTCCGGATCCTTCAATACCTCATAGGCCTCGCCGATTTCCTTGAAATATTTTTCCGCATCCGCATCCTTGTTGACATCCGGGTGAAATTTGCGGGCCAGTTTCCTGTAGGCCCTTTTGATTTCATCCTGGCCGGCGTCCCTTTCAACGCCAAGGGTCTTATAATAATCCTTGTATTCCATCCGGTCCTCGTATCCTCTATCCGGTAACAGACGGATCAGCCTCGCCTGTTTTCAGAAAAACATCGCCGAGCATGATACGGGCATCGGCAATGACGCAGCCCTCCCCGGAACAGAGCAGGGGGTTCAGATCAATCGACTCAATATAGGGGGCCATGTCCTGCACCAACTCGGCGAAATCAACCAGCACCCGGACCAGCTTCTCTTTATTGACTGCCTCCCTGCCGCGGTAACCGGACAGCAGTTGCCCGCCCTTCAGCTCATGCAGCATGGAGTGAACATCCGATGCGGTCAGGGGCGCCATCCTGATGGCCACGTCACCATAGATCTCCACACTGGTGCCGCCGATGCCGAGCAGAATAATCAGCCCGAACTGGTAGTCCATCTTGGCCCCCACGATCAACTCAATGCCGGTTACCATTTCTTCCAGCAGCAGTCCGACAAAACCGGGTAACCCGCTGACCTTTTCATAAAACTGTTGCAGTTGGCGGTCGTCTTTAATGCCCACCGCCACACCGCCCACCTCCGACTTATGGATCACCTCGGGAGAAACGACCTTTGCCACCAGGGGATAGCCGATTGACGCGGCACTTTGCAGACTTTCCTGCAGATCCAGAGCCCAGGCAAAGCGGGGCACCGGCAGAGCGGCTGAGGCGAAAAGCCCCTTGGCTTCAGGCTCCAGCAGCCAGCCGTTCTCCCTGCCACGGTGCAGCATATCCATCATCGCTTTGGTCAACACAGCCGGCATCTCCTGAGTACAGAGGTCATATGAACAGCGCTTTCAATCGAGGATGCCACCGGGACCCGGTTAAGTTCAAAGCCCTCGATGAGCATCCGGTACTTTTCAACATGGGGCACATAGGCGATCAGGGGCTTGCCGTGGCGCCGGTATACCTTGCTGAGCCGCGCCCCGAGATCAGCGCTGATGCCGGGCAGATAAGGCAGCATGAGCAGCAGGATGCTGTCGATGTCAGCGATCTCGCAGAAGGCCTCCACCGCGGCGATAAAGTCGTTCTCCACCGCGCTGCCGGTCAGGTCAACGGGATTGGCCACCGAGGCGATGGTGCGTATGCTCTCGGACAGACTGTTGCGCAGTGACTGCTGCACGGCTTCGGTAAAACGCGGCACGGCGAGCCCGCCGCCCACGCAGGCGTCCACCGCCATGGCCCCGTGGCCGCCGCTGCCGCTGATAATACCCACCCGTCCCTTGATCACGGTATCGGGATAGCAGCTCAAGGCCTCACAGAAGGAAACAAGTTCCAATTCATTGCGCGCCTCAATGATGCCGTACTGGGCGAGGACGGAGGCAAACACCCGGTAATCGCCGGCCAGGGAGGCGGTATGGCTTGACACGGCCGCACTTCCCTCGCTGGTCTTGCCGGCCTTGAGAACAATAACCGGCTTGCGGCATTTTGCCGCCCGCTGGACAAAGGCTCGGCCCTCATTCTTGGCAAAACCCTCCACATAGAAAACGATGACCCCGGTGCGTGGATCGTCATCAAGGAATTCCAGCAACTGCAGTTCGCGGATATAGGCCTTGTTGCCGATGCTGATGGCGCTTGATATGCCGACACCCTCCCGGGCAAATTTAACCAGCAGATCAACGAGGATACCGCCGCTCTGACTGACCACGGCCACATCACCGGCGACAGGCTGCACCATGCGCTCCGTCGGCAGAAAGAATGTATCCACCACCCCGGGGGAGTAGATACCCAGACAGTTGGGGCCGACAAAGGGGAAACCGGCCCCGGCGGCAATGCTGACCAGGCGGGCCTGCAGATCATCCTGACCCACCTCGGAAAAACCGCCGGAGATGACAATGGCGCTTTTGACAGCCGCGCCGATGCATTCCTCAAGCACGGCAGGCACATATTCGGCGCGCACCGCTATCACCGCCAGATCGATGCTGCCCGGAATGGCGCTCACGGAAGGAAAGACCTGCTCGCCGTCGATTGCGCCGCCCTTGACATTCACCGCATAGGTCTTGACCGGATAACGCAGCAGATTCTTGAAAAAGATGACATTGGCTGGATGCCGGTCATTACTGGCCGACACCCCGATGACCGCCACCGATTGCGGGGTAAACAGAGGGGAAAGGTTCATGCATCCCTCCCGGTATCATCTTTCCATTGCGAAAAGTCGGCATCATTAGTGAGGGCGTTTCTGCGGTAGGAGCCGAGCAGGAAACCGAGGAGAATGCCGATGCCCAGGACAAGAAACAGCATGAGCGCCCGGGACAGCGAAAACTGCCAGAACAAAAAACGGATACTTATCATTTCCGTATTCTGCAGGGTAAAAATAATCACCCCCAGCAAAAGCGCCATTGCCAGGCCGAGCTTCTTCTTCATAATCCCCCCTGGATCAATCTCGGGAGAGGCGCTGCCCTCCACGGAGAAAAACCATGTCCTGCTGTTTGTCATTTGGAAACTTCCTATCACTATAACAAATGCATTCGACAGAAGAAAACAAATGTTAAAAAAAATACTGTTTTTAAGCGATGTTGCGTGATAAGTAGAAATTGAACCTTGCCCGGATCAGCACGGCACAGCGCAGTCAGGCAGGTTGCAGCCTGCTTCGAACAGGCAACCAAGACGTCATTCCGGGCAAGCGAAGCGCGACCCGGAATCCATGGCATCCCGCTGGAGTTTATCCCCCCGAGGGGGGCGGCGGGAATGGCATGATGGCAACATCTTGATTGCAAACTGGAATAAGGAGAAATGATCAAAATGAAAAGCTTTCACAAGGAACTCTGGTTTGAGGTGCCCACCCGCCGGGCTTTTATCAATATCACCCCCCAGGTGGAAAAATGCCTGTCGGAAAGCGGCATCAAAGAGGGTCTGCTGCTGTGCAACGCCATGCACATCACCGCCTCGGTCTTTATCAACGACGACGAGTCCGGTCTGCACCATGATTACGATGTCTGGCTGGAAAAGCTTGCCCCCCATGAACCTGTTTCCCAGTATCGCCATAACGGTTACGAGGATAATGCCGATGCCCACCTGAAAAGGCAGGTGATGGGGCGCGAGGTCGTTGTGGCGGTGACCGAAGGCAAACTCCACTTCGGCACCTGGGAGCAGATTTTTTATGGCGAATTTGACGGCCGCCGCAGAAAAAGGGTTCTGGTGAAGATCATCGGCGAGTAGCAGATGGGGTAAAAGGGGGAACGTTTGACCTGACAGTAGTTATGTTGCGCGATTAGTTATGTTGTGTCTTTTTCTTCTCTGTTTGCTTTTCTTTTTCCCTTCCGTAGTTCTTTTTTTTTATCTCTTCTTCATCCTTTTTCTTTGCATCTTGTTCCTTTTCTTTCTTTTCTTGAATAATCAGTACTTGGAAAGTACCCATAACGAACGAAAGGCCCGAAGCAGCCACTTCGAGCCTTTCTACGGACATCCCGTAAATACGGAAGCCCAACCAGCACCTTCATAATAACCACGGCTTCCGTTTTTGCGCAAGTACGCAAGAATGGAAATCACTTTACTGAAGGCTGTTTCGTGCCGGCGGTGTGCCAGGATTTTTTATATCTGCCGGAGCTGTTGGCGGGGGCAGGCCTACTGTTGTGATGCTTGTCGGCAGACTTCCCAGCGCGAAGCACACCGCGAGCGCAGAAAAAATATCGCCAGACACTGAAGGGCCGAGAGGCCCACCGGCAAGCAGAAAGAAGGCGAAGAAGGCACGATCCGCAAAAAACCGTGGCTGATGCATCTTCAACACCCGCTTTTCCGCATGATAAGCTCCCTCACGATGTCCCGTTTAGCATTGCCTGCTGCCATTTTTGCGGTGAAGGCGGTGTGGTTGTGGCGCATTTTCCACGGCGGGGCTATGGGAGAAGATATTTACAGCGATCAGTATCAAGCCATCTTGTCATGTTGGAGGAGCACATGGTCAATAAAGAACCCCTTGTCAGCCAGCGCATCAGGAAGATAGAAGGCAGTTTTGCCTGGATCAGTCACCGTTTTCTGAGAAGCGGTTTCTTTGCCAGCCTCAGCCCGCATGAATTACTCTTGTACTTTTTCCTGTTGCTTGCGGCCGACCGCCAGGGACTTTCCTATTACCACTATGACAAGATCTGCTCTTTGCTCCGTTTCTCTGTGGAAGACTATATCGTTGCCCGTGACCAGTTGATAGAAAAAGACCTGATTGCCTTTGACGGCACCTTTTTTCAGGTCCTCTCCTTGCCGCGGGTTCCTGTGGTCCAACCCCCCAGGTTGCTCAAAACCAGGGAAGCAATGGCAGCGGCCGATCCCGCCACCATCGGGCAAATCATTCGCCGGCAACTTGAGCCGTGACCATGAATCATAAGGATTCACCCAAACTCGCGCAGACAGTTGAGCAATATCTCCTGCAGCTCATCGAACAGGGATATCCGGATACATACATCAACGCTCGGAGGAAGGCTCTTCAGGATTTCCGCCTTTTTGTGGAACGGCAGCCGAAAAAATGGGACGAAATCTTTACCTTTGAAACATTGAAAGAATTTATGCAGCAGGACGACGGTAAAAAAGGACGATCCGCGGTTCGAGGGCTGGCAAGATTTCTTTATCAACAAAAGCAAATCTCTCAGCCCATCCCATTAAAATCAAGACAAAAACTGCCCGGCATTTTTGAGGACTATCTGCATTATTGCGCCACGGCCCGTTATGATACTGAACAAACGGTGCAGCATACACGTCGGGTTCTCGAGGCTTTCCAGCGCTATCTCAAGCGGCACACTATCAATCTTTCGGCCATAACAATCGAGCAGGTAGATGCCTTTGAACGCCAATACAATGCAGCTTATGCCCGGCACAGCCAGAAATTTAACCGGAGTTGCTTCAAAATTTTCCTGAAATACCTGTATCATGAGCGTCGTGAACTTACACGAGACATTGCCGCTTTGCTCAAAGTGCCGCGAATATTTCATCGGACAAAACCACCCTGCTTCTTGCGCACTGACGAAATTCAACAACTCTTTGACAGCATGAGCCTGTCAACCCCTGCGGATTTGCGAACCAACGCCATGATTCATATCGCGTATACCATGGGACTGCGTCCTCAGGAAATTTGTCGGCTCACCCTGGATGATATTGAGTTCAGCAAGGCAGAGATGCGCATAAAAGATCGTAAGGCCGGCTCACCTATCACGCTGCCAATCCCGCCAAAGACACTCAAGGCTATTGTCGCCTATGTGGTCGAAGGCCGTCCGGAGAATAAATATCGCGAGCTTTTCCTGCGATGCCAACGGCCCAACGACCCTATCAGCCAACCGAATGTGTCCTATGCCATAAAGGCATGTATGCGAAAGGCCGGCTTGCCTGAAGAGGCTACCCCTTACTGGCTGCGTCACACCTATGCCCAGCACCTGTTGGAGGCCGGGGTCTCGGTCTTTGAGATCAAGGAAATGCTCGGGCATGACGACATCGATGCCACCAGAAGATACCTCCATATTCACATCAAACTCATGAGGAGGGTTGTTCTTGGCGAAATCGTTTGAAAGCTTCCTCGCGCCACAGATGGAAAAGTATCTCGAGTATCGCGGCAGCCTTGGTTACTCCGGAAAAGCAATGGACGGTCTGAGACTCTTAGATCGTTACCTGGTGACGAAAAACGTTACCACGCTCAAGATGCTGACACCTTTGTTCTTCCTGCGGATGCGGACTGATCTTGCGATAAATCAGAACACGATAAATGGAGTAATCTATGCCTTGCGCGGCTTTTTTCACTACCTCGTACGCATTGAGTTCTGTCAGCATAATCCGCTTGCCGGGATTCCCCGTTTCAAGGAAAATAACATTATCCCCTTTATTTTCTCCGAGCAGGAGACGAAACATCTGCTCGAAGCGGCCTGGCGACAAGTCCGGAGAGAAAATCAGAATTTTTTCCTCAAGGACATGGGGTGTTGTCTGGCTCTGCAGCTCCTGGCCCGTTGCGGCTTGCGGATCTCTGAGCCTCTGCGGCTAAAACTCAGGGATTTCAGGGCTGATGAAAGAACAATCTCTATCAGAGAGACAAAGTTCCGCAAGGATCGCTTGATTCCCATCCCTGTTGACGTGGCAAGACACCTGGCGGATTATCTATGCCTTCGCAGCGCCTTGCTGCCTGCGGATAATCATAATCCGTACCTTCTGGTCAGCGGTCCCGGAAAGGGGTTGTATAATGCGCAGGTTCGCAATTTTTTCCACCAGGCAGTCAGAGAAATCGGACTTGCCCAACCTAAACGGATCATCGGCAACACCAACATCAGTGCACCAACCCCGCACAGTCTGCGGCATTCCTTTGCAGTCAACACCCTCAGACGGATAAAAAAACGGGGTGATTCACCACAGAATGCGCTGCCGGTTCTTGCGGTATACATGGGCCACAAAAAATACATCTATACCATCTATTACCTCAAACTGATCGATGCCGACCAGCGCCGGAATCTCGTTGATTTTATAACTTCGTACCCATCGAGACTATGAAACTTTCAAGCTGCATTCACCAATTCTTCGGGCAGTATCTCCCCCGGATCAAAGGGTGCGGGTCCAATACGATCAAAGCCTACCGTGATGCTTTCTCTCTCTTTCTGCCCTTTGCCAGGGACGCACTTGGTACCCCCATCGACTCTTTGCAGGTTGAGCAACTCACTCCGGAACTGATTGTGAAATTTCTTGGTTGTCTCGAAGAAGAGCGGGGCAATGTTGCCAGAACCAGAAATCACCGGCTGGCAGCCATAAAATCTCTGGCCAAGATGATTCTTTTTATGCATCCGGACATGCGGGATGTTGCGGCAAGGATATTGGCTATTCCCAAGAAGCGCTCCCACAGAAAGATAATCGGCTTTCTGCATCAAGATGGAATTCTGGCTGTCCTCGGTTCCGTTGATCTCCGCTCAGCACAAGGCTTCAGGGACTACACCCTGCTGAGTCTGCTTTTCGACTCCGGCGCCAGGGCCGGCGAAGTGGCCGCGCTTGATCTCGACTTCTTTGATCCGCAGAAAAAAACGCTGGCCATTCTCGGCAAAGGTGGGCGCTTCAGAATGATAAACCTCTGGCCCAAAACGACGGATCTCCTTTGCCGGTATATCGAAAAATACCGGATTGCACCACATCCTCTCTACAGTAATCGCTTATTTCTCAATCAGCGGGGAAAGGAACTCACCCGGCACGGGATATATCGGCTCTGCCGTAAATATCTGGAAAAAGTCCTGCCGGCGAAACGGCTGAAAGATCTCAACCCTGCCCACAGCTTCAGGCATTCCTGCGCGGTGAATATGCTCCTGGCCGGGCACCCCATATCCGACATAAAAAACCGTCTCGGTCATGACAGCGTGCAATCGACCACGGTCTATCTGCACCTTGATTTAGGGCACCGGCAGCAGATCCAGAAAAAATTCATCACCTACACACAGTCACTGCTGAATCAGGATGACAAGATAGATGAATTGATCGACTGGGAGAACAGGGAGGAAATTTTAAATTGGCTTGATAGCCTTTAGGGGCTCTTTGATCCCCGATAAGGTTGACGGACAAGTAGGAAAAATTCAGATAAGTTATGTTGCATGAAAAAGGAGAATGACTTCTGAAAACAGCAAAACCGTCTGAAATGAAAAGAAAAATGCTACTATCGATAGCGCATCAAGAAAATCTTTTTATTTCAATTAGATAGGTCAACTCGCAACATAACAGTAGACATCGCAATCTGGGGATAATTTAGCATACTCTGATGTTGGATTTGGCAACCTCAAAGGCTGAACGATTTACTACACCAGCCAGCACAGGTGAACAGAAGAGGATAGCAAAAAATAATTTCTTGGGGTCAATGTTCAGCGATCACAACCACCACCACCTCCTTGTTATGGAGGTTGTAATGCCCAAGGGAGTGACGAACAAGAAGGCGGTTAATTGGGGCGCTTGCTTTTTAATAATCAAGTTGCACGTACCTTGAATTCAAGCAAATTTATTTGTCGGTGAATTTTCATCTATGTGAGACCGTTCACGGTAATTGATGGATGGTTCGTCACATTGTTTGAGGGATGATCCGCAAATGGTAGCCGGACAATTCCTTCCACCTGGGGCTCTGCCCCAGACCCCGAGGTTTTTAAGGCATAAAGGCTCCTCGGAAATATCGAAAAGGCTCAAAAAAAAATGGGGA
>JAHILF010000165.1 GCA_018897105.1 Pseudomonadota bacterium
AGCCTTTTCGCCGGTTGCCTGAGCCCAGGTTCGTCATTCCGGCGAAGGCCGGAATCCAGGTAGTTACGACAATTCTGGACCCCGGCCTTCGCCGGGGTGACGACGAGTGTAGTCAGTTTTTCTTAAGTTAACGGCATTGAAATCACAGAATTAACTTTCTATATTCAAGGTATAGCTTTGCGACTTTTTAATATGGGAGCGGTCGACATTCGGCACAATGGCATCTGCCCCGCATTCAAGTATTGTAACCCGTTAAACTACAATGTTATTTTTTATTTTGTCCTTTACAAATAATTATTTTGCTTTTAGCGAATCTATTTGTTAATGGGAGTATAAATAGTTAGGATGACACATATTTAACGAAAGAAAGAGACTGCTTTCTGACCCCTTCTTTCCCCCCCTTCATCAAGACACCTGAATAAGATCGGACAATGGGGGCGTTTATGCTGTTTGGCAGGTATATTTTTCAATGCCGCTTCACCTCTCCGGCGACATTGCCGGCCTTCAAAGGCTCCATGCTGCGGGGAGCGTTCGGCCACGCCCTGAAAAAGGTGGTCTGCGCCCTTCGTCGCAAAACCTGCGCCGACTGCCTCCTCTCCGAGACCTGCGTCTATTCCCTTATCTTTGAACCCCATGCCATCCCGGCGGACAGGGGAAATAACAGAACGCGAACAGCCGTCCGGCCTCATCCCTATGTGCTGCAGCCGCCTGCCGACAACGGCAGAGCGTACGAGAAGGGCGATGCTTTCCTCTTTGGCCTCACCTTCTTCGGCACGGCCAATGACTTCCTGCCCCATATCATCTACGCGGTTGCTCAGATGGGCGAAACCGGCCTGGGCCGGAAAGAGGAAAACGGCCGCGGCTGCTTTAACCTGGCCGCTGTCGAGGCAGATGGCGTCAGGCTCTATGACGGCGATAAAAAGATTCTCCTTCAGGGCCACACCCTGAAGGCCCTTGACCTGCTGCCTCCACCCACCAATCATGTCACTTCCCTCACCGTTAAACTTCTCACCCCGCTGCGCCTCAAACACGACAACCGGTTCCAGCAAACTCTGCCCTTTCACCTGCTCATCCGCGCCGCCCTGCGCCGCATATCCACCCTTGAGGAGGCCTTTGGCCAGGGGGAACCCCAGCTCGACTACCGGGGCCTGGTCAGTAGAGCGGAACAGGTTGTGACGAAGGAAAGCGACTGTTGCTGGGTGGATATCGAACGCTACAGCAATCGCCAGAAAACCGGCATGCTCATGGGCGGGTTGCTGGGGACCCTGATTTATGAAGGGGAGTTGGCGGAGTTTCTACCGCTGCTTGAGTATTGCGAGGTGACGCACCTGGGGAAACAGACGGCGTTCGGGTTGGGGAGGATACTGATCGGGGCGGGAGATGGGGAGTGAGAGCAAATTATGGTGGCCTTCATTCAAATAGCCTCCAGCGGTGGAAGGACGGGTTACGGCATCCGTTGGACGCCAAATCAGATAAGCCAGTTCTCCACTTTGAGCTCATGGATGCGCTGGAAATGGCGGAGATTTCCGCTAATCAGAGTGAGATCGTTGGCAATGGCGATAGCGGCTATTTCCAGATCGGCAAGGCCAAGCGGCAAGCCCTCCCGTTCCAGGCGGGCGCGCAGGCTGCCGCAGATGTAAGCGGCCTTGGAGTCGAACCCGACGATATTGACAGCGGGCAGCAGTACTTCTTCAAGGTTCCGCAGATGGTGTTGCGGCTTGCCGCTTTTCCAGGCGCCGTAAACGATTTCGCTGATGGTGATGGTGGAGATGTGCTGAGCGTTTTTTGCGGTTTCGGCCAGACGATCGAGCAGAAACGGCGAAGGGGATTTTTTGAATATGTTGGTGATGATGTCGGTATCAAAGAGATACATCGCGGCCGACTCCTCCCTGTCGGCGGAGTTCGGCGATATCGCCAAGGGCATCGGCAACCTCGGTGAAATCGGGCCAGCTTCCGGCTACTGCGGCAAGCCCCTGCCGCTCCTGGTGCTGTTCGATGACCTTCAGGTCTTCGATGCTGACCAGCGCGGCCACCGGACGGTTGCGGCGGGTGATGATGAATCGTTCATGGCCGTGTGCGCTCCTGGCAATGAGTTCGGAAAGATGACTTTTGGCCTCGGCAACCGAAATTTTTGACATTATTCTCACCTCGTTGAAAGAGTCATAAAGATCATTCTGACTCTTTCAGGATACATTATGGAACGCTTCCGGTCAAAGAGTTTCGTCCGGTTCCGGCGAGAAATGGTGCATGGCAAGGCTGCACAGATTGAGTTGACTTGACCATGCTTCACGGTCAGGACGTTCACAAAACACAGGGCATCAGGCGCTAAAGCAACCGCCAGAAAACCGGCATGCTCATGGGCGGGTTGCAGGGGACCCTGATTTATGAAGGGGAGTTGGCGGAGTTTCTGCCGCTGCTCAAGTACTGCGAGGCGACGCATCTGGGGAAACAGACGGCGTTTGGGTTGGGGATGGTGAGGGTGGGAGACAATTACTCCAAAACAACATAATTCACCAATTCGGACAATAAAATCAAAGAGGGCCATGGAATCATTAGATTCGGCAATTTTAAAGTTTAAAAGAATAAAAGTGACAATCCGGCACATCCATATCGGGAGTGTAAAATGACTGAAAAAGAAGGCATGAAGTATCTTGTCGCGATAGAAACTCAGAAGGTAAAATCGTATCTATTTGCCTCGCCTTTCATGAGAGAAACCAGGGGGGCCAGTGTTCTCCTTGATTTCCTTAACCGCAAAGAAATCAAAGAGAAAATTTTGATAAATTTCCCTGATGACATTTATGAGGAAATTTACCTGGGAGGAGGTACAGGCCGTATCCTCTTCAAAGATGAGATTCATTCGCAACAATTCAGGAAGCAAGTGCATGATCTCTACAGAAAAGCAACCACTAACGCCAAAATATCAGTTGAATGGGTCGAGAGAAAGAACGGAGAAAATTTTGGCTCATTAATTTCAAGGGTTGTAAATGAAACACGGAAAAACAAAACGGGCCGGATGCAAGGGGTTCCGATTCTGGCTGGTCGTTGGCTCCAGCCATGCACCTCGTGTGGTCAAGAGCCAGCTTGTGACGTATTTCAAGAGCACGGCGAACACCGATTATGCAGATCATGTCAGCAAAAGAGAATCCAAGTCAATTATCTTTACCGAAACATCAAGCCGTCACATTCCGGTTATAAAACCTTGAAGTCAGCCGATTACCTGCAAAAGACCTACAGCGAGGAATTCATTTTTACGACCCTTGCACGGTATAACGAAAAGGCAGGCTACTTGACGCTCCTCCCGCAGGATTTCGATGATATTGGCTGTGAATCCAAACCATCAAATTATATGGGTTTCATTTACGCGGATGGGAACCGCATGGGAGAATTCGTAAAAAAAATAGGCGCCGATCATACCTCAGACACAGCACAAAAAAAATCGTTACGGGCTTTTTCTGAAATTGTTGATAGAGCTACCCGAGAAGCTGCGGTAGAGGCCGTTCTTGAATGCATAGAAATTAAAGAAGAGCAGACTGAAGATGGGTTGGCGCGTCGTATACCGGCAGAATTTATCATGGCAGGAGGAGATGATTTCATGCTTGCGCTACCTGCCCATAACGTCCTGGATGTGGCGGTTCGTTTCCTTGAACTCTTCCAGCAGAAAACCGTGAAGCTGCAACAAGAATACATCAAAGATTTTAAGCTGCCGCTTTCTTTTGCACCCCGCGGTTTAACATCCTCGGCAGGCGTGGTTCTTGCCCATGCTCATTATCCTGTCAGCGACTTGATGTCAATTGCCGCCGATCTCATGAAACTTGCCAAACAAAAATCAGCGGACCTGGCAAACCGTGATGCTTCCGGCGATAAAAATGGAGAGATAACAGGAACATTGGATTTCATGGTGATTTCGGAAAGCAGTAGCGAAACCATCAAGCAACGACGCCAAAAGGAATATGAACCAGGCACAACCCAGACAGGAGATAAAATCAGGCTCACGGAACGCCCCTATACAACAAGTGAGGCAGCTTGTTTCTTAAATACAATCAGAAAGTTGAAAGAGGGAAAAACACCCCGGACAAAATTAAAAGCACTCTACGCGGCGTTGTTCCAACCGCCGCTTTTGGCACAGTATGAAGCATTGCGCCTCCGCGAGAGGTTGGCTTCAAGTGGCGCTTCAGGGAATAATACAACACTTCATTCCCTTCTTTACAATCATCTCGACAGGTTTCCGTATCGTATTGATGAAAAAAAAGAATGGACCACTCCTTTGACAGAAATTGTAGAACTTTACGACTTTATCCATCCCTTGCCCTGTAAAGAAATCGTTACCAAAATATCACCTGCCGAGGAGGGAAGTCATGATTGAAAAATGGGCGTTTGCCCTGCATTTCTCCTCACCTGTGAGTATTCACAGTGGTCTTTCGGCTGCTGGTCTGGTGGACCGCATGGTTGTTCGAGATCACGAAGGAATTGCCGTCATTCCTGGTTCATCAATCAAGGGCCGTTGGCGTTTTGTTGCCGAGCGTCTCCTCCGAAGCGTCGATCCTGGTTCAATGAATGGCTTATGGTTGCATGATGAAAAAATGCCTGATTGCAAAATGTCCTCACCGCCATGCACTTTATGCAAGCTATTCGGGAATGCAGCCATTCAGGCTCGTCTCTGGATTGGTGCCGCAGAACTCGATGAAACCAACAAAGAGTATATTCGGGCAATACATCAACTGCGCGTCAACCCTGTAATGCACCACGATACGGAAATTCGGCCGGGCATTGCTCTTTCCCGCGTCCGCTGCACTGCCATGCCTGATCATCTTTTTTTTGATGAGACCGTGCCCGCCATGGCCAGATTTTCCGGAACAATCATGGTGATGGGTGACATCAGCGCGGCGGAAAGAAATTTTCTCAAGTTATCGGCCCGCATGGTGGATAAGATCGGAAGTCGCAAGGCCGTTGGCCGGGGGCTTCTTGCAAAGGGTATTGAGATCGAAATGCCAGGAGGTGAGGGATGATAAGGATAGGATTCCGCATTACAACAAAAAGCCCTCTGCTGATCACAGCTGGACCGCCAGCCTACAACCTGCTGGAAACCTTAGACTTTATACCTGGGAATACCATGCGGGGATTTCTTGCCCACCGTTACCTAAGTCAGGGAGGGAAAGCCGATGACGTGCTTTTCAACACACTTTTTTTGAGCGGAGAAGTTCGGTACGGCTGCTCCACAATCAATGGGGCGCAGGTTATTCCCCTTTCCGCCCGGAGCTGTAAGTATTATGGCGGATTTCTCGGCAATGGCAAGCTTGATCCTCCAGATAAGGAAACCCATGGCGTTGTCGATTTGCTGTTGCATAGCGGGGAGGCAAAACAATGTCCTCAATGCGGGCAGAGCGTGGATTATTTTGAGGGCCATTGGAATTCTGAAACCTACTCCTTTGTGCAGGTCAGAAAAAGGCTTATTACCCGAACCGCCATTGATCCGGTGCGGGGTGCTGCTGCCAGCGGCAAACTATACAGTCAACGGGTGATTGAGGAAGGGCAGGACTTTGTCGGCGTAATTGAATCGCCTGATTCCTGTGCCGCTGCTTTGCGTGAACTTCTCGCAAGCTCGTCTGCAGCGGGCTTGGGCAGGGCCAAGTCACGAGGACAGGGCTGGGTGGAAATAGTTGAACAAGAGCCCTTTGCGCTTTCCCCATCGACGGCAGCCAATGAACGTATCAATTTTTTTAAGGATAATGGACCCCGATTGGCAGTCACGTTTTTAAGTGATGCGCTCTTTCAGGATGAATTCCAGCGCGACACGACAGCCCCAACAGTAAAACAGCTTGGGTCTCTGGGTATCAAACCCGATGAGTGGCAAGAACTTCATTACGAGGCCTTTGCCGCAACACGACTTGTCTTCGGTTTTGATGGCCCGCCCCTGTGTTTGCCCCGTATTCCCAGGTTGGCAGTCAGCGCCGGGAGTGTCTTTCTCTTTAAATCAAAAGAAGGAATGACAAATCCACACATTCCCCCGGGAAACGGGGTTGGCTGGGTCGGAGATAACAACGGCGAAGGCTTCGGATTGGTGGTTCTCTGGCATCCTTTTCATTATCAACCGGACAAGGAGATCGGGAAGAATGGCTGAACAATTGCTGAAAATATTTACGGGGAAATTAGCCATGTTGCGGCAGGAAGAAAAATTTCTGCGGCAGGCCTCTTTTTTTTACCAACTGGGTTTTCAGCCTGGTCGCTTGACTGGGTCTCAGATGGCGCAAGTTGACGGGATCATGAAAACAGCCAAATCATTGCCCGAGGCCCGCGAGAATCTGAGAAAATTTATCCATAAGCAACTGGAAAAGTTGAGAGATAAAGAAGAACGGGACGGAAAAGTCTCCTGGCTTCTTGAGCCTCAAATCAGTGACACTCCGGCGGATATTAAAGACTCGCTTGGCGAGACCCTGCTGCTCTGGATTGACAAACAAAAATATCTCGAAGCGCGACCTCCGGATGAAAAACCACCCAGCGGCCCCCCTGATCCCCTCGCCGCCATGCGGCAATTCTGGGGCAATGTTTATGGACTGTTCAAATATGAGGCAACCTGCGGCAACCCCATGCCGTTAAATGTAGGAGGTACGCCATGAGTATTCCTTTCGGACATCATCAGTTACACAACCGCTATACGTTCACCGGGCAACTGCAGCTTGAAACCGCTTTGCGGATTTCCGCGGGAGTCGCATCGGATGAAACAGATGCCCCCTTTATCAGGACAGCATCCGGGAAGCCATATATTCCGGGCACCAGTTTGCGCGGGGCTATTCGCGCAGAATTGGAACGGATTCTCGCTGCGGTCGGCGAATCAGCAACAGGCATGGCAAGCTGTCTCCTCTTCGAGCCCGAGGGGTGCGCCGACAAGGTGAATGATCACCTAAAAGCTTTGCGGGAAAAAGAAGAAAAAAAGAACAAGAAAGACAGAAAAACCGAAGACCAACTCTTGGCCCAGGCGGCGGCAGATAAACTCTGCGCCATCTGCCGCCTGTTTGGCTCTACAATGTACGCCGCACGGCTGACAATTGGAGATGCGTTGCCTGTTGAGGACAGCAAAGAACCTACAGGGGCAATTCGTGACGGAGTTGGTATTGACAGGGATACCGGGGCTGCCAGTGACGGCGCCAAGTTTGATTATGAAGTATTGGAACCTGGTGTTGACGGACCTTTCTTTTCATTCAGGATGCAGGTTGAAAACGTGGCGACAGAATCGGACAAGAAATTGATAACCCTTATCCTGCGCCTGCTCACACAGGGTCTTCAGGCTGGCGGGAAAAAGGCGGCCGGCATGGGCAGGATCAAACTTCGGAAAATCGATGGGCTACATTATCGGACAACCTGTTTTGCAGATCCCCAAGCCCTCTGGCAATCCCTGCAATCTGGCAACGAGCTGGTGGAGCAGTCCGTGACATGGCAGGAGGTGCTGTGATGCTCAAAAGAAAACTGTGCCAGGCTGACATTACTTGGGAACTGACATGCAGCGGCCCTTTGCTTATTCGCGATGAACGGTTTACCGAATGGAAAGCAATCCATAAAAAGAAGGATGAGATCTTCCCTGACTGCATATTCCTCAGCCGGTCGACAAAAGCTGATTTTGACAAGGCCGCCCGGGAAAGCAAAAACAAGCCCCCTGAGCTGCCATTTTTTGTGCCAGGCACATCCATCCGCGGCCCCTTTCGTGCCCAGGCAGAGCGCATCATTCGTTCGCTCCTGCCGGAAAATGCAGAGGATGGGTTGACGGCCTGCGACCCTTTTTTACAGGGAAAACAGGCCGACCGCACATTGCTTAGCTGTTCCAAGCGATTGGCAAAAGCCGGGAAGGAGAAGAGTATATATTGCCAGGCCTGTCCTGCCTGCAGGTTGTTCGGCTGTGCCGGCCTGGGGAGCCGCATCACTTTTACAGATGCCGATATTGAACAACATGCCTCGGTATTCCGTGACATGATCGGCATCGACCGTTTCACAGGTGGAGTCTACAGTCCCGAAAAAGGTGGTGGAGCAAATATGCACTTTCATGTTCTTGAAAACACGAAATTTACCACCAAGATATCCGTTGTCAATTTCGAAATGTGGCAAATCGGCCTGCTGGCCTATGTTTTTCGGGATTTTGCCGAACAAACGGTTTCCATCGGCTATGGAAAAACCAAGGGATTCGGCCTGGTCAAGGGTGAGGTGAAAGATATTATCCTCACCTATCCCAAGGCCACCACTCGAATTGAACATCTTGCCAGCCTTATGAAAGATGAAAATGGCTACTACGGCATTATAAATTGCGAAGCGCCTGAATTCGAGCACGTAACGGATTTACCCCAAGCCATGAGTTTCTACTGCCAAAAAAAGGTTACGGACATTCCGTCATTCATGCAAACCGTAGCGCCATTCTTTAACTGTTTTATTGACGAGTTGAACAAAAGGGCCGGCGGGGAGGAAATCCAATGAGCCCTCTCATCGCGTACGCTGAAAATCTTGTCACCCATCCAGCTCTACCCGATATCTTCCTATACGCCTGGCTTGAAGGTATCATGAAAGCAAAATTGGATTTTCTAAAAAATGTACCTGACTGGCATGAACTTACTGAGTGGCCCGCCGGACGTATTTTTTGTGATATCGGAGAGTACCGTTGGCATTTGCGCGGTCATAATCAATTACATACCGTAATTATCCTTGATGACGAAAATCAACTCCCGGATGCGGTTAACTGGCAAGGCAAATTAAGGATGGAGTCGGAAAAAGAGGACATTGAAGAAATGATTCTCTGGGGCGACTGGATCGACCCGGCTCGTGACCCGGAATCAAACCCGGATGGCGAGCCTTGTTTTTTTGCGAACGAAGTACCTGTTGTTCATCACTATCCGTTTACCCTTACACCAGCACAACTCAACAAGGCGTCGGAACAGGGAAAAACGCCTCGGTTGGTAATACGCAGATACCGCCATCATGAGAAAGGTGAGTTTGTCAGGTGCGTAGGGCTTACCATGAAAGAGGGGGTGCAGCTATGAAACAAATTAACCCGTACAATTTCGTCTCCTTGAAACATGGGGGGGCGGATCGGGAAAATGAATATCCGGGCCTTAATGTGTATCCGAAGGAAAAATATTTATCAGGGGTTCTCGAATGCTATTTAAAACCTCTAACCCCTCTTATTTCGATCTTGCATGGAAAAGACGGACACCAGCCAAGCGGCAACAATACCGCAATTGCTTTCAATTTTTTGAAAAACAGCAATGGATTACCAATTATTCAGAGTACATCCATAAAAGGCATGATGCGGTCAATATACGAAGCTATTACTAATTCCTGCCTCACTCTGGTTGCACCCAGTGGGCAATCAAAAAAAAATAAAAATGATATCAGGCAATATTCCTATCAGTTAGACGAAAAATACCTCAACAGCCAATGCAAAGCGATATCCTTTCTTTGTCCAGCCTGCAGTTTATTCGGCACAATTGGGGAGGAAAATTTTCATTGTAAAGGACGAATATGGTTTAGCGATGCCCAACTTCTTGCAGGCTCCCTTAAAACTGGCAGCTTTATAATAAAACAGCTCAATAGCCCCAAGCCTCATCACCACGCAACCTATGGTAAGAGCAAAAAACCAGGGGGCGCTCTTGCGGGAAGGAAGTTTTATTACCACCACAAAAAACCAAAAAATTTCAAAGTAACGCCAGGACCACGCACATTTGCCATCAATGAATACGCCACTCCAGAGTGTCTTTTTCAATTCAGAACTCATTTGGATATTATTTCTGAAAAGGAATTTTCAGATTTTCTTTTAGCCTTGGAATTGGTCGAGGGCCTGGGACATAAAATTGGCCTGGGCAAGGCTATTGGGCTGGGAAGTTGCCAAATCTCCATTGATCGCGAAAAAAGCGCCATCTACCGCCCCTCGGATCGTTATAGCAGTTTGGTCAATGATAAAGTTTCTGACTGGTATTTATTGAAGGCTGGCAGAAACAGACTGTCCGATGACCTAATTGAGGTGTTACGCCTTAACAAGGAGACAAACAATAAAATCATCGAGTACCCCCCCAATCACAACAACTATCCAAAAGTAGCCATTAACGCACTTGGAGAATTCAGCGAAGAGATTACGGAAGGAGGCAAACCGGATTGGGCGACGGAGGTTGCTGTAGAAAGCCCTGAAGAGCCTCCGCCCGTTGTCAAAAATGATGAAGAGGCGGCCTGGCTCAAGGAAATATATGAAAAGAAACTTCTTTTCATTACAGCGCAGGGCGAAGAAAGAGAGCGGCCAAGACATGCATTTCAAGGCAAAAACGCGCTTCTCATCCTGCGAAACTGGTTTATTTTAAAAGGATCGAATTGCGTCAAGCCTGTTAAATAAAACAGAGGGGCAAATAAAATGAATCTGCAAGCCGGAATTAAACCTCTTTTCTATGTGATTATCGAATTTAAGCCATGGTTGCTGGCAGCGATTACCGTCCTTGTTGCCAATTTGGCGTCTAATTCCCTTTGGGACACCTTTCAGATATGGGCTGAGTTGCAGAGGGGGGAAATTTCACCATTTCGGATTTTGTGGGTAGGTTTGTTTTTTGTTATGGTTGTGTTGCTTTTCAGGCAAAGGGATAAATTTTTTCCACCTCGTACCCGGTATCTTCAAAATGAAAAAGCCCAGAAACGAAAACATTTGGTCCTTTTTCTCTCGACCGTTCATCCTGATTTTGAAAAAACAAATGGCATTCCTGAGAAACTCCACCTCTCCTATCAAAATATCTCTGATGATCTCGCTTCAATCAAAAAAAAGAGAACCGAGGAAGAGCTTCGGTGGAACTGGGAGATGCCCCTCCGCGCTATAAACCATCACCTTGGAATCATCGAGTCGGTAACAATCTGCTGTTCCCGGCAATCACTCCTGCAAGTCCATTTATTTCTCAATATCTGTAAACGTTACGGGCAACTGGAAAAAGTCAGATTCGTTTTACTCGGTTTGCACAACAACCGGCCAAAACTGGTTGATTCCTCAGATTTCGTTATGGATTCCGGTGAGTTCCGACAGGAAAATTTTGTTGAATACACTGGTTGTGACTTTGAAAGCTTTGATGAGCTGACTCGGGCTTTATTATATTTAATCGCCAAAAATAAACATTTCGAAAATGAGATCATGATCGATATCACCGGTGGTCAGAAACCGACAAGCATCGTTGGCGCTTCGGTAACCTTTAACCAGAAAATAAAGGCGCAATATATACAAACCGGGGGAGACAATGAGGTTCTCAGCTATGATGTTATTCTTGCCAAAGCCGAGGCCGGGAGTATTGGCCTGTGATCTCAATCGATCTTACTTTGTTTTATGGTGAAACCGCCAAACTCGCTGATTTGCCGGCTTACATCGACAAAGCCCTTGAGTTCGCAGGTGAAGGAAATGAAATCGTGCTCACCGGCAGGGCGCCCGTTTGGTTCTATCTTGCTGTTGCTCATGCCCTGCACGGCAAGGCCCGAAAACTAATTTACAGATCGCCGGTGACAGGCGATGTGGTTATTTTTGATCATGACCCGTTTTGAAAATATGAAAACTGCTACCTTTGAACATGCTGCCCTTCTTGCCGCCTTTGAAGATGTAAAAGACAACCATGGCTGCGCCGGGGTGGACGGGGTGACCATCGGGCAGTTTGAGAAAAGGCTTGCTGTCAATCTTGCTGGGCTGCGGTCAGAGTTGAATGATGGGACCTATTTCCCGTTGCCGCTTATGAAGATTCAGGTGGCGAAGAAAAACGGAGAACCGCGCGGCCTGTGTATCCCCACCGTCAGGGACAGGGTTGTGCAGACCGCGGTGCTGCACCGGATCAATTCGCTTTTTGAAAAGGAGTTCGAGGAGTGTAGTTTCGCCTACCGCCAGGGCCGGTCGGTCCGGCAGGCGGTCATGCGGATCAAGGAGTTTCATGAACAGGGCTACCGTTGGGTGGTTGACGCGGATATCGACGCCTTTTTTGATCACCCATGTTGATACCCCCGTCAACAACCCAAGTTGGAGATGATTCCTGCTTTGAGCTTTCGGAACTGCTCAAAGGTTTCGGGCTCGTCGGGGAAGAGATAGAGATTGGTTTGGGGGTCTCGTGTGACATTGAT
>JAHILF010000024.1 GCA_018897105.1 Pseudomonadota bacterium
TGGACCGTCGCCTTGACATGGGCGATCAGAGGAGGAGAATGGGATTTCCTGCCCGCGCCACTCCTTCCGCCATGCGCCACTGCCCGACCCGTGCCATGGTTATCGATCTTGAAGAAGGCGATGACGCTCTGCAACTGCTCGGCCTGGGAGGAAAGCTCCTCGGCGGTGGAGGACATCTCCTCCGAGGCCCCGGCGTTCTGCTGGATAACCTGATCCAGCTGCTGGATGGCCTTGTTGATCTGCTCGGCGCCGCTATCCTGCTCGCGGCTGGCGGCACTGATCTCCTGCACCAGCTCCGCCGTCTTCTGGATATCGGGCAGCATCCTGCTCAGCATGTCACCCGCCTTCTCCGCCACCTCGACGCTGGCCGATGAAAGCTCGGAGATCTCCGACGCGGCCTTCTGGCTCCGTTCCGCCAGTTTCCGCACCTCGGAGGCCACCACCGCAAAGCCCTTGCCATGCTCCCCGGCCCGGGCCGCCTCGATGGCGGCGTTTAAGGCCAGCAGATTGGTCTGCCGGGCAATCTCCTCGATGATTGAGATCTTGCTGGCGATCTCCTTCATGGCGCCAACCGTCTGATTCACTGCCTCGCCACCCTCCTGGGCGTCGCCCGCCGATTTGGTGGCGATCTTTTCGGTCTGCAGGGCGTTATCGGCGCTCTGTCTGATATTGGACGACATCTCCTCCATGGACGAAGAGGCCTCCTCGGCCGCGGACGCCTGTTCGGTGGCGCCCTCGGACATCTGCTGGGCGCTGGCCGAAAGCTCCTGGCTGCCGTTGGCAACGTTGTCGGCGGACGACTGGACTTCCAGCACCACCTCCTTCAGTTTCTCAACCATATCCTGTAGTGCTTCCATCAGCTCATCTTCCGCACTGCGCTTCTTGAGTTCCAGCATCAGGTTGCCCTGGGCCACCTGCTTGGCAGCGTCGGTTATCCCCTTGAAGGCATCGACCATGCTCCCCATGGCGGAGAGCAGCAAGCCGGTTTCGTCTTTGCTGTTTGATACAATTTTTGTGTTCATGTCTCCCTGGGCCAGACGATTGGCTGCCCCCACCGCCTCATATAAGGGCTTGGTTATGCTGCGGGTCAACAGCAAGGTGAAACCGGCAGCAACCAGCACGGCGGCAATCGCCAGGCCGAGGGCCAGGGTCAATGAATTCTTAATCACCGCATCAAACTCAGTATTAGCCGTATTTGATTTCATGAGCAGGAAGTCAACCATCTTTTCCAGGGGCAGCATGACGTTCTCCGCCTTAAGGTCCAGTTCCTCGTTGACCTTGAGGATCTCCGACGCATCCCCGCGGCTTAGCGCCCCAAGGACATCCTTTTCAAAATAGGTTAGAATACTCTGATATTCTTCCTTAAACTTCTCGGCCTCCTTTTTCTCCTCCGCCGTTTCAACCAGTTGCATGATTGTCTCAATATCTTTTGTTCCTATTTCCCTGTATTTCGGCAGCTGCTGCTCAAGGCCGCGCGCATCCTTGTTAATGATGGAATCAGCCCCAAACATGGTAAGCTCATCTATCCGCATATCGATCTGCAGAACATGGACCGAATCTTCGTTGAGCTTGGTAGCCTCGTCCTGCATATGCCCCATGACATTCATCTTCATCATTTGAAACGTGATCACACAGCATAACAGCAGGATGATCGTGGAAATCCCGGAAAACAGCCTGGTGCCGATCTTTAAATCACTTACTCTCATCTTTCTGTCCTCCATTGAGGGTAAAATTTTCGCATCTTGAGCTGTTCATTGCTCCATGAAGTGCATGAATATTTTTTGGCCGGCTCTCCTCTTCCACCGACCTGACCAGTTGCGGAATATCAAGAATAAGGGCCACGCTGCCGTCGTCCAAAATAGTGGCGCCGGAGACGTCCTCCACCTGCTTGAAAGCCGGGCCCAGTGACTTGATCACTGTCTGATGCTCTCCAATCACACAATCAACCACAAAACCGACCCGCGTCCCGTTCAGCTCGGTGATAACCACCTGCTCGATATCGGGAATTGTGCCGGCAATACAGAATTTCCGCCGCAGCTTGATGGCTTCACCGGTCATGTCGTCCGCTTGTTTGCCGGCCTCATGTACCTGTCGGTCTGCAACCTGACAAACGACTCAATACTATCCATGTAGTGATCCTGCGCCTTGCTCAATTTCCCCATCAGCAGCTGCAGGGCCTGGTCGCGTTTCTCGGACTTTACCAGGCCAAGATACTCCTCCTCCTGTTCACGGTAGGAACCTGCAGCTTGTTCAATGACGGCTATCTGCCTTTTCCCCTCCTCACTCAGGATCCTATCCTGCAATGTCTTCATATTTTGGTCAATCTGCTTCTGGGCTGAAGCAAGATGTTCATACTGCTGTTCAATATGCTTAGGATCAGAGCTCAGCATAATATCACGACTGGCTCGTGCGGTGAGATTAACCGCATCATTAAATCTCCTTCCCATGAAGCATATTGGGGAAACGGTCATTAACCACCTTATTGACCATATAGTCTAAACCCTGCAGTTTCTGATAGGAAACACCGACCAAAATCCCTACCAGCAGGAGAAGCATGCCAAAACCTAATCCCAGCCGCAGCCCGATTTTCATATTTTTAAACATTCCCATTTCCCTTGAAAAATCGTTAAACAGCGCATCAAACAACAATCACCGTGCATTCGCATCACTATCGGAAAATCTAGCCATGGGCAGCGCCGGTCAACTCCTCCACTATCTCCTGTAACGGGGCCAACACCTCGGCGGTAAAAACCCTGTCGATATCCAGAATCATCATGAACATTTCATTATGCTTGCCCATGCCCTGAATGAAATCGATATTAATTCTGTTGCCGATGCGAGGCGCCGGCTCGATCTGCTCCGGTTCCAGGTCTATCACCTCCTGCACCGAGTCGGCCAGCACGCCCAGCACCATCGGCTCCCCATCCAGCACCGTGTCAACCACAATGACGCAGGTGTTCACCGTCTTTTCCGTGGCGCTCATGCCGAACTTCAATCGCAGATCCAGCACCGGCACCACACTGCCGCGCAGGTTGATCACTCCGCGCATGTAATTCGGGGTCTGCGGCACCTTGGTCACCGTGGTGAAATCCAGAATCTCCCGTACCTTGGCCACATCCAGGGCAAAGATCTCCTCCCCCAGTTTAAAAGTCAGATACTGGGTGGTCACTGTTATTGTCGTAACGCTCATTATCTCCTCCACTTGATTGCTATTGCGGTCGCATCTTCCCAAGCCATTCTTGCCATGATCAACAGCTCAATGCCAAGCGCCGAGTATTGAGACAACTTTCTCCGGCAACAGGCAAACCAAAAGCCGTTCCGGTGCCCTTAATACTTCTCAAAGGAACTATCCAGGTCATCTCCCTGGGCATCATCCATCTGCAGATTCATCCCCTTGGACGATGTGCCCCTGCCGGATGGGGAGAGCGCCTGCCGGTCATGGACCGTCGCCTTGACATGGGCGATCTGAGGAGGATGATGGGATTTCCTGCCCGAGCCACTCCTTCCGCCATGCGCCACTGCCCGACCCGTGCCATGGCTATCGATCTTGAAGAAGGCGATGACGCTCTGCAACTGCTCGGCCTGGGAGGAAAGCTCCTCGGCGGTGGAGGACATCTCCTCCGTGGCCCCGGCGTTCTGCTGGATAACCTGATCCAGCTGCTGGATGGCCTTGTTGATCTGCTCGGCGCCGGTATCCTGCTCGCGGGTGGCGGCGCTGATCTCCTGTACCAGTTCGGCCGTCTTCTGGATATCGGGCAGCATCTTGCTCAGCATGTCACCCGCCTTCTCCGCCACTTCGACGCTGGCCGAAGAAAGCTCGGAGATCTCTGCCGCCGCCTTCTGGCTCCGTTCCGCCAGTTTGCGCACCTCCGAGGCCACCACCGCAAAGCCCTTGCCATGCTCCCCGGCCCGGGCAGCCTCGATGGCGGCGTTTAAGGCCAACAGGTTGGTCTGCCGGGCAATCTCCTCGATGATTGAGATCTTGCCGGCGATTTCCTTCATGGCGCCAACCGTCTGATTAACCGCTTTGCCACCCTCCTGAGCGTCGCCCGCCGATTTGATGGCGATCTTTTCGGTCTGCATGGCGTTATCCGCGCTCTGCCTGATATTTGACGACATCTCCTCCATGGAGGAAGAGGCCTCCTCGGCCGCGGCCGCCTGTTCGGTGGCGCCCTGGGACATCTCCTGGGCGCTGGCCGAAAGCTCCTGGCTCCCGGCCGCCACATTGTCGGCAGCGGACATGACTTCACCCACGATTTCTCTTAACTTTGCCACCATACTATTCAAGGCTGAGCTGATGTTCTCGAAATTCTGGGCAATCGCCGCGGTGTTCTCATCACTGGCGGCAACGATGGCATCGACGGCTAGATCCCCAGTGGCCAGTCTTTCCAGGTTAACAAGAAGTTTACCCACCTCTTCGTTCTGAAACCGGGCCTGTTTGTCCGCTACCCTGGCCGCCTTCTTGACCGCAGTCTGATCGCTGACCACCTCAAAGGCGCCGATGATATTACCTTGGCGGTCCTTGATCGGCGTGCCGGAATAGCTGATGTCAAGATCGACGCCGGCCAGCGGATGTGCATCGGTCTCACTGGAGGAAACCTGCCCGTTCATGATAGCCCGCTGACAGGCGCAGCGCTCGCTGCGGCAGTCCGAGGTCTTGAAATGATCATAACACTTGCCTCCCAAGGCCTGCTGTTGCGTCTTGCCGGCGACCTTCGCCCCCAGCTCGTTCATGTAGATAATCGAAAAGTCCTTGTCAATAATCATGGCCGGCGCCGGCATGGAGTCCAGCAAACCTACCAGACGGTTGATGGCATCATTCACCCCTTCCACGATCTTGCAGAAATCACCCTGATGCTTGGATGCATCGGCTCGAATTGTCAGCCTGCCGGCAATGGCGGCATCGGCAAGCATGCCGGCATCGGCTGCCAAGGCCTTGACGGAATCGACCATCTTCTGCAGCGCTTCCATCAACTCATCTTTATCACTGCGTTTTTTAAGCTCCACCATCAGATTGCCCTGGGCCACCTGCTTGGCAGCGCCGGTTATGCCCTTGAGCGCATCAACCATGCTCCCCATGGCGGAGAGCAGCAGGCCTGTTTCATCCTTGCCGCACGATGCAATATTTACATTGAGATCGCCCACTGCCAGGCCCTTGGCGATGTTCACCGCGGCAATCAAGGGTCTGGTGATACTGCGGGTCAGCAGCCAGGTAAAGACAACGGTCAGCAAAACAGCAACAATCGCCAGGCTGACGGCCAGGGTCATGGTTTTCGCCTTGACCTCATCAAACTCAATATCGGCTGTTTCTGATTTCATGATCAGGGCCTCAACAAGCTTTTCAAGGGGGACCATGACCGCTTCACCTTTTTTGTCAACCTCCTCATTGGCCTTGAGGATTTCGGCCGGATTTGCACCCTCGAGCGCCTCATGGACGTCCTTTTCGACAAAGGCCAACAGGGCACGGTATTCCTCCTTGAACTGCTCGGCTTCCTTTTTCTCCTCCGCGGTCCCAGCCAGATTCAGGACCAGCTCAATATCCTTGGCCGTCACCTCCTTGATCGTTGCCAACTCCTGCTCCAGAGCCTGCGGGTTGCGATTGATGATTGAATCCGCCACAATCATGAGAAACTCATCAATCCTCATATCGGCCTGCAGTACCTGGACCGAATCCACATGGCGCTTCGCCGCCTCATCATGCATGTGTCCCATGAAATTCATCTTGAATATCTGGAACACAATCACACAGCATAAAAGCAGGGCAATTAAGAAAATACCTGAGAACAATCTGGTGCCGATCTTTAAATCACATATTTTCATCTTTCTTTTCTCCACTGTGGATAAAATTTTCGCATCTTGAGCTGTTCATTGCCCCATGAAGTGCATGAATATTTTCTGATTGCGGTCTGCATAATTTACTGCCTGCAGTTCTCTTCCACCGACCTGACCAGTTGCGGAATGTCGAGAATGAGGGCCACGCTGCCGTCGCCTAAAATAGTGGCTCCGGACACGTCCTCCACATGTTTAAAGGCAGGCCCCAGCGACTTGATCACCGTCTGATGCTCTCCTATCACATTATCAACCACAAAACCGACCCGCGTGCCGTTCAGCTCGGTGATAACCACCTGCTCGATATCGGGAATTGTGCCGGCAATACTGAATTTCCGCCGCAGAGGGATATAGGGAACGAGATGACCTCGCACCGTCGCCATGTTCCGGCCATGGGAGGCCGCCACATCGGCACGGGTCAGCTCGATGCACTCATCCACCAGGGAAAGGGGAATGAGGAAATGGTCGTCGCCGATCTCTACCAGCAGGGTCTCGATAATCGCCATGGTCAGCGGAATTTTGACGCTGATCACCGTACCCTGGCCCGGACGGCAATTGATGGAGATGCTACCGCGCAGGTCATCAATGGCCCGTTTCACCACATCCATCCCCACCCCGCGCCCGGAAACACTGGTGATCTTGGCGGCAGTGGAGAAACCGGCAGCGAAAATGAGATTGTAAATCTCCTGCTCCGAGAGTTCGGCGCTGGGGGCGACCATACCCTTTTCCACCGCCTTGGCAAGGATCGCCTCCTTGTCCAGACCAGCCCCGTCATCTTCGATGGTCAGCAGGACGCTGTCGCCGGAATGGACTGCGGCCAACCGCACCGTCCCCTGGCGGGGCTTGCCGGCCGTCTCCCGCACTTCCGGCCTTTCGATGCCATGATCGATGCAGTTACGAATGAGATGGACCATGGGGTCGTTCAGCCGCTCGATAACGGTCTTATCGAGTTCGGTTTCAGCACCCTCGGTGGCCATCTCGATCTCCTTGCCCAGCTCACCGGAAAGATCGCGCACCAGTCGTTTGAATTTGTTGAAGGTGATGCCGATGGGCAGCATCCGGATATTCAAGGCGTTGTCCCGCAGCTCGGCGGTCAGTCGCTCCACCTCTTCGGCGATGCTGATGAGTTCCGCGTCCTCCCTTCCGGCTGCGGTCTGCGTCATACGGGCCTGGATGGTCACCAGTTCGCCCACCAGATTGACCAGCACATCGAGTTTTTCCGCCGGCACCCGGATGCTGGCCCCAGCCTCCTGGGCCTGGGCTTTCTCCTCCTTCTGCTTGCGCTCCTGGCGAACTTCTTTCACATGCTGCTGCTCCAGGAGAGCGGACTGGATCTGCGAGGGACCCACCATGCCTTTCTCCACCAGCATCTCACCCAACCTTTTCTGGGTGGAGAGGACAGTTTCAATATCATGAACGTCAATATCTCCCCGCTCCACCAAAATTTGGCCGAGTTTCTTGTAGGCCTCGTCGTCGAAGTTTCCGACCCCGTCAATGGGGTCAATCCTTATCTCGCAATAATCCTCTACAAAAATGAATACATCCTTGATGGCATCTAGGCCCGAAGCCGTCGTCAGGATCACATCCCAGAAGATATAGCAGCACTCCGGATCGATATCCCCGAGCACCGGGACATCGCACATCTGGGCGACAATCCTGCAGTTGCCCAATTGCCGCAGTTCGTTCAACAACGCGACCGGGTTGGTGCCATTGGCAAAGACATTGCGGTCCGGCTTGAAGCGGATCCGGTAGGTAATGAAATCGTCCTCCGAAGCTGCCACGGAAGGGGTTGACGGCGGCATGGATCCCTGCGGCGCGGGTGCAGCTTCCTGGTTCCCGTTCATCAGCTCCTTGAATCCTGCGATCAGCTGCGCGGTGCCTGCGGCATCAACCGCAGCCCCCCCGAGCATGGTCTTGATCTGATCCCGGGCCGCCAGCGTCAGGTCGATCATCTTCCGGCTGACGCTAAGCTTGCCGTTCCGCACCTGGTCAAATGCGGTTTCAACCTGATGGGTGAAGGCGGCAATATCATCAAAACCAAACATGGCCCCGGATCCCTTGATGGTATGCAGCGCCCGGAAAACCCGGCCGATCAGCTCAGTGTCATCAGGGCTGTCCTCCAGTTCGAGAAGGGAATTTTCCAGCTCAGCCAGAAGTTCAGAGGCCTCTTCCTTGAATGTATCCGCGTATTGATTATCCATCATCCCAGCACCTTTTTAACCACTGCCAGTAATTGTTCGGGCTTGAAAGGCTTGACAATCCAGCCGGTGGCCCCGGCTGCCCTGCCTTCCTGTTTTTTAGTATCCTGGGATTCGGTGGTCAGCATGATGATGGGAATAAATTTGCAGTCAGGCAAAGCCCGGGCTCCCTTTATCAGACCAATGCCATCCAGATTGGGCATATTGAGATCGGTGATCAGCATGTCCACCTTTCTGCCCCCAAGCTGCTGCAGGGCGTCCCTTCCGTCCACCGCCTGCACCACCTCATAACCGCCCTGTTTGAGGGTAAATGACACCATCTGACGCACGCTGGCCGAATCATCCACCGTCATGATCACCTTTCCCGTCATTTGTCGCCTCCTGTCCAGATGCAGGTATGATCTCTGTCCTGCATACAGCCGACATGCCTGTCAAATCCCGCGTCGTATGCCGCCGCCGCGACAACTTCGTTGTCGGCTTTCATGACGACGAAACCCTTGCCCCCGGCAATCGAGGTCAGATGGGCGGAACAGATAAACTGCAGGCCGACAAGATCAATTTCCGTCACCTTTGACAAATCCAGCAGTAATGTATCGGCACTGCCCATGGCTTCCAGAAACGCGGACTTGATCTCCGCCCCATACTGGATGGTCATGCTGCCGGTGATGGAAACCACCATGGTCCCAGGCTGGTCCGCCGGATTGCTCTGATTAACAGCAAACTCCTCCATATTCTCTCCCTCTAGCTGATGATGGCTAAAACAGTTCCACATTATCTCCCAGATCATCGCTGCCGCCGCTAGATCCGGTATCTTCCTCCCCCGGTGGGGCGAGCAACGGCTGCGAATCCGTCGCCTCTGGGGTGTTCGGCTGGGCGTTGAGCACCACGGCATGGATATCCCGTTCGCTGTGCATGGTATAATGGGTGTCAGCGGCCCGGAACTTTTCCGCCTCCAGCGACCACTTGTCCGCCGGCAGCAGGGCCTTGGCACTTCTGGTAACGGCACCCAGGATAGTCTCCGCCTCCTCAATGACAGCCGCCACCTTCTGATGCACCGTAACTCCACCGACAACCTCTTCAATATCTGCGGACAACTGCACCACCATGGCATGAGCCCGGGTGAGTCCCCCAGCCATTTCTTCATTTATTTCCCGCAGTGAGGCAAGTATACCCTCCACCTCCTGACGCATCTCCACAACCCTTCCCTCCATGACGCTCGCCTCATCGCTGACACTCTGGCACATCCCGTCCGTTAGGGATTTGATTTCGGCAAGGATGCCGGTTACCTCTTCAGCCTGCTCTCTGGCCTCCAGGGAAAGACGACTGATGGCATCAGCCAGTACGCCGAGCCCCCCTCCACCTCCCCCCATGGCTTCGGCCTGAATCAAAAAATTGAGGGCGATGAGCTTGATGGCGTAGACAATATTTTCAATATCACCGACAAAGTGAAAAATTTCTCCCACCGTGCCGGCGGCGGCACTCATGACCACGGACAGGTCACGGCTGGTGGCCGACGCGGCAGTGAGCATGGCGATGACCTCCGTCAGATCGTTACCCAACTCGTTAAAAAAGGAGGCGCCGGCCTGGTCGGTCAAACCGACAAGATCAACGGTTTCCTTGGACATCCCGCTCTCCATGGCAGAAATTTCCCGCAGATTGACGATAATGCTCTCCACCGCGGTTTGCAGTTCCATCGAGGCGTGGCGGAGTTGGGCCGCCTGAATCTCACATATTATTCCGCTCTCCATCACCAAATAGTCCCTTTCATCCTGGTTCGGATGCTGTGGCGCCCCCGGACCGGGCAGACGATCGGCCAGTTCATTTAGAATTTCGGCTACATGCTCAATCTGCTGACGCACCCTATCGTGGGTCTGAAGGGAAACAACCACCTGCCCCAGGTTCTGCTCCACCACGGACGACGAGAGGGAAATGGTGCCGGCCGACGATGAACAACGTTCCACTATACTTGTCAGCGCCTGCAGACTCTGCCCGGTTTTCCCAAGAACCGCATGAATCCTGCCCTGTTTCTCAACTCCCATGTTCACCACGTCCGCCAAGGCGTTGCGGATCGTCTCTGCCAGTTGATCTTTCTGGAGAAGAATGGTGTCGACCTTGCCGATAATCTCGTCGGACAAAACAGCGACAGCTTTGGTCAGAGCCTCAAACCCCACCGAATTTTCACCCAGCCGGGAACTTTCAATCTTGGTGTAAACCCCCAGCAACATCAAACTCTTGTTCACCCGGCCAAAACCGCCAAGGGGTGTGCCCACCCGGTCAAGACACTGCAGGATCGCTACAAGCGACTTCCGCCCTTCCTCCTTGCGCGCCTCGTCAAGGTGGTCTTCCAGGTCATTGAGGATTTCGGCAAGCGCGCCCATGGCGGCAGAACTCTGCCCGCCGCCCAGCCGGTTGACCAGGCTGCTAATAATGGTGGTTATTTCACCGGCCCGTTGATAGAAATCCTGCAATCTTTCGCCGATGGCCAGAAACTCATCCTCAGTGGAGGCTGACATACTGCCGAGCCGTGAGGAAACGAGGCGAAGCTGTCCAATCCATTCTTCACACCCCAGATCAATCGCACCCGCGGAATCAGGTATGGCGGCCTTTCCGGGACCAAGCCAAGCTTTCAACGCCCCCTGCAGGCTCCGCAAAGAAAAGTGTCCGTGGATACCCCTTTGAAATGAAACCAATTGCCTACCTCTTCGCGGTATTGCTAACGGTATGATTATAACGCAGAAACTCTGGCATGCTTTTTCTCATGGTTCAGCATTAATACAACTGCGGGATCGATCTATTTTCTGGGTTGATTTTATGACAAACAGGTCGAAGTTGTCAAAGCACACTTTTTATAAATGCTCCGGCCTGCCACACAGCAGATCAGACATTGAGTGACGCCAACTAAGTTTATTTTTAACAAATTCAAGCTGATAACCTTGAAATTCATGAATTGCCCGCTTCAAAAACGGGAAAACTGACACCCATATCGTATTTCCCTATCGGAAAGATAGTATCATTTTTCATTACCTGGTGTAGAAAAAAATGAACACGGGTAAACGGGAGAATGGAGACTAACGCCATGAAAGTCATCTGCACGTTTCAGCGCAGATCAATTTTGCGAGGGGGAGGTATAGATTACCGGCGCAGCAGATTTGCCAGAATCAAGCCGAAGAAATAGCCGGTCAGATCCGAGTGATATTGCCAACCCAGATGGGAAAAACAGGACCCACAGAGAGAAAAACGCCAGGTACAGCCGGTAAACCAGGTGCATTCAGTGGTGGGCAACCCCTGGTTCAGGCAGCCAGGAGCATGGGAAAAGCAGCCGATTTCATAAACCTTGCCAAGGGGATTAGTAAACATATGGCAATGGCTGCCGTTTACTTCAATCATCTGGGCCGCGGTGGTGATTTTTGTCCTGCAGAAGCGGCAGAGAAAAACTTCCCCCTGGTCGCTATTTTTGGTTTGTTCATCGCTGCTGCTGTCTATTTTGCCATCAAGCAGCAATTCCCCTTGCCGCCTGAAAACAAGACCGGAATTAACACAGCAATCTCCGCTAAATCCTCCCTGCACGGATGCGCACCACAACATAACCATCTCTTCAATTCTGGTGAGAAAGCGGCCATTGCTGCTCATTTCTGTTGGCCATATAACAGAAGCGGTCCCAGGAGAACTCCCTGCCGCTGACCGGACAGCGCAATGTCACCTTTTTATCGTCAACATCGACCACCAGCCAGTCCCCGCTGCGTTTGCCGTCAACGATGTGAATCTTCTCCCCTTTGCTAAAAGGATACTGCTTGAAAAGCGTTACCTGATCAGCCATGGATTATCCCTCATGATTATGGAAAAACAAGACCGCAACTCCGCTTATCCTTATCTAAGGATATTATGTTATAAAACCTCGATAAAGTAAAAAATCTGCTGCCGCCATAGAAGGAAAATATTATTGGTCATGCCGCATGAATAGTTCCGGCGGCCTCAGGCAGACTGCGAAGTCTGCTTTTTGAAGAGCTGCATTAAACGCAATTTCGCTTCGGTCAGTAAATGGGGATTTGTGAGATTCATCTCCAGGCTGGCAATTTTGACTTCAAACTGCACATCATCAAACACCAGAGATTCATTGACAGCGGTGTGGACGTCAAGCCTGGTGGTAGCGATAATCTGCAGCGCTACACTGCCCGAGCCGAGACTGTAGCGGTCGCTGTTATTTTTATAAAAAGAGGACCGGATGATTTTTCTGGTGAATCCTGACAATTTCACCTCAACCCCGCAGATAAACTCCTCAACATTCATCCCTTCTACTTTAACTTTTCTCCTCAGCTCCTCTAGCAACCGGTTTTGGACAAAAGGGACCAGCACATGGTTGGCAAAGACTGCCTCAATCTCCTCTTCAGGCACGGAAAAATAATGGGAAGCCAATTCACCGAACAGCATGTCATGGTGTTTTTTCTGGAGATTAAGAATATTCTCCATCTGTTTTCGCTGGATCAAACCTTCCCGGAGAAGTATCCAGCCGAATTTCATGAGGGCCATATATGCCTCTATCTACTTGTAATCACGTTAACTTTAAAATATTCAACAACCTAGCCAGTTCCATCGCACCGGCCGGAATGGCTACAGATGCATGTTTCACTTGGCACAAAAGGATTAATAATTCTCCTCTGCTCAAAAACACCTTTTTATATAATATGCATCACTCTTCTTTTTTTCACCTTGTTATGGCACCGAAAAAAATTATATAAAATGAGTGAGGATGTAGATTGCTTACTACTTATTCATCTTCAAAGCATATTTATATGGAGCAGAAATGATTATTAACTGGGCATATTTCAGAAAAGGGTGTGCATCCTGCCAGAAGGCCCAGGAATCTCTCGGGCGCACGAAAGTTCAAATAAAAAAAGAGGTAAACGCTCGACAGGAGCCTCTGGAGGCGCAAAAAGCCTGGGACCTGTTGGCTGACAGCAATAGGATACTGATCGCCTCAGGCAAAAAAATCAGGGAATATTCGCCAAGGCCTGACAAAAAAGAGGAAATTTTAAAAATCGTTCTGGGCAGGAGCGGCACGCTACGGGCGCCGACCCTTAAAATCGGCAACACATTCTATATCGGCTACAGCAACGAAATGTATGATAAATTAGTTGGTAAAGGCTGATATTATTCATGCTTGCCAAAGTTTTCACCAGCAGTGTACTTGGCGTTGAAGCTCTGCCTGTTGAGGTCGAAGTCGACATTATTTTCGGACTGCCCGCTTTTTCCACCGTTGGTCTTGCCGAAGGTGCGGTGCGGGAAAGCAAGGACAGGGTAAAGGCGGCCATAAAAAACAGCGGCTACGAATTCCCGGACAAAAAAATTACGGTAAATCTTGCCCCGGCTGACATCAAAAAAAGTGGAACCGGTTTTGATCTACCCATCGCCCTGGGCATCCTTGCCACTGAAGCAATTGTCACCTCCGAACAACTGCAGAATTTTGCTGTGGTTGGCGAACTGGCACTTGACGGCTTCGTTCGCCCGGTGCCAGGCATTCTCCCCATGGTTATTGCCGCCAGGGACGCCGGATTGCGCGGCATCATCGTTCCCAAGGACAACGCCGATGAGGCAGCAGTTGTCAACGGCATTGACGTGATCGGCATCAGCTACCTCCATCAGGCAGTTGACTTTCTATCAAACAGAAAAATTATCGAACCCACTACAGTAGACCTGGAACTCTTACTCGGCAATCAGAGAAGTTATGACATTGATTTTTCCGAGGTCAAGGGACAGGAGCATGTCAAACGCGCTCTCGAGGTTGCGGCTGCCGGAGACCATAATGTGCTGATGTCAGGTCCGCCTGGCTCCGGTAAAACGATGCTGGCCCGGCGACTGCCGACCATCCTGCCGGATCTCACCTTTGATGAGGCTCTGGAAACCACCAAGATTTACAGTGTCTGCGGCCTGCTTCCAGATCGATGCAGCCTGATGACACAAAGACCGTTCCGTTCCCCTCATCACACCATTTCCGATGCCGGCCTAATCGGTGGAGGCAACATCCCGCGGCCCGGAGAGGTTTCCCTGGCCCATAACGGTGTTCTTTTTCTTGATGAGCTGCCGGAATTCAAAAAAAACGTGCTGGAAGTGCTCAGACAGCCCCTTGAAGACGGTCAGGTAACCATTGCCAGGGCCTCATCCACGCTCACCTTTCCGGCCCGTTTCGTTTTAGTGGCAGCCCTTAATCCCTGCCCGTGCGGCCATGCGGGCGACATCAACCATAGCTGCACCTGTTCGCCCCTGCAGATAAAACGTTACGAGGAAAGGCTATCCGGCCCCCTGCTGGACAGAATTGACATCCATCTGCAGGTGCCTGCCGTGCCTTTTCAGCAGGTGTCTTCCACCACTGAGGGAGAAAATTCCCGGACTATCAAGGATCGGGTCGTCAGGGCGCGAGAGCTACAGAAGCAGAGATTTCATGGGAGAAAGGGAATTTACAGCAACAGCCAGATGAACAGCCGTGATCTGAAAAAATTCTGCAGTCTGGATAAGACGTCTCTCAACCTGCTGGAGCGGGGCATGGCCCAGCTCGGGCTTTCCGCCAGGGCCTATCACCGCATATTAAAAATAGCCCGCACCATTGCCGATCTTGCCGGAAAAACGGATATCGCATCCGACCATATCGCTGAGGCGATTCAATATCGCCGTCTTGACAGGAGCCGCCAGTCATGAAAGACAAAGCCGTTGAAAAAATAACTGTACATTACAATAATATGAACGGCATAAGGGGCCGTAACGAAATGGTCAGAAATGCAATGGTTATTTCGCAACGGCCCCTAAATACCCAGGCAGATTACAAAAAATTCGGGCGGTATTGTTCCGGCACTATTTTTTTTAAAAATCAGCAGGATGGACTTTGCTTCTCAGCGGGGGATGTGTTAAAAATTTAGATGTACTTACATTGTGCCTGTCATAAATCTTCGAGGGAGCGATATGAACAAAAAACATGAGGAAAAGAGAAAGAGCAACCGCATCCCCGTTCAGTTTGATGTAACGATCCTGCACGAAGAAGATTACCTCATTTCGTTTACCCGGGACATCTCGGCAGATGGCATGTTTATCAATACCCAGACGCCCTTGTCAAAGGGTGAAAAAATAACCGTTGGTTTTACAATCGGAGCGGAAAAAGCAATTTCGGTGAAAGCAAAAATTGTCTGGGTCAACATGGAGGGCCCGGAGGTTGACCGCGGCATGGGAGTGAAATTCATCAATGTCTCGCCGAAAATGAAGAAAAATATTCTGCTGCTGGTCAACCGCATCGCCATATTGCCCGATGACGCCTTGATAAATTAAAGCAGCTGGTAAAATGCTACTGCCACCTTTCCATCCTGCCCGGCAAAACATCATCCATCAGAGACGGCATAGATTTCATCGCCTCATCATCCCCCTATCACCCAACACGCGCATATTTTCCCCAGCTCAACCTGTAACCCCTGTTTGAGTAACGGACCATGCACGATCACCACCGGATTTGCCGCTTTTGTCGAACCGTTACGGCAGACCACCGCACAATCAGTATCCAATCAGCAGGAAGCCAGCAAGAAAAGATAATTTTTTTCTGGGGGAAAACGGTACCAGAGGAACAACAGCCAGGAAGAAAACGAAAAACGATGAGGAGATAAAAAAATTATTAAGTTAAATTAATAAGTTAAAAAGCATAAGCAACGCATGGGCATTGGGTATGCGGAGAAAAATCAATCCGGCAATAAACCTCACTCTGTTTTACAACCCTCTAGCGCTTTCTCCGCTCCGACTGACTGCGGCGGTCAGTGGGGGTGGAAAGGGAGACGATAACCCCGCTTCGCACACTTTTACGCCTGTCCTGTCTGTTTTTTCGTCTCTCCTTGCGTTTTGCTTTTTCATAGGAGGGATTCTTTTCCGGATCCTTTTTTACAACCGGAGCCTTGCCGATAATGATATCCATATATATCTCCTTGTTGATCTTTATTTCTTACATATCCTCTTAACTTTTTTTATCGGCAAGGCAAAGAAAAAACTTGACTTCTATTATTATAAATGCACGGTTTTTAACCGTCCCTTTCAACCCAGTTCTATTCTGTCCTTGGCGCCATAATGCAGGCTGAGAATAAGGGTCAGATATTCCCGCAGATGCCGGGTCAGCAGAAAATTATCCCGGACAAATTCCCTGGCCTTGCCGCCGATCTCGATCATCTTCTGTGGATGCCGCAGCAGATAGCGGATACGCAGGGCGGCACCCTCAGGGGTGCTGACCCGAAAGCCGGTGTTGAAATTGGTCACCTGCAGACGGATGCCGCCGGTGTCGCCGCCGATCACCGGTTTACCTTTCCACATGGCCTCCGTGACGGTTAGCCCGAAACCTTCCTTGATGGATTTCTGCAGGATAATGTCAGCCGCTCGCTGCAAGGCATTAATCTTGCGATGAGCATCCGGCGGCAGAAGCAGGATATGGATATCCGGGTCCTCTGCCGCCGCTTCTCTCACCTCCCGCAGCACAATCTCTCCCTCAGGATCGTCTGTTGCCCCGCCGCCGGCCAGCACCAGTTGCTGGTCCGGGACAAACTTTTTCACAATCCTGAAGGCCTGAATCACGCCCAAGGGGTCCTTGAAGCGATCAAAGCGGGAAACCTGCAGGAGAAGCGGTCTCTGCGGATCAAGCTGGAATTCGCCAAATACGGCATCAATCTCATCTCCCGGGAGATCCATATTCTTTTCACTGAGGGGATCAATGCTTGGCGGAATGATATATTGGGGATGGGGCAGGGATTTGGCAAAACCGGCCAGGGAAAAAATACTGGCATCATAGCCGCTGACAAACTGCTGGAGATATTTCCACACCGGACGATATGGATGACTGGCGTCAATATGGCAGCGCCATATCCATTTACCTCGTCGTTTCGGGCAGTTCTGCAGCAAATGGGCTGGCTGGGGATCATGAATGAAGACAAAGTCCGCATCCTCAAGACCAGCCCGCAGCCGTTCCGCATTTTCTCTGTTGACCTGCTCATATGCCCTTAGAAGCTTCTCAGAAATACGGACATGGTTGCCCTGCAGGGCATTGTGCATATTCTTCGTACATTGAAAAAAATCGTCATTGCCATCTATATAACCTCCCAGGAGGCATTAATCCCCAACTCCTGCATAAGAGGCACCAGCTTGGTGAGAATCTCCGCCACTCCGCCCCCAACCTTGGTGGAGTTGACGTGTACGACTTTCATGCCCTGCAGGGGTCGGGCAAGCTGGCGGAGATGATTAATAACGTCCTGACCGGCAACACCCGCATAGGCATCGAGCAGATTCGTCATATCATCACCTCGCGGAAATACTCCTGAAACAGGCCGTTGAGTTCCGATTTCAAATCAGTCAGAGAACCGAAATAGGGATCAATACCATTCAGCCTGTTACAAAGCTCCTGATATCGCCCGTCAAAGCCTGCCAGCCAGAAACTGAAGTCATTGCCATGATGGGACAGCCTTCTACGGGCATCGATAAAATGGTAAAAGATACTGCTGGCGGATATGTCCGGAAACAGCCGGACAAGTTCCTCAGAGGTCGTGGCCCGTTTGTGGGTGTCAAAGACAACAATCTGCGAGCGGATAAACTCAAAGGGAGAAGTTGCCTGCAACCAGGGAAGATATTCCTCTTCATCCAGTCGCTCCTCAATAATATCGAGCAATTCCCCGCGCAGCGCCTCCAGGCTGGCAAACCCGATGGGATCGATAACCGCCATCCGTTCAGCCAGAGTGGCATCATGCAGATGATACCAAGCCCAGGCGGCAAAATCGTTGTTATATTCCCGTTCCTCAAAACGCGGCTGCAGCAGACCGCCCCAGAAATGATAGAAGATGCTGGCTTCATCGATCGTCCTGAGACCATCACGCAACTCCTTCAGGGTCATCGCGCGGCTGCCGGTGGCAATGGCGATCAAGGCGCAGTCCTTGATAACAAAATCTCCATGAGCCATGCCTGGGGATGGTTGAACAGTGGTCTCGGTCATTACTTCCTCCTCTTTATTACTCTTCATTTGGCAGCCACTTACGGTCTTCCCGTCTGCAGCCATCATCCTTTTCCGTATGTGATGAAAATGGAGAAGTGGAACAGCTCAGCCAGTGGGAAATAGGCGAGCGGGGGGCCATATTTTTCAGCAGATACCTCTTTTTTTATATCATATTTGCTCTTCCTGTCATATTATTTATGCAATAATCAGCAGGAAAAAGGTCATTTGACGGCTTTACTGACAACGAAAAGTCTCCAGCGAATAATCCAAAATCCTAACCATACCAACAAGAGGTTCCACCATGGCAAAAGTTGCCGTCATCATCGCGGATCTATTTGAGGATTCCGAATACACCGAACCGGCCGAGGCCCTGCGCCAAGCCAGCCATGAGGTAATCCATTTAGGGTTGCAGGCAGGGCAGACCGTGCGCGGCAAAAAGAACAACACACCCGTGGCCATTGATCTGGCGGTGCAGGATACCCGGGCCGCAGATTTCGATGCCCTGCTCATTCCGGGAGGTTATTCGCCGGATAAACTCCGGGCCGATCCCCAGGCGGTGAAATTTGTCCGGCAGTTCATGCAGAGCAACAAACCGGTGTTTTCCATCTGTCACGGCCCCCAGCTTCTCATAACCGCCAAGTCGCTGGAAGGGCGGAGATTGACCGGCTGGAAATCGATCAGACAGGATATCATCTATGCCGGTGCAAACTTTATCGATGAGGAAATGGTCGAAGACGGCAACCTGATCACCAGCCGCAGCCCCAAAGATCTGCCGGCCTTTATCAGGGCCTGCCTGGCAAAGCTGGCAAGTTAGTGTCTGTGCATAAATCAGCGGAAAGTTTTTCCCCGCCGCCTATTCAATGGCCTGAAATTTTTTCATGAATTTGCGGTCGATATAGTCCTTGATAAGAAAGGCGAGCCGGCCGTCAAGCTCCAGCCATCTCTTGCGCAAAATGCCGGTGCCGTCGCCCAGGTTGAAAATGAGCAGGTAATCGCCCCCCGGTGAAAAGGTCTGGAGCTCGCCCTCTTCCAGGGAGGCCATGAGGTTTTGAAACAGTACGGGATTCTCACGGACCGCATAAACCCCCACCTTGTCAAGGGGCTGCTCCTGGAAGTAAATACAGTCGCCGCCGCCGAAAATCTCAGGAAATTCGGTGCACTGCAAATACCTGTTCACCAGCAGGCCTCCGTCAGGGCCGGTGGGCAGGCCTGACTCCTGAAAAATGGGCGACGGCTTCACTCCGACGGAAAGAAAGATAAAATCCGTGGCATACTGTTCACCGGACTCCAGGGTAACCCTGCCTGTTGCCACCTCCTGCACATACCCCTGTTCCAGGATTTCAATGCCGCGCCCCTGCAAAGAACGAACTGCCTTGCGGCGGACGGATTCCGGGAAACGTCCCATGAGTTTTCTGCCGGCAAAGATACGAATATCAGCCAGATGCCGGCCACGGTCACGTAGAAGCCGCCAGACGTTGCCGGCGATCTCCACGGCAGACGGGCCGCCACCGATGACAGACACGGAAAATTTTCCCCGGCCGGCAAGATCGAGCAGATGCGCCTGGGCCTCCATAAGCCGTTCAATGGGCTTTACCGCAAAAATTCCCTCACCGCTGCCTTTGACACTGGCCTGCGGCACATAACTGCCGGCATTGCAGGACAGGACATCGTAGTGGATAGTCGAACCGTCTTCCAGCACCACGTTCTTCTGTGCCCCATCAATGCGCACCACCTTGCCGAGTACAAAGCGCCCGCCCTGTTTTTCCACCACATGCCGGGTGGCAAAACGGATATCATCCGGCCGGTATAACCCGCCGAGCATGCCCGGCCCCATGCCGGAATAATAATGAAAGGCCGAGGGCCCTATCACCGTCACCCCATGGCCCTTTTCCAGGAAGCTGCCAAGATTTGCCAAAGTCACCATATGGGCGTGACCGCCCCCTACAAGTACAAGCCGTTTCCCCATTTTCATCTCCGCAGGATTTTGATCGCTCTTTTCGTATCCGGCTTTCTGCCGGAAGAGTCAGGTTTACTATAGGCAATGATCAGGAAGGGATCAACTGGTTCGCAGGATTATAGTCGGTCTCAATCAACCAGCCTTGGATAGCGGGGCGCCACCGGTTTGCGGCCGCAGACATGCTGGTATTTTTCCGCAGGATGGCCCAGGGCGATGACGGAAAAGATCGATTCCCCGGCAGGGATGGTAAGATGGCGTTTAAGGGCCGGGTCATGCCTGATGGCCTCCACGGCAAAACCGATGAGACAGGTGCCGAGCCCCATGGCATGGGCTGCAAGCAGGATATTCTGGGTGGCCAGCAGGGCGTCTTCGGCCGGACAACTGGCGTCATCCCTGCCACCGACCAGCATCACTGCCGTTGCCCCATGGAACAGCCGATCCCGGCCCTCCTCCTGCCATTCATGCAGGCCCTGGGCAATTGTCTGATAATATTTACGGTAGTAGCTGCCCAGTCGGTCCTTGGCGAAAAGCCTTGATGCCAGCCGCAGCAGGGGATTTGCCGCCAGGTTATTCAGTTTCCTGAAAAATGCGGCCACATGGTTACCGAAACTGATCACCGCTTCCCGATGGTCGAGAATGGTAAAGGTCCAGCCCTGGCTGTTGGTGCCGGAAGGGGCGGTGGTGCCGATTCTGACCAGGTCTTCCAGCATGGCGCGGCTCACCTGCTGATCGGTAAAATTCCTGCAGGAACGCCGGGAACGCATGAGCCGAACCAGGGAGGCTAAATCAAAATCGCCAAAGGGCAGCCAGTGCAGCTCCTCCTGAAAGGTGGAAAAATCCATGGCGGCGGCGATAACCGGGACAGTAATTGCCCCCACCGGGCAGACAGCCTGGCAGTGGCCGCAGCTTATGCACTCCGTCCCGCATATTCCCGCCTTATCACCGACCAAGCTGATCGTCCGGTCAGGACAGATGGCAAGACAAAGGCCGCAGCCGATGCATTTTTCACTGTCTATCCGCGTGGCAACCGGCCCACTCATTACTTGTCACGGAACCTCTTACCCAAGGCAAAGGCCTCGCCGATCATCTGGCCCACACTATGATACTTCCGGCCCCCCGGAGAAAAAATCATTGGTTTAAGCAGGGCGATATCAGGAATATCATTTTCTCCCAATATCTCCTCATCGGCTTTGACATCGATAATTTCACCGATGAACTGGGTATGCAGGCCTATTTCCACGATCTGCTTCAGTTTGCATTCCAGCACCAGAGGAAATTCCGCTATATACGGTGCGTCAACCACCTCACTCTTTACCGCGGTCAGTGCGACGACGGCGAATTTGTCAATACTCTTACCGGAGGACAAACCGAAGTAATCAACTTCAGCGGCATATTTCTCAACTCCCACATTAACGGTAAACGCCTCGCGGGCAATGATGCAGCCATGGGTGTAGGTTGCCTCCCGTAAAGAAACGGCAACGCAGGGAGGCTTTGAACAGCAGATCCCGGCCCAGGCAGCGGTCATCACATTGGCCTTCCCGTTTTGATCATAGGTACCGATTACCCAGACCGGAGTCGGATATACCAGGGTATTGGGGCCTAATGACTTTTTCATTTTCTCTTCTCCTCGCATCTCTGCATTTAACTTGCTTTCAGCAGAAATTCTGAATATATATTTAAGGTTTTACATTTGACTGTCTTGTATTTCACCATTATTAAGCATGAAACTTGCGATCTGTCTATTTAATTACTTCCCCTATGGCGGCCTGGAACGAAACTTCCTGAGAATCAGCCGGGAGTGCCTTGCCCGGGGGCATACGGTGGATGTATTCACCATGCGATGGGAAGGAGAAAAACCGGACGGAATCAGCGTCAGCGAGATTGCGCCGCGGGGCATGAGCAATCACCGGCAGGCCGCGGCCTATACCGCCGATGTTGCAGAAAAAATTAATGGAAAAAACTTTGACCTGGTGCTGGGCTTTAACCGCATGCCCGGCCTTGATCTCTACTATGCCGCTGATGTCTGTTATGTTGCCCGGATAGCGCGACAACGCTCTTTTCTGGCCAGACTGACTCCCCGCTACCGCATTTTTGCCGCCTTTGAACGGGCTGTGTTCGCCCCGGAATCGACCGCCCACATCATCATGCTGTCGGAACAGGAAAAAGATATTTATCAAACAATTTATGGCACACCGGAAAACAGGTTCCATATAGTTCCTCCGGGCGTCGACAAAGAACGCATCAGGTCCTGCCTCAACGGGCAAAACAGGGAGAAGGTCCGGGCGCAACTGGGGCTTTCCCCACAGGACAACTTCCTGCTCATGATCGGCTCCCACTTCCACACCAAGGGCGTCGACCGGTCGATACACGCCCTGGCAGCCCTGCCGCCGGCATTGAAAAATGCAACCTATCTCTTTATCATCGGCAAGGGCAAGGAAAACCCCTACCTGAGACTGGCTCAGAAACTCGGGATCACGGACCATGTCCATTTCCTGGGTACCAGGGAGGATGTGCCGTTATTTCTGGTTGGTGCAGATTTCGTTCTCCAGCCTTCCCGTACGGAAAACACCGGCAATGCCATTGTTGAGGCCCTGGTGGCCGGCGTCCCGGTCATGGCAACGGACACCTGCGGTTATGCGGTGCATGTTGAGCGGGCCGGAGCCGGCAGAATCATCCCCTGCTCCCCCTTCAGCCAGGAAAATATGAATGCCATGCTGCGGGAAATGCTTTCCTCGGGAGAGAGAAAAATCTGGCAGCAACAGGCCCTTGCTTACGCAGATGCCACGGACCTTTACAATCGTTTCAAATTTATCGCTGATTGCATTGAAGCCACCGCGGCCCAAAAAAGTAAGAGGGGGCAAGGGGCATGACTTTTTCCTGCAACTACGAGGCGCCTGTCTCTGTCCGCCGGTACGGCCAACAGCGGCAAGAGATACTGCTTATTAACGAGAGGTATCAGCACTTTTTGCAGGGTATCGGCTTCACCAGTTTTGCTGCCGCATGGACCTTTGCCCGCGGGGAGATCATTAAAGAGAAAGGGGAAAGAACCGTTATCCGGGCAGAATTTCCCTGTCCGGCAGATCCTGAAGTGGAACATGGTCACGGCCCGGAGGAAAATACTGTTTTCTACATCAAGAAGCATTGTCAGCGACTCAGCCTGTGGCAGCGACTGCAGTGCCTGCTGCGGCCGCTAGTCTCCTGTGGGGAAGGCTTCAAGGAATTTCATAATTACTGCCGGTTCCGACAAAACGGACTGGCCACAGCCGTTCCCGTTGCTGCGGGGATAAAGTTTTCCTCATTTTTGCGGGCGGATTCCTTTCTGATTACCCAGGACTTCTCCCCGCTCACTGCCCTGGAGGATATTGTGTTGCAGCAACCGGCAACCCTGCTGGGTAGGGAAAATCAGCAGAAAAAAAACAATATCCTGCGGGCAGTAGGCCGCTATGCCAGGCGCATGCATGACAGCGGCATGAACCAGAAGGATTTCAACGCCACCCATATCCTGCTGCAGAATCTGGTGAGCGAACAGCCCCAGGTGGCCCTGTTTGATCTGCAGCGGGTGGACCACAACCCGCTGAACCGGCTCCGCTGGCCGATCAAGGCCCTGGCGGAACTGAACTATACCCTGCCCCCCGTGCTTTTCAGCGAAAGCGACAGGCTCTTGCTGTTTTCCGCCTACAAGGGCAAAAAAAATCTTTCCGCCCTGGACCAGTGGCAGTACCTGCTGATCAGGCGGAAAACGGCCCGTATCGCCAGACACACCCAAAAAAGAGGGCTGGCCCCAAAAATGACGGACACTGAGTGACATTACTCTGCGAACCATTGCACAACAGGATTGCTATTTTTCCAGATTATGGGCATTGCTGAAAAAAAACCGGATACCCTTGCCTCCATCCATGGCAAACAGTTTACGCACTATGAGCAACAGGTGCGCCTGCTTTTAGCCGGCGTGTTGCCGGCCGGTTGGCAATGGGTCCCCTCTTCCCGGAACACGGTAGTTGCAGTGACCACGGCTGAACCCATTGTCTATTACAAGGAATTTCTGCCGCGGGACAGCTTTGAACGGATCAAGGCCATCTTCCGCGGCAATCGCTGCGAGCGAGCCTGCAGACAGGCGGGCGTATTAGTGGCAGCAGGTCTGCTCACGCCCGAAATCCTCTGCTGGGGAAATGGTCGAAAAAATGCCTTTCTCATCACCAAAGATTTTGCCGGTATCGGTTTTTATCAGTATCTCAAAACCCATTTTTCGCCACCTCTCAGCCAGGAGCAGATCAGAGAAAAACGCCTGATGTTGGCCAAAGCCGGCGCACTGATCGGCAGAATGCATAGCAAGGGTATCGTGCATGGAGATCTGCGGCAGAACAATCTGCTGGTCACAAAAGAGGGGGGGAATTTCCGCTTCAGCCTTATTGACAATGAAAGCAACCGGAAATGGCGACGTATTCCCCTGTCACGGGTCATGAAAAACCTGGTCCAATTTGCCATATATCCGGATAATATCCTCAGCGGCCCGGACCTGATACGCCTCTTTAAGGCTTACAGTGCCAACTACCCGCGATTTTCCGGTCGAAACAGACAAAAACTCCTGCAGACGGTCTGCCTGCGCAGCAAGGCACGTATCCTCGAATCAAAGTTTAATTGGCAGTGCAAGAATTTTTGCCGGACCTTTCATTCGGACAGGTTTTCCGGGCAGTGTGTGCTGGACAGTGTTCTGGCCAAACAGCTTGCCAGCGGGGCAGATTTCGGCCAATGGTTTGAATCGGCTGACATCACCATGAAGCATGATAAAAGTATCACCGTCAAACTCCTGCATGGCCCGGCAGGCAACATTGTGGTGAAACGTTTTTCCGCCAAAAATCTCCTCTATCACCTCAAAGTCTGGGGAAAAAAGGAACGTATTTTTCAGTTATGGAAAATGACGCACTACTTTCAGTTCCTGGGAATTCCGGTTGCGCCCGCCATGGGCTATGTCCTGGAAGGCACGGGAGCGTGGCGCACGGTAAGTTATTTTTGCAGCCACTATCTTGAAAACACCTACAATCTTCTCGAGTTATCCAGAAACAGAAAAATTTTCCCAGTTTTGCTTAACGACAAACAGATCATATCTAGCGTTGCCGGGGCACTGGCCAGATTGCACAACAACGGTTTCTGCCATGGCGACACCAAATGGGCAAATGTTCTGGTGCATCCAGACACAGGGGAATTCTGGTTTATTGACCTTGACGGGGCCTCTCAGGTCACATCAATCCTGGGACACGGCGTATGCAAAGATCTCAGCCGCTTCCTGGTAAATATAATTGAACACCAACTCCCGGAAGGGTATGCTGACGAATTTCTTTCTGCCTATTGTCGAACAAGAAGGCTGAACAAAAAACTGGTACAGATGGCCATAAAGCCTTCCATAGAAAAAATTCTGAACCGGCATAAAAAAAACAAGAAAAAAGAGGATATTACCCGATTGATTGAACAGAAAAAAATATGCTGCGCCTTATGCGGCAGCGATCAATATGACTTGTTGTTTGAGGGCGTGGATCGTCTGCATGGATTTGCCGGCACATTCAGTTATGTCAAATGCAGAGAGTGCGGTCTTGTTTATATGAATCCCCAGATTTGCCCCGAGCACATGGGCAATTTCTATCCCGACAACTATGCCCCGCATCAGGCAAACATCATAGGGATCACGGACAGGGATGCCGCACGGGCCAATTTAAAAAAGAGGCCATTTTTTGCACGTCTCGCCGGCAAGTTAACGAAAAATTCACGGGTGCTTGATGTTGGCTGCGGCAATGGTTCTTTCCTGAGCCAGGTCCGGGCGCTGACCCAATGCCAGGTCGCGGGTATTGATATTTCCCCAATTGCCGCTGAGGCTGCGAAAAAAAATTACGGGCTGGATATATTTACCGGCACCATATTGGAGGCCCCTTTTCCGGACAATTCTTTTGATGTCATCACGGCATGGTCCTTTCTGGAACATGTGAATAATCCGGTCGAAGTATTAGTTAAGCTGTCAAGTCTGCTGAAAAAGGATGGCCTGTGTATCCTGACCACCCCCAATTTTGACAGCTTTAATGCCAAGTTGTTTAAAGATAAATGGTATCACCTTGATTGCCCGAGACATCTTTTTATCTATACTCCGCAGACGGTGAAAGCATTGTTTGAAAAAAGCGGTCTTTATGTGAAACAGATTATCTATGACAAGTCTTCGAAAGGTGTTTTAGGATCATTACAGTATCAATTCTATGGGGATAATTATAACCCCAGGCATGGGAATCGCCTGAGGAGATCATCCCTGGTAAAAAAAATCGCCTCCCCGTTTGCCAGACTGGCAAAGATCATGAAAAAATCGGATGTCATGGCCATCTGTGCTGCAAAGAGTCCTTCTTAAGAGCTCCTGAAAACTTTCTGCGGGACGATGGCCATACAGAGGAAGAAAGGCGAAACCAGATATTTCATCTTATCGGCTCAGCCTGCCAGCCCATTTTCAAGTGAAGCAATCATCTTTCGGAAAGTGCTCTGCAAGGAAAAATTGTCAAAACAGCGTTTTCTGCCGGCCTTCCCCATGGAATTTCTGAGAGCATCGTCAGCAACCAGTCGCTCAATAGCCGTCAGCCACTCCTGCTCTCCTGCAACAAGAAAACCGTTGACACCATGTTCCACGATCTCCTTATTCACCCCTGTGGGAGAAGAAATGACTGGCAGGCCAGCCGCCATATACTGGATAACCTTCAAGGCACATTTCCCTCTGGTGAAAAGATTATCCGGCAAAGGCGCTATACCTATGTGGGCTGCTGCCAACTCCTGTGCTTCTCTTTTTTCCGACCACCTGATCGGGACAATAGTGAGTTTGTCCGACTGTAAAGTAAAATCAGCTATAATTTTCAAACGTAAGGCAGGGATGACGCCAGCCGCTGATTCAAGTGCAGGTAACACGCTTTTCAGATGTTCTTTGGTTGCGCTGCTGCCGATCCAGACCAGATCAAAAAAATTTTGCTCCCTGTCGACACTGAAATTATATTTATCAATATCCAGTGAAGTCGGCAGGACAAGTATCTTACGGGCAAACGGTCTGGCCCGGTCTGCCAGGTAGTTGTTGCCGGGCCAGACCTGATCGGCTGATGCTACACTGCGAATAAAACTCCTCTCCCTGCTGTTTGATTGCTGGCCCTGGTCTTTTTGAAAAACGGCATCATCATAGTCAAATACCAGATATTTTGCGGCAAATCGTAACAACCTGAAAAAAGGGTAGGAATACGTCCTTCGCAAGATGACGACGACATCGGAATGTGCAGCCTCATATAAAATACTCTTGCGGGTTGCCAAGGATCGATTATCTGCTATATGTTTAAAAGACCATCCCCCAGCCTCAAACATTGCAGCATATTGCAATGCCCTATATCTGGTAGATGGGGACTCAGCCCCCTTTGAAATAAATAAAATCTTACGCCGAGACATAATGTATAAAATGCTCCCCTTGGAGGTTTCATCTGATTTTTCCGGCTTGGATTAACATACTGATAATACGTTATTTTAAAAAAAATAACCCCGCGCTGATTCCGTAATATTTTCATAACGGCACCGAGTAAAACCCAAGTGAAGCGAAATCCGTATTAATGGACTTATTTCTGCCACATCTGCATAAAATCAACAAATTACGTCAACTCAGCAAGTTGCGCAGCAATTATATTGTTGATCAAACAAAAATCAAGCTAGCCAATCAAGACTTGGTTAACAGCCATTACAACTTCACATATCCATCAGGCACGGGGGTATACATTTGGTATTTGCTTGATTTAAACCATTTTCTTGGCGCAACAACGATTTTCTCATGATACGGGTTCAGCCAGGCGGACCACCAGGAAAAACCACTGTTTGCTATGACGTTATGCTTACATTGGCTCATCAAGCGCATATCCTCATGTCCATCGAGAGGCCCGTTACAATCGACGAACGTGCAGGGAAAAGAAATGCGGAGATTGTCCCTGACCCAGTTCAGGTCATCACTGAAAACAAAAAAATGCGGATCTTTGACCCGATCTGCTATAAAATGTATGGCCCGCTGGTAGTAATCCAGGCTGCACGTTCCGTGAATGCTGTTGGTTTTTGCATCGTTAGCATAATCGCCTCGCCTGACATGGAGACTTGCAGACTCACAGGACCTGATCTTCTCAAGGAAAATTCTATTTTCTCCTGTGGCTGGATTCTTGAAGGTAAAGTCTGAGCGAATGATCGATTCAATATCAGCGAAATAGTGCCAACTGTTCCAATTACCATCCAAGTAGACATCATCCTGCAGGATAAGAATATCCGGGTCAAAATAAATATGTTTTTCCCTTACATAACTTTTGGGGCGTTTAGGCTTATTGTGAAAAAGACGATGAACAAAACTGGAAAGCTTCCCCTGTCGGACCGTGGTCAACTTTGCAATTTCATCAGGACTGGCAAACGACTCTTCTATGTTGAAAACACTTAAACCGTACTGCCGAAAATCAATCTCGCCTCTTTCGTGATAAATGCTAAACCCTGCAATATCCAACTTCAATTGTGTACCAAGTACCAGAGACAATCTGCGACCTGCAGCATAGGGAAACATCTGATTGGCCAGGCCGCCATGCAGTCTTACAATTACCATTTTGTCTTTATCCGGATATTTTTCACCCGGCTCTCATTAGGCTTCACCTGTCTCATTTTGACTTGCAATCATGTAATTCCGGAAACATTTTTATGTGAGAATCTCACATACTGTTTTGACTATCCTTGCATGGTCGGCAGGTGACAGATGTGGTCCAATAGGCAGACTCAACACCTCTGACTGAATTGTCTCAGTAAGAGGAAAAGCCCCTTGAGTTAATTGCATGGGGCTATAGGCTTTCTGCAGATGCGAGGGAATTGGATAATGAATCATGGTGTGGATACCGGCTTCGTATAGCCTATGTTGCAGAAGGTCCCGGTTCTCGGACCTGACCACATAGAGATGCCACACGGGCACGGCCCATTCTGGGATTATGGGTTGGATAAGCGATGTCTGCCTTAACCCCTCCTGATAAAGAGCAGCGATTTTTCTGCGGCGTTCGTTCCACCCATCAAGCCTGGGAAGCTTCACCCGAAGAAAGGCAGCCTGCAATTCATCAAGCCTGGAATTAAACCCGATGATATCATTGTAATATTTTGTTCCTGATCCGTAGTTTCTCAACTTACGCACCAGTTCCGCCAGGTGAGTATCATTGGTGAGAACCGCCCCACCGTCGCCAAAAGCGCCGAGGTTTTTACCAGGGTAAAAACTGAAACCAGCCGCATGCCCCAGGCTCCCCGCCTTTCTACCTTTATAAAGCGCCCCATGAGCCTGGGCTGCGTCTTCAATTACCTTGAGATGATATTTGGCGGCTAATGCATTAATCGGATCCATGTCAGCGGTCTGGCCGTAAAGATGAACAGCCATGATCGCTTTGGTCTTTGGCGTGATGGCCCTTTCCAGAAGTGACGGATTGATATTGTATGTATATTCATCGGGTTCAACCGGAACCGGGGTGGCACCATTGTGGGAAACAGCCAGCCACGATGCAATATAGGTATTGGCCGGCACAATCACCTCATCGTCTTTGCCGATCCCGTAAGCATGGAGAATCAGAGAAAGTGCTTCAAGACCATTGCCAACACCTATACAGTGATTGACTCCGCAATAGGCGGCAAATTCTTTTTCAAAGGCCTCAACCTCGGAGCCGAGTATATACCAACCGCTCAGCATTACCCTTTTGTAGGCTGCGTCCAACTCGTCTTGAAGTTCCTGGTAAGTACCTTTTAGACCCAGGAAAGGAATTTCTTCTGTCAAAATGAAAGATCCCGCAAATAAACTTTACCCAAATTCAGGTGACAATTAAGCAACGGCATAACCGTTAAGGGATGTCCGTCTTACTCTAGCAGCCCATCACTATCGGAAACCATTTCAAGATATTGATTGTAATCCCTGATATAGTCTTCCGCTTCATACTTTTCTGAAGCAAGCACCAGCAATACCGCATCCGGCGAGTATTTATAGTGTATCCGCCACACAAGTGGCGGGACATGAACGCCGATATTGGCAGAATTAAGAAGAAATTCCCCTCTGTTTTTACCATCATCAACCACGAGGGAACATGCCCCTTTCACACAAACGAGAAACTCATGCAGTTTTTTATGTGCATGCTCTCCACGGATCTCTTTGGAAGGGACATCAAAGACCATAAAGAACCTCTTCGGAATAAAGGGTAAGAACTGGCCATATTCGGCAAAAGTGAGACTACCGCGAAGGTCGGTAATCAATGGCAGCGAATAAATGGTAACTCCCTTTACCATTGTACCAGGTACCGTCTTCCCTTCCCCTGGAGTAATAACAGCGGATACAGAAGGTTGCATCTTCGATGGAGCGGTATAGGAGGTAATGCGGGCCGGATTTCCGACTACAATGGCATATGGAGGCACGTTTTTGGTAACCACGGATCCGGCACCAACCATGGCATCTTTGCCGATGGTGACACCTGGGAGAATTGTGGCGTTTGCGCCTATTGATGCACCTTTGTGGATCAGTGTCCGGGAAAATTTCCATGGATACTGTTTGCTACGCGGAAAAGGATCATTGGTCAGCGTAACATTCGGCCCGATAAAGACATCATTTTCTATGGTGATGCCGTCCCATACCTGCACGCCGCATTTGATGGTGACCCTGTCGCCGATCCTGACATCGTTTTCAATGAACACATGATCACATATATTGCAGTCACGGCCAATGTGGGCACCAGGCAGGACATGGGCAAATGCCCAGATTTTCGTTTCATCGCCGATAAACTGAGATTCAACAATGGACTGTGGATGTTTGAAATATCCCATGTGTGGTGCTGGTTCTCTCTATGATTTCATTGTAAGGGGGAGGCAAAAACTTTTTTTTTAATCGATAATTCCACGTAAACGCAAGGATAATAAATGCCATAACAATCGGACATCACGCCAGCAATATTTCAAGGCACCTGCAAATATTCTCTTTTCAAGCTCGGAAGGGTTCCTGGTTTTGCTGAGGTATCGTCCCAGCAGCAGATACTGCCTTGTCAGTTGATGCCGTATCAGTTTTTTGTAAGGAGCAAGCTGGGGAACCTCCTCAAGATATTTGCGATAGAGTAGAACTTTGTCCGCCCTGGCAATATAACGATTGGTCCGGGATGAGTTCGTCTGATGCTGCCTGAGACAGTAAACAGGAACATCAATGAATTTGATCGGCCCTGCCAGATAAAGGAGAAGCTGCGGATCAAGATCCTCACAATACTGATACCTCAGGTCAAATCCGCCTATATTTATGAGTATTTCAGTCCTGGCCATAAGGGTATGAATAGGCAGGTTTACTCCCCTAATGAACTCCGGAATGGGATCAGCCAGTTCGAAAAGACGACGCCGCTTTGCGTCCATGACAGGCTGACTAGAAACCTTGTCTTCGGTTAACTGGAGGGCATCACCGAATACGGTTACACATTCAGGATTTTCAAGCAAAGATGAGGCTCTGCTGGACAAGCTGCCGGGTGGGAGATAATCGTCAGAGGCAAGAAGACAGAAAAATTCACCTTCAGCAATTGCCAAACCCTCGTTAAGTGTTTTTATAAGGCCTTTATTCGGCCGGGAAATAAAACGAAAACCTCCCTTTTCCAGATATAGATCAGAGAGTATCTGCGGACTCCTATCTGTTGATCCGTCATCAATGACGATGAGATCGATGTGGGGCCAATCCTGAGTCAGAACACTCTCTATGGCGTTCAGTACATAGGCCTGATGGTTGTAAGATGGGATGACAACAGAAATCTTATAATTCTGCATCGTTGACACTAATATTTTTTTGGTTACAGGCTAAAAATTGCAATAAAGGAGTCTCCTCTGCTTTATATCTGCCAGAGAGCAACCACCACATTTTTTTTATCTTCCGGGTCAGTAAAAATCCTGGATTCAACCGCCCGCAAACCATCCAGGCTTTCCATGAACATCATATCTTCTTTGTTACGTCTGCTCAGCAGCAGAACAATCATGGTTGATTTTTCTTCAGTTTTTTTGTGTGACCCCAACGAGGTCAAAACCACCCGGTTAGTAGCCGGAGAAATTTGCTCGGCATCCCTTCTGTCGAGAAACCAGGCAATGGTTCTCATATTGACAATGACCTTCCAGTTCTTCTCTTTGTGCAGAACCTGATTGCGAACCCACAGACATGCATCACGCAGGACAGGAATGTGGATATTATAGTCCATAAAAGCTGTCTTATAAGCAAACGGCAGAGTAAGCAGAATGCTGAGCGGCAGAATGACAGCCTGTTTTATTTTTGCGGGACCGATAACTCCCTTCGCCACCAGATAACCGCCAACAGCAGGCAGGCCGGCCCCGGCAAAAAACAACCAGAGGATAGCCGGAAAAAGCATGATGCGTCCTTCCATGGCCCCGGAATAGTAATAATTAGCCAGAATCACCAAGATATTAGCGAGAAAAACCGAGGATAGCAGAATTCCGTTTCCTGGATCCCGAATAACCGACTTTACCCCGAAAAACCCTAGCACAAGGAGCGGCAAGCTCAGGTTATTTTCAAACATGCGCAGCATACCGATCCCATAAATCCATTGCCAGTTGCGCTCTATGACCTGCCAAAAATTGTTGCCAAAACCAAACGGCACATTAGTGTGCGCAAGCTCATCGAGCTTGGTGAGATAAAAGGTTACTGCCTGCGGTGTTGTCCGCAGATCCTGCAGTATGGAAAGCGCTTCATCCAGTCTGATCAGATTACGGCCTGTGGGGGAGAGACTGAAAAGAAATAAAAGGAGACAGAAGACTCCTGCCATGACTGCTACAGCCCACCCCCAGAAAAAATTAGTAAAACGGCGGACAAAGGATATGGAACCCCAGACAGAAATCACCAACGACAGAGCAATACCTTCCACCCTGAGCAGGGGTAAGCAGAGAGTGGTCAACAGAGCAACCGGTAACCATTTCAGTCCCCCTCCTTCGGCGAAACGAAGGGCGGTATAAATGGCAAAAAGTGCCATACAGAGATAGAGAGGATCTCTTATGGCGGCAAAGGCTATGGAATTATATTCCGGCAGCAGCACAAAGACCATGGTGATGATAATGGCAGGCCATCCCGGAGAAAATCTCTTGGCAAGACTGAAAAAAGGAAACAGAGCAAGACAGGAGGCAGCAACGGAAATGGTACGACCGGCGGCAAGCCAGTCAAGACCCAACTTGTGAACACACATCACGAGAAAGGGATAAAACAGCATAGGATATGCCGTAATTGCCTCAGCTATATTCCCCCGTTCCAATGATTGCGCGGACCATAAATATACCGGGGCGTCAGGATGGATCATGATACCCCGAAACAATGGCAGAGTTTTAACAAGCAGATTTGTTAAAAAAAGCAAGATAAACCAGCCCGGCCAATCCGCGGATATTTTATCCTGGTAACGCTTCATGTCAATTTTGCTTTTCCCCATCTGATCAGGTGCCAAAGCAGCCGGACATCCTGCAAAGCATAGCCCCAGGCATTCTGAAAAATTCTGCGCTCATAGGCATTACCGCCGCCATTTAAGCTGAGATGTCTGCCGAGGGCTAGATATGACCTGCGCAACTGATAGCGGATAATTGATGCATAGGAAACCAGATCAGGGTTGCGCGATAATTTTTCATAACAGAGAATCTTGTCGGTCCTGATCGTGGATGTTGTTGAAGAAACGTTGGTAGCATGCTCACGCCTGCAGAGAACAGGCTTATCCATAAAACCCACCTTCCCCTCCAACCACAATAACACCGGCATCTCCAGGTCTTCGTAGCATTGATACTGCGGGTCAAATCCGCCGACTTTCCGAAGGGTATCCGTCTGGAACATGCCAGTGGCAAAGATTGGTCTAACTCCATGCAACATTAAGGAAAGAGGATCGGGTTGACTGAAAAGAAAGCGCCGTTTATCATCCAGCACACATCCACATGTTTCCGTATCACCCACCACCCGAAAAGCGTCAGCAAAAATGGCCACATGATCCTGGTGATCCACAAAAAAACGGGCTCGATTCTCAATGCTGTCAAAGGGCAGAAAATCGTCAGAGGCCAGCTCGCAGAAATACTGCCCTTCAGCCATTGCAAGCCCCTCGTTTAATGAACTGATCAAGCCCCTGTTCTGCTGCCGATGGATAAAACGGAACCCTCCTCTTTTGGCAAGGATCTCGGCAATGATTGATGGGCTGTTATCTGTAGACGCATCATCAACCACAATGAGATCGATCTCAGGCCAGGTCTGATCAAGAACACTGGTGATCGACTGGGCAATATAGTGTTGGTGATTGTATGAAGGAATAATGATTGAAACGAGCATTGAGTTATAGGGTGTTCAATCTGTAAAGGAATGGGGAAATTAAATCATGAGTTCGCGATACAAGGAATCCATCCGGGCAATCATGCTATTGCCGTCAAAAAACTGCGCCTGCTGTTTTATACTTGCAACGGCCTGGTTTCTCTGCAATTCCGACCATGCCATAACCTGCCCCATGGCAGATCCCAGTTTCTTGTCATTTTCAGGAGGCACAAGAAAACATTGCCCCTTGTTCGCAAGGGTCGTCAGAATCTCCGGTATACCGCCGACCCCGCTTGCCACGACAGGCAATCCTGCGGCCAGCGCTTCCAGCACGGCCAGGGGAAATCCTTCATGTCTGGAGGGCATGACAAAGCCGTCCAATGCTGTCAGAAATTTCGGGATATCACCAATATGACCCAATAAGGAGATCTCGTTTGCAATTCCCAGTTCCCGCGCCAGGGCAGTCAACTCATCACGTAGTTTCCCTTTCCCGGCTATAACCAGATGGCCTCCATGTTTGCCGATTTCACTTCCGGCCCATGCCTTGAGGAGAATATCATGGCCCTTGACAGGGGCCAGTCTGCCCACCGCCCCCCAGAGCCAACCATGGGTTGGTAACCCGAAGAACGACCGGCTTTCCGTTTTATTGAGGTTGCTTCTGCCGAAAACGGCGAGATCAATACCATTATACACCACTTCAACTCTGCTCACCGGGAACCAGGGGTTTGTCAGCAGTATATCACGTTTGACCGCCTCGGAAACCGCAATTATTTTGTTAATACGGGGCCAGAGAATTCTGTTACCAATTTTACGTAAAAGAGATCGGGAACGGTTCAGGCCATGAACAGTTGTGACCAGACGTACTTTGCTATTTTTCCGCGCAGCCAGGGCGGCATAAAAAACAGACTTATGCCTTTGGGCATGGATAATATCCACTCCCTCTGCTTTGATAATCTGATCCAGCTCCCGCACCACCCGGTATTTGAAACTCCTGAGATCACCGTTGCCAAAGGGAAGCCACCTTATATCAAAACCGGCCTTACCAAGGGTTTCCTTGTCTGACGGGGGCCCGACCAGATAACAGACAATATGCCTGAATCCGTCCTTCAGCCCATGGACAATCTGATTGAATAAAGGGTAATCACCTTTAAAACTACTCCATACATGGAGAATGGTAATTTCCCCGCCCGTATCCTTCATTTATGGTATCTCAACACAAAAACTCAGCAAGACTCTGTCTTTTTCTCACTGTAAGAAAGGTAGAGTTCTTTGTAGGTTTGGGATTTCTCCAGCAACTCCTCATGGCGGCCCTGGGAGATAATCCGGCCATGCTCCATGACGAGAATCCTATCAGCATTGCGAATGGTGGAAAGTCGATGAGCCACGACAATTGTTGTCCTATCATGCATCAATCTTTCCAATGCTTTCTGCACGAGGGCTTCTGAAACCGCATCAAGGGCCGACGTCGCCTCATCCAATATGAGGATAGGGGGATTTTTCAAGATGGCCCTGGCAATGGCAATTCTCTGCCGTTGCCCGCCTGAGAGATTGAGACCTCTTTCACCAAGCATGGTATTGTAGCCGTCAGGAAATTCCGAGATAAAATCGTGTGCAAATGCCAGGCGTGCCGCCTTTTCAACCTCACTGTCCTGAGCATCGGGAGAGCCAAAGGCTATATTTTCCCTGATCGTATCATTAAAAAGCACGATATCCTGACTGACCAGGCCAATCAATTTTCGTAAATCCTGCAGCCTGACACTTGACAAATCATGCCCGTCAATCAGAATGCCACCCTCGGAAGGATCATAATAACGGGGCAGCAAATCAATAAACGAGGTCTTGCCGGCCCCGCTCGGTCCGACAATCGCCACCACATCGCCCTTCCGGATAGTCAGGTTGATATCCTGCAAAACAAGTTCTCCATTCTCTCTATATCTATGTGAAACATTATCATAACGGATCTCCTGTCGAAAGGACGGCAACGGGATATCGCCGCTTTTTTCCGCTTCCATTGTTTCAAGCCACCAGATGCGATCGGTGGCAGCCATAATCTCATGGAAAACCGCATATGATCTCCCGACCTGCTTGACGGGATTAAAGATCATCACCACGGCGCCAAGGGAGGAAAAAAGATCTCCGCTGGTAATAATCCCTCTCGCCACAAGGTTTCCCCCGTACCAGATAACGATGGCCACGCCGATGCCGGTGGAGATATCAACAATCAACTTGGCTATCTCCTTATAGCGGATAATTTTGGTTTCCTGGCTGTAATTGGAATGGCTTGTTTTTCTAAAATGTGCCGCCTGGCCATCCTCATTGACAAAAATTTTGATCACCTTGGCGCCAATGGAGGCTTCACTGATGAAATGGGTCAATGTGGCAGCGCTCTGCTGGGCCAGATTACGCCTTGCCTTCACCTTGCGGGCAACCATGTTGGCAGCGCCGACAATCAACGGCAGCCCTACAAGGGCGAGCAGGGTAATATCCCACCGCCGGTAAAAGGCCACCGCCAGTAAGACAATAATGGTAGGAACTTCCTTGAAAACGGTCAGCAGGGTGTCACTCACCAGTCCCTGGGCCAAGGATGTGTCGGTCAGGATACGGGAGATCATCTTCCCGGATGATTCCTTACCTAGGGACAATACCGGCAGGTGAAGCAGATGCTCGTACAGACGGACGCGCAAATCCCTCACCAACTTGAGTCCTGAGGAGCGCATCAGATAGCTGTAGATCATTTCACAGGTACCCCGCAGGGCATACAGCAGCATGATCACAAATGGCAGCCAGACCAACATCGAAAATTTCTTTTCAACAAAAATTGAATCAATGACTGGTTTCACCAACCAGGCAATTGTGCCACTTGCTCCGGAAGATACCAAGCTGAATAAAAGTGCACCAAGCACCCGGCCGTAATACGGCCGGACAAGTCCGATAATTTTCTGGTCAAATAAATTTGATAGGGATATCTTAGCCATTCACACAATAAAAAGATAAAGATAAAGGAGTTATTCTACCCGGTTATACGTTTAAATTGATGCAAGCCGAAGAAGAGCAAATTAAATATCTTACTCTTCATAGACGATTTAAGCAACATATTGTATACTTGAGATTTTGTTGTAACACCTCCCTGACAATACTTAACTTATTGATGACTACATTAATGGATAACACAACCACAACAGACAATATCCTGGTGACGGGCGGCGCCGGTTTCATCGGAGCCAACTTTATCCACTTCATGCTGAAAAACCGGCCTGATTTGCAGGTAATTAATCTCGATGCCCTGACCTATGCCGGCAATCTTACCAGTCTCGCCGTTCTGCCGATTGAGCACCGCAACCGTCATATCTTTGTGCACGGCGATATCCGCAATGCAGATCTGCTTGCCGGACTCTTCAGCAAATACTCATTTAAAGGCGTTATTCATTTTGCGGCAGAATCACATGTCGACCGTTCAATTCATGGACCGCAGGTCTTTGTTGATACCAATGTCGGCGGTACCTGCACCCTTTTGCAGGCAAGTCTGGATTCCTGGGAGAGACGTGGTAGACCTGGGGATTTTCGTTTCCATCATGTTTCCACCGATGAGGTATACGGCAGCCTGGGACCGGTTGGCGCTTTCACAGAGAAGAGCCCCTATGACCCCTCAAGCCCGTATTCAGCCTCCAAGGCTGCCTCTGATCATTTTGTCCGAGCTTACGGGAAAACATATGGCCTGCCTTTTGTCATCACCAACTGTTCCAATAATTTCGGACCTTTTCAGTTTCCCGAGAAACTTATTCCGCTTATAATATGCAATATTCTGGCAGAAAAACCGCTGCCGATATATGGTGACGGCAGCAATGTGCGGGACTGGCTTTATGTTCTTGACCACTGCTCCGCTCTCCTCCGCGTCTTTGAGGAGGGAACAGCAGGACAAACTTACAATATCGGCGGCGGCGCAGAACGGTCAAATCTTGACATCGTGAGACAACTATGTAGAATCATGGATGAAAAGATGGGAAAATCCACCGGCGCTGCCGAATCGCTTATCACCTTTGTCAAAGACCGTCCTGGCCATGACTTCCGCTATGCCATTGACGCAACAAAAATAAACAGAGAACTGGACTGGAAGCCGCTATACTCCTTTGAAGAGGCCTTAAACGTAACAGTTGACTGGTATCTGGCCAATATGGAATGGGTCGACTCCGTCCGCTCCGGCGCCTATCGCCAATGGCTGGAACTTAACTACGAACAGAGATAATAATGAAAGGAATCATACTTGCCGGCGGATCAGGTACCCGCCTCTATCCCATCACACAGGTAGTCAGCAAACAACTCCTGCCTGTTTATGACAAACCGATGATCTATTACCCTCTTTCGGTCCTCATGCTGGCCGGGATCAGGGACATTCTCATTATTTCAACACCCAAGGATCTTCCCCTCTTCCGGGAACTTCTCGGTGACGGCTCACAATGGGGTCTCTCTTTTTCTTATGTTGAACAGCCGCGCCCTGAGGGACTGGCCCAGGCATTTATTCTGGGGCGTGACTTTATCGCCAGCGATAACGTCTGCATGATCCTTGGCGACAATCTCTTTTATGGCCATGGTTTACCGGAAAAACTTCACAGGGCGGCAGCTCGGACTCCAGGGGCGACAATTTTCGGTTATCAGGTGAGCGATCCCCAGCGATATGGGGTTATCACCTTTGGCAAGGAAGGAAGGGTTATGGATATTGAGGAAAAACCTTCTGTACCCAAATCAAATTACGCGGTCACCGGCCTCTATTTCTATGACAATCGTGTACCGGATATCGCGGCGCAGATCAAACCATCCCCACGGGGCGAACTGGAAATCACCGACGTCAACCGCGCCTATCTGGAAATGGGGGAGCTGCATGTGGAAAAACTGGGCCGAGGCATCGCCTGGCTTGATACCGGCACCCACGATTCCCTGCTGCAGTCTTCACGGTTTATTGAGGTCATTGAAAAAAGACAGGGTCTCAAGGTGGCCTGTATCGAGGAAATCGCTTATCTCTTGAAATACATCGATAATGCGCAACTTGAAAAACTGGCGCTCCCCCTGATGAAAAACAATTATGGTCAGTACCTGATGAAACTCCTGAAGGAGGAAATTCTTTATGAACGTGATTGAAACGCAACTCTCCGGAGTGTTGATACTTGAACCTCGCGTGTTTGATGATAATCGCGGTTTTTTCATGGAAACCTTTCACAAGGAGAAATATGAACAAATTGGCATAAAGGTTGAATTTGTTCAGGACAATTTCTCTTTTTCCCAGAAAAACACCCTGCGCGGTCTCCACTTTCAGCACCCCCATGGCCAGGCAAAACTGGTCCAGGTTTTTCAGGGAGCGGTGTTTGATGTGGCGGTTGATATCAGGCTCGGCTCGCCAACCTTCGGCAAATGGGTAGGCGTCGAACTTTCCGCCGCAAACAAAAGACAGATCTTCATCCCGGCGGGGTTTGCCCACGGCTTTGTCGTGTTGAGCGATACCGCCTCTTTTGTCTATAAATGCAGTGATTTTTATTCCCCAGACTGTGAGAGAGGCATTATCTTTTCCGATCCCCAACTTGCCATCCGCTGGCCGGGCGGCAACTTCCTGCTCTCGCCTAAGGATCAGCAATACCCCGCTCTGCAGGATATTTCCCCCGGAGATCTACCCTCCTATACCGGATGAGCCCATGAAAATTCTTGTAACCGGCATAAACGGCCAGGTCGGCTGGGAACTGCTGCGCAAAGGCCCTCTCCATGGTTGCCGCATCATCAGCTTTGACCGCAACGCTCTTGACATTACTGACAGTCAGGCTGTTTCCCGAGAAATACAAAATAACTCTCCCGATCTGGTGATCAATTGCGGCGCCTATACGGCGGTTGACAAAGCGGAAGCGGAAACGGAGAAGTGCTGGTCGGTGAACAGGGATGGCCCGGCGTGGCTGGCTGCATCCTGCGCCCGCGAACACATACCGCTTATTCATCTCTCCACTGATTATGTTTTTAACGGCCAGGCAAGTAAACCCTACACGGAAACATCACCCACTGACCCGCTCGGCATATACGGCAGGAGCAAGGCAGCCGGTGAACAGGAGGTGCGAGCACGGCTGGAGAGACATCTCATTATCCGTACCTCCTGGGTTTACGGGATCCATGGCCACAACTTTGTCAAAACCATATTGCGCCTGGGGCAGGAGAAAGAGGAGCTGAAAGTGGTCGCTGATCAATGGGGCTGCCCCACTTTTGCCGGCGACCTGGCGCTGGCCCTGCTGACTATGGCAAAGGAAATCCACGCAGGCCAAAGCAACTGTTGGGGGACGTATCACTGTTGCGGGGCAACCGCGGTGAGTTGGCATGAATTCGCCACCCTTATCTTAGATCTTGCAAGAAAAATTCATCCCGTTAAAGTAAGGAACATTATAGCGATCACCAGCGAAGAATTTCCGACTATCGCACCCAGGCCGAAATACTCTGTTCTGGATTGTCAGAAAGTGTATAGTGTCTTCGGGATTCAGCTCCCGGACCTGTTCAGCAGTCTCGAAGCATTTTTTGCCGAACAGGAAAAATGATTCTGCCAGGGGCTACATGCATATACTATTTTTTTTAAGAGGTAACCAATGATCAAAAAAGAACTGCTCGACATTCTCGCCTGCCCGAAATGCAAAGGTCCCGTTGAGCTCAACGACAAGGGCAACGGTCTGATCTGTCAAACCTGCAAACTGGTTTACGAAATCAGGGATGACATTCCCATCATGCTGATTGACGAGGCCAAGCCCCTGGAAGAAGGTTAATTTCACCATGCCGCCGACTTCTCTCAAGTCACGCTGTTTTGTCAATGCCCCTTTCCGCTATCTACAGGAGAATTTAAGCCGCTTTATCAGCGAGGGTTTGCAGCCTGAGATCGGGCTGGAAGGGGATGTCCTGTACACCGCGGCTCAGGAAGAGTTTACCGCTGTTGCCGAAGAGCTTGCGGCCCACAACCTATCCTGCACCCTGCATGCCCCTTTTTTTGAACTGTATCCGGGCAGTCTCGATCCTGAGATCCGCCGCGTCAGCCGCAGCAAAATCCGCAAGGCCTTTGAGCTGATTCCGGTTTTCAAACCCAGATCAATTGTCTGCCATCTGGGATTTGAAGAAAACAAGCATGGCTATAAACCGGAAGAGTGGTTCCAATACTCGCTGGAGGGCTGGCAGGAATTTCTTGCCATTGCCACGGAGCATGACACCCCGCTCATGCTGGAAAATACCTATGAACAGGGACCGACACAGCACAGGCAGATGCTTGCGGCCCTTGATTCGCCCTATGCCCGTTTCTGCCTGGATGTGGGCCATGTGCTGGCCTTTGCCAAAAAAAACTGGCATGACTGGCTGCCGGAACTCGAACCCTGGCTCGGCCAGCTTCATCTCCATGACAATCATGGCATTCGCGACACCCATCTGGCAGTAGGCCAGGGCATCTTCGATTTTGCCGGATTTCTTGCCTATATCAGAGAAAGGCGTCTCTCCCCCATCGTCACCCTGGAGCCGCATCAGGAAAACGGGGTAAAGGAAAGCCTGCTGGCCCTGGACAAGCTGGGAGTTGGCTCATGGCTGATAGCTCATGGCTGATGGCCCATGTTACCAGCCGGACCAGCAAGATCAGCTAGACCAATCAGACTAATTAGACCAGTAAGACCAACCAGACCAGTGAGATCAGTATGACCAGTGAGACCAATCAGACCAGTCCAGCCAATTTTGTTCATCTCCATGTTCACACCCAGTACAGCCTGCTTGACGGCGCTATCCGCCTGGATGATCTGCTGGCAAAATGCAAGGAATACGGCATGGACACCGTGGCAATCACCGACCATGGTTCCATGTTCGGCGCCCTCGAATTTTACGTAAAGGCCAGAAAGGCCGGGATCAAACCGATTATCGGCTGCGAATTCTACATTGCCCCGGAATCCCGTAGCGATAAATCGGCGAAAAGCTCCGGCAAGGCCGCCTTTCATCTCGTGCTGCTGGCCATGAACATGGAGGGTTATAAAAATCTACTGAAACTGGCCTCCATTGCCCAGCTCCAAGGGTTCCACTATAAACCGCGCATTGACAAAGAGGTGCTGGCACAGCACAGCGCCGGCCTGATCGCCATGACCGCCTGCCTGCACGGCGAAATTCCCTACCTGATCGTCAAGGAAAAAAATATGGATCTGGCCCGGGAAAAAACCAGGGAACTGCAGGAGATTTTCGGTGACCGGCTTTATTTTGAGCTGCAGGAAAACGGCATGGATGAACAGCATGAGGCCAACAGGGGGCTAAAAGAGCTGTCTGCCGAATTCGGCATTCCCTTGGTAGCAACCAATGACTGCCATTACCTCAACCGGGAGGAAAACAAGGCCCATGAGCTGCTGCTCTGCATCCAGACCGGCAAGAATATCCTGGATGCAAACCGGTTCAAATTCACCACCGACCAACTCTATTTCAAGTCCCCTGATGAGATGCGCAAGAATTTCGCCCATTGTCCGGAGGCCATTGACAACACCGTTGCCATTGCCGCCCGCTGCAATCTGGAACTCGCATTCGGCAATCACTATTTCCCCATTTTCCCGATGCCGGCAGGAGAATCCCTGGAGTCCCTGTTTGAAAAGATGGCCAGGGATGGCTTCAAGGAACGGCTCCGCGAACTGCGGAGCAGACAGGAAGTGAGCCCGGAACTTGAAAAAACATACCGCAAGCGCCTGGACATGGAAATCGAGGTCATCAAGACCATGGAATTTCCCGGTTATTTTCTCATCGTCGCCGACTTCATTAACTGGGCGAAAAATCATGATATCCCGGTGGGGCCGGGCCGCGGTTCCGGGGCGGGCAGTCTGGTCGCCTTTTGCATGCGCATCACCGATATCGATCCCATCCCCTACGGCCTCATTTTTGAACGCTTTCTCAATGTCGAGCGCAAGTCCATGCCCGACTTTGATGTTGATTTCTGCCAGGAACGCCGCGGTGAAGTCATCAAGTACGTGCATGATAAATACGGCGGCGACGAACATGTCACCCAGATCATCACCTACGGCTCCATGAAGGCCAAGGGTGTCATCCGGGATGTCGGCCGCGCCCTGGCCATGCCCTTCGGCGATGTGGACCGCATCGCCAAACTGGTGCCGGATGAACTGAAAATGACCATCAAAAAGGCGATGGTACAGGAACCGCGCCTGAAGGATCTGTATCAACGCGATGAGCAGGTACGTCAGCTGCTCGACATCGCCATGGTGTTGGAAGGCCTGCAGCGCCACACCTCCATTCACGCAGCCGGTGTGGTCATCTCGCCGGAACCGATGGTTGAATACCTGCCGGTATGCAAGGGCCCCAAAGGCGAGGTGCTCACCCAGTATGACATGAAGTACACCGAGATGACCGGGCTGATCAAGTTCGATTTTCTCGGCCTGAAAACCCTTACCGTAATCGACCGGGCCTTGAAACTGATCAAGGAGGAACGGGGGGAACCGCTTGATATCCACGCCATTCCCATGGACGACCAGAAGACTTATGACCTGCTGTGCAAGGGTGATGCCCTCGGCGTCTTTCAGCTGGAAAGTTCCGGCATGCGGCAGCTGTTGATGAAAATGAAACCGGAGGTCTTCACCGATCTCATCGCACTTGTCGCCCTTTACCGGCCCGGCCCTTTGGAAAGCGGCATGGTGGACGACTTTGTCAACACCAAGCACGGTAAAATGGTGGCCAGCTACCCGCTGCCCCAGCTTGAACCGATCCTTAAGGAAACCTACGGGGTTATTGTCTACCAGGAACAGGTCATGAAGATCGCCAATGTGCTGGCCGGCTATTCCCTGGGCGATGCCGACAATCTGCGGCGCGCCATGGGCAAAAAAATCGCGGCGGTCATGGAAGAGCAGCGCGGCAAGTTCATGAAGGGGGCGGAGAAAAACCAGGTGCCTCTTGATAAGGCGCAATATATTTTTGATCTGATGGCCAAATTCGCAGGCTACGGCTTCAACAAATCCCACAGCGCCGCCTACGCCCTGATCTCGTACCAGACCGCTTATCTCAAGGCCCATTACCCGGCCCAGTTCATGGCCGCCCTGCTCTCCTGCGACGTCAACAACACCGACAAGGTGGTCAAGTACATCAATGAATGCAAGGATCACCAGATTGATGTTCTGCCGCCGGACATCAATGAAAGCAACCAGGATTTCACCGTTATCAACGACCGGATCCGCTTCGGCCTGGCAGCGGTGAAAAATGTGGGAGGCGCGGCCCTTGATTCCATCATGGAGGAACGGCTGCAAGATGGCCCATACCAGTCCCTGGGGGATTTCTGTTCCCGGGTCGATTCCCGCAAGGTAAACCGCCGGGTGATCGAAAGCCTGATCAAGGCTGGCGCCTTTGATTCTCTCGGGGCGAAACGGTCGCAGCATTTCGCCATTCTCGACCAGGCAATGGAGCAGGCCCAGGCCGCCCAGCGCGACAAGGAAAGCGGCCAGCTCTCTCTCTTTTCCATTATGCCCTTGACGACAAAGGAGAAATCCACCAGCATTGCCCTACCGGATATCCCCGAGTGGAACAAAAAGGACTTACTTGCGGCAGAAAAGGAAACTGTTGGTTTTTATATTACCGGTCATCCCTTAGATGAGTTCCGCGATGAGCTCAAACAGGCGACTGACAGTGAAATCTCCGATCTGCCCCAGCGCACCGACGGCTCGGCAGTGCGGGTAGGTGGACTGGTCAAAAGCAGGAAGGACATCAAAAACAAAAAAGGCGAACTCATGTCTTTCATCAGCCTGGAAGACACCTCAAGCAGTGTTGAGGTCATTATCTTCTCTCAGGCCTTTGCCGAGTGTGCCCACATCATCCGGGATGATACGCCGCTGGTTGTCCAGGGAGTGCTGCAGAATGAAGAGGAGGGTGAAGCAAAAATCATTGCTGATACCGTTGATACCCTGGCAGACGCCCTGAAAAAATTCACCGCCTCCACCAGAATCATGCTCTATGCGGACCGGGTCAACCGCAGGAAAATCGAGGACCTGAAAAAAGCGATCCATCGACACCACGGTCCCTGCCCTGTTGCCCTCACCCTCCATTTCCCCCAAAAGGGTGAGGTGGACATCGACATCCCTGAAGAGCTGACTATCAACCCTATTCGGGAATTTTCCAGGGAGGTTAACGATATCCTTGGTTACAACGCTATTCAATTCGCCAAAAAACAGCCAGAAACCACAAGAAGAAACGACAAACGTGGTAATTTCTCATCAGCGGGATAAGATGGAAATTCTGCCGAAAACTTAAGGCCGGGAGACAAGATTTAATTTTTCTCCGGACTGAGGGAACTGAATTTTTTTCGGGGTTTTGCGAAAATCATACTGTCTCCGACTTTGAGGCCGGAACAAACTTTTCTTTTTCGTGTCTCTGATGCACAGGACAGCAGTTGTCTCACAAAAAACATTACACCGAAATAAATGCTCATTTTAACACTGCCCCCTGACAGACCATTTTCCTGCAATGACAGGAAATCCGTTAGCAGTTTTACAATTTTCCCGCCCGAGAGAACAGCATGAAGCATAACTATCTGAAATTAATGCAATGGAGCACCTTGCTGGCCTGCGGGTTCATCGCCGTGCAAATGGCCATGATTATCTTCAGCGGCAAGGCGCTCTGTCTCAACGATGGCTGCAGCATCGCCGAAAAACTCACGACGGTTGCGCCCGTTTACCTGAATCTCTCCGGCTTTGTTTATTTTCTTGCCGTTTTCTGTGTCTGCCGTTGGTTCCGCACCCGGCCTGTGCCCGCGTTTGACTGGCTCCGCCTGTTGTTACTGATCGGCCTGGCAGTTGAAGGGGTGCTGGTAAGCTATCAGGTATTCGTCATCCATACCCTGTGTTCCTATTGCCTGATCATCTTTTCTTTCATTCTCCTGCTCAACATCCTTTACGGCCGGCAACAGCTTTTTATCGGCATCCCGCTTTTTATGGCCGTACTTGCCACCTTTACCATCCTCAATTTCGGTCCGGCCCTGCTGACCCTGCAGAATCAGACCCTTGCTTCCGGCACCATTGCGATAAAGAAATGCGCCTTGCCGTCCAAACAACTCTATTTCTTTTTTTCCTCAGATTGTCCTCACTGCAAAAATGTTCTCACGGCACTGGAAAACTGCAACAGCTGCGAATTCCATTTCAACCCCATTGACAAGATCAAATCCCTGTCCATCCCCGAACTGGAATACACTTCTACCTATAATCCTGCCTTGAACAGGCTTATCCTGTCCCTTGTCAAAATCCAGACCATCCCCGTCCTACTTGTGCAGAATCCCGACGGACTGACCTTTATCAAGGGGGAAGATAGCATCATCCGCTTTATCAGTCAGACCTGTTTCCGCGAAGAGCCGCAGTTGTACCTGGATTCCTCCCTGTATAACGCCCCACAAGGTATGAGTGTCTATGATGAGCAGCAGGGTGAATGCAACATCCAGCTGGATTGCCCTGATGCAGAAAAACAAACGGAAAGTCCCGCCGGAGAACCAGAGGTAAGCAAACCGTAGTTTCCTCAAAAAATCCGAAGGACCATAGGCACAGGCCAGACGGTCCTTCAGTTTTACTTTGGTTATTTCTTCTCTGATGTATCAAACCGGGCCTTGCCAACTGCCGGGAAGAACGTTCTTATACCACCTCCTTCACGTCATCTAAACCCTCGTTATCGTCAAAAGGAATGAACTGGGCTGCCGGGGAAGATGGTTGTTGGCCTTGTTGCTTTCTTGTGTCTTTCCCTGGGGTTGGAACCGAAATAATCCGTTTCTCCGGCTGAGACTTCCGACCGGCCGCCTTCGGCGTCTTTACCTTGGCAGCACTCTGCCCATCCATGAGGGTGGCCAGCAGGACCACGGTCTCCTGCATCCTATCGGACTGGGCGTTCAGTTCGTCTGATGCGGCAGCGGATTCTTCCGCGCTGGCGGCATTGTTCTGTGTGGTGTAGTTGAGTTCGGCCACTGCCGTGTTGATCTGATCGATACCGGAATCCTGCTCCACGGAGGCCGTGGCGATTTCAGCGATCAGGGCGGCAATCTTCTTGGCACTCTGATCCACTTCAGCGAAATTACTGTTGCAGTCGGTGGCAAGTTTAACCCCATCCTCTATGGTTCTGGCGGACTGATCAATGAGGGCCGAGGTATCTTTAGCGGCATTTGCGGCGCGCAGGGCAAGATTGCGCACCTCATCGGCCACCACGGCAAAGCCCGCTCCTGCAGCGCCGGCACGGGCGGCCTCAACCGCAGCGTTCAAGGCCAGCAGGTTGGTCTGGAAGGCGATTTCGTCGATTGTCTTGACAACCTTCTGTGTTTCCCGACTGGTTCCGGCTATCTGCCCCATGGCATTGGTCAGTTGCAGCATGGAGTCGGATGAACGATCCACCAGGGTACTCGAATCTTTCATCAAGGAGTTGGCATGTCGAGCATTGTCAGCATTCTGTTTGGTCATGGCGGAGATCTCTTCAAGAGAAGAAGACGTTTCCTCCAGGGAGGCTGCCTGCTCAGAGGCCCCTTCCGCCAGGGTTTGACTTGATGAGGCGACCTGGTCAGCCGCCATCCCCACCTGAGAGGAGGCACTGCGCAGATCGATAACGATACGATCAAGCGTTCGGTAAATGGAACCGGAGAGGAATAGGTTGCCGATGATGCCCAGCATGGTGAAGGCAAGTACGGTGATGATGATATAGTTCAGATAGGTCCTGGTGGTTCCCAGCATGTTGGCCGTGTCTGCATCCGACTTGGCGTTAATAGCGGTAAGTTCTTTTTTAAGCCGGTCCAGCGTGTTTGTTTCAAGCTCAAGACGTTTCTGGGTGTTGTCAATATAGGCAAGGGTCAATTCCTTAATCTTCAGCTCGGCGTTTTTTGCCGCCATCGCCATCTGCTGAAAGGGTGTGTTGGCCAGATCGTTGATGTCTTTTCCCACGTTGACCAGTAAGGTATCCAGGAAGGCGAGCAATTTGTCCTTATGGGCGATATCATCATTGAGCAGGGCAAATTGGTGTTTGATGCTGTAATTGGCCGAGGTGTTGACATTGGCGCCCTGGATGACAAGGCGTTCCAGGGTGCTGACCTCCTTGCGAAGTTGCTCATCCGCCAGCTTGGTGCTGACATCCGTGATGTAGCCGTTTGATTTGGAGATGGCAAAGTCGGTCAACTCATTGACCTGTGCGGTAATCTGTACATTCTGCTGGCGCAGGGACTGGATCTGCTCAACATCCTGCCATATGATCGCCATTTCTTTTTCATGGCTGCCGGCAGAGGCTTTCCTGATCTCATCCAGCAATGGCACGACCTCCCCCTGCAGCGTAACGTATGAAATTTTCCGACTCAAATAGTTGTTGATGTGAAAGGTGGCGCTCCGCACTGAGGTGACGATCTTGTTTGACTTTTCCTGTTCAAGTGCCAACCCGCTGACAACGTTGTGTGAGTTGTAAGCGAAGATGCCGACGATGATGACGAGCATGATCAGGATAATGTTCGGGGTGAACAGCTTCTTTTTGAGACTTAACTGTAAAACATTCATGGTTGTTTTCCTCTGTTGGCAGTTATTTTCATTTTTCTCCTCATGATTGTTGGTGTTACGCCGCCTTTTCAATCAAAGCGCGCAGATCCCCTTTATCAACGATTCTGTCAATGTCGATCAGAATCTTTACCTTTCCCTCCACTTTCGCCACACCAAGCAAAAAGCTGCTGTTATCAGCTGAATCGATATTTACGGTCTTCTCCACCTGTTTTTCATTTATCTGCAGCACTTCGGATACCGCATCAACGATCATGCCGGTGGGCACCAGCCTATCTGCCCGGGATACCTCCACCACGATGATGCAGGTCCTTTCACTGATAGCCGCGCATGGCCTGTTCAGCCGCAAACGCAGATCAAGCACGGGGATAATACGATCGCGCAGGTTGATAACTCCCCTGTAATATTCCTTTTGTTGGGGAATCACGGCAATCTCAGTCATGCCGATAATTTCTTTGACTTTATGAATCGGTATGCCATATTCCTCATTATTGAGATAAAAAGTCAGATACTTTTCTTCCTGATGTCTCTGCTGTGCACTTGATGTGGGGACACTCATGATCGTTCTCCTTAATCCCAGCGTATAAAGAAGCGTGACATCCCCTTGAAAAAATTCTTATTCAGGCTCAGTCTTGTCTTGTTTTCTTCCTTCTTCATGCGCTTCTGTATATGATTAAACACCTCCAGAAGTTCCCGGTACTCAAAAGGCTTGATCAGATAATAAACCACCCGCTGCTCTCTCACCCGCTGTTCCATTTCTTTGCTGTTGCTGCCCGTCATTGCCACAAAAGCGGCATCAGGGCATAACTCCTTCAGTTCATTGATAAGGACGGCGCCATCGCCATCGGGCAGTAAAATGTCGGCGATGACAATGTCAAAGCGACTGGCTGCCGCCTTTGCCAGGGCATCATGACAGGTAAAGGCTGTTTCCGTGACAAAGCCTGCGCTGGTGAGAATGGCGGCGATAAGCCCGGCGACGTTTTCTTCATCATCGATAACGAGCACCCGCAATGGGTCATGCTGTTCAGCCGCTCTTTGGTCCAGGGGAGATTTTAAGGCGTGCATATCTTCATCCTTTTCTTGTTGGCAGGACATCTGTCGCTTGTTTGTTATCACTGGTAATATCAATAAATATGCCATGGGCGGATTACTTCTGTTAACATCCCGACACGAAACACTTTTCTGCATGAATATGCCAGGATGGCACGGTGAAAACCGCATGTTCGGATCGGACTAAAAAGGGGAAAAACAGAGGTTATCAATCAATAATTAGTTAATATCAAACAAGAAAAGCAGAAACAGGCAACAAATGGCAGCATTTCGGGCAATAAAGCCCTATTTTTTCAATTTCAGAAACCCGTACTGTTTCATTTTGCGGTACAGGGTCTTGGGGTTTACCTTGAGGGCCATGGCGGTGTTGCCTTGGTGCCACTTATTATGCTGCAGGGCATTAAAGAGGAATTTTTTTTCAAATCTCTCCAGGGCCTCCTCATAGGTGAGCGCTTCCATGTTCTGACTGGTATCGGCAAAAGGCTTTTCCTCGGCCGCATCGATGACGGTGCCCATGAAGTCAAGTTTTTTCAGGGTGACGAATCGATGCAGGGTGTTCTGCAGCTCCCTGACATTGCCGGGCCAGTCGTAACTCTGCAAGGCCTTAATGATTTTCGGACTGACCGGAGGAACCTTGTCCGACTCATAGTGGCTGAGGAAATGTTCGATAAGTAAAGGGATATCTTCCTTTCTTTCCCTTAAAAGGGGAAGGCAAATAGGAATGACATGAATCCTGTAGAGAAAATCCTGCCGCATCCGTCCCTGTCGCACCGCCTCCTTGAGATCCCGGTTGGTGGCGGCAATAAAACGGACAGCAGGCCTCTTGATTTCCGCACCACCCACCGGGGTGAAACCGTTACCCTCGATGGCCCGCAGCAGCTTGATCTGCATGCTGATGGGGATTTCGCCGATTTCATCGAGAAAAAGCGTGCCGCCATCCGCCATATCCAGGTAGCCGTGCTTATCATCGATGGCCCCGGTAAAGGCGCCCTTTTTATGGCCGAAAAATTCACTCTCGAACAGACTCTCCGGGATGGCGCCGCAGTTGACATAATAGAGTTTTTTGTCCTTTCTGTCGCTGTGTTCATGGATCGCCTTGGCCACCAGCTCTTTGCCGGTGCCGGATTCGCCATAGATGATCACGTTGACATCGGAGGCGGCCGCATTGAGTATGAGCTCGTATACCTCCTGCATCTTCGGGCTTTTGCCGATGATATCGCCGAATTTGTACCGATCGGTTAAAGATGCCCGCAGTCGCATGTTTTCCTTGCGGAAGTATTCTTCTCTCTCCTTGAGCTCCTGTTCCTTTTGCTTCCGCTCGCTGATATCGTAAAACAGGATGAGGCGCTGGCTCATCTCTCCCTGCTGGTCAAAGATCGGAGTGTGGATCACATAATACCAGCGGTTGTCCACGCTGTTGTGAAACTCCTCACTGATGCTCTGGCCTTCAACGGGAAGGCCTGCGTCCTCACACCAGGAACAGGGGGAAGTTCTCTGAAAGACAGCCTGATGACATATTTCCCCGGTGGCGTCCCTGCCGAGATACTTGATCAAAAAGGCATTCATGAAAGTAATGCGGCAATGGCGGTCACAGATGAAGATGAAGCCTTCAAATGACTCAATGATCGTGGAGAGCTTCTGCTCGCTCTGCTTCAGCGATTGCAGGGTGGCTTCAAGTTCCCGGGTACGCTGCTTGACCTTCCCTTCCAGTTCCTGCTGATAACTGATATTTTCCCTGCCCAGCCGAGCCTTCTCCAGGGCCTGTTCCACGGAATACCTGAGCACCTCAAGCCGACTGACGGGTTTGGTATGGTAGTTCCATGCGCCGAGCCGCAGCGCCCGGATCACGTCATCCATGCAGCCCTCACCGGAAATAACAATGACCGGGATATCCGGGGACTGTCGAGCCACCTGCTCCAGTACGGTAAAACCGTCAACCTGCGGCATGTTGAGATCAACGAGGATGATATCCGGTCTCTCCTCTGCATACAACGCCAGGCCCTCTCTGCCATCCGGCGCAGTTGATACGGCATAGCCGAGCCTTTGAAAGAACATGCTGATCAAGCTTAAAAAATTCTTATCATCGTCAATGCATAACAGTTTGACTGCTTCGTTCATGCCTGCTCCTTGGTGTCCAGGACCCGGCGGATGGCGCAGGCCAGCTGCTGCTTGACCAGAGGCTTCATGAGAAATCGCCTGATCCCCAGTTGCCTTGCCCTCTCTTCATTGATAACTTCACTAAAGCCGGTACAGAGGATAATCGGGATGTCTGAACGGATGCGTAATACATGCTGCGCCAATACATCGCCGGTCATTTCCGGCATGGTCATATCGGTGATGATCAGGTCGAAATTATGCGGATTTTCCATGAACAGGGCCAGAGCCTCGGGGGAATTTTTTTCAGTGGTCACCTGGTAGCCCAGTTTTTCCAGCATCTTTTTATGGACTGTTAACAGTGCCACCTCATCGTCCACAAAAAGGATCGATTCACTTCCCGTAGGGCAAGAAGCCGCGTCATCGTGCTGACTAACTGGATCGGCCTGGATGACGGGCAGAAAAATATCAAAGGTCGTCCCCTGCCCCGGTTCACTCCGGACAACGATGGCCCCCCTACAGTCTTTGACAATGCCGTGCACCACGGACAGACCAATGCCCGTTCCCTTGCCTTCCCCTTTGGTGGTAAAATAGGGGTCAAATATCTTTTTCATTGTCTCAGGTTGTATGCCATGGCCGGTATCGCGCACTGAAAGCCTGACATAGAGGCCCGGCACGAGGTCCGGATGCAGCCGGGTGAAATTTTCATCAAGCTCCACATCAACAAGATCGATATCGAGTTTACCGCCATATTCTTCCATGGCATGGAAGGCATTGGTGCACAGATTCATCATGACCTGGTGAATATTGGTGGGATCCGCCATGACCAAACTGTCGGAGAGGATATTATGATTGATGCTGATGGTGGACGGCAGAGAGGCCTTGAGCAATTTGAACACCTCCTTGGCGATCAATTTCACCTGCACCGGTCTCGCCTCAACCTGCCGTTGCCGGCTGAACAGCAGAATCTGCTGCACCAGTCTCTTGGCCCTTTCAGCCGACGACATAATCATCTGCAGATCATTTTTTATCTGCGAATTTTCCTCGATCTGCATCAGGGCCAGATCGGTGTAACCGAAAATACTTGAAAGAATATTGTTGAAATCATGGGCAATACCTCCGGCCAGGGTGCCCAGTGCCTCCATTTTCTGGGCCTGGCGCAGCTTTTCCCCCATCTCGTTTTTTTCCTTTTCCGCCCGTTTGTTGTCGGTTATGTCTGTGATAAATCCTTCCAGCGCAACCACCTGGCCATCGTCTCCTGCAACAGCTGACCCCTGTTCCCATACCCATTTTTCCTGACCCTGGGAGGTAAGAATTCGGTAATTCAAATGATAGGGGGAATGCTGATCAACCGCATTACGGATCTGCTGCCAGACCGAATCTCTATCGTCCGGGTGAATCAGACTCTCATAGGATACATGCCGGTCATCTGTCAGTTCTTCAGCGGTATAACCGGTCAGAATCTGACAGCCCTCGGAAACAACCTGCATGGTCCGGGATGCACGGTATGCGCTGCGGTAGGCCATACCTGACAGGTTGGCCAGCAGATTGGCCAGTTTGCGTTCACTTTCACACAGGGCCTGCTCGGCCATAATCTTTTCGGTAATATCACGCCCCATGGCCATCAGAAAGGAAATCTCTCCCTGCTCATTTCTGATCGGCTTCAACATGAAATCAATAAAATGCAGCGTGCCGTCAAATCCCGGATGAGTGACCTGGGACTGTATGTCATCTCCAGCGGCGGCGTGCCTTACGGCCTGGCGCAGCCACTCCTGCAGTTCCAGGGAATGGGCCCACCAGCCGGTCTGCCAGAACGGTTTGCCGAGCACATCCTCTTTGCGGACGTTGATGAGCTGCAGGGCCGCGGTATTGGCATCGAGAATGGCCCCATCCAGAGTAAGAAAACCGAAAAGCTGAAAGGTCTGATCAATAATTGCCCGGTATTTTCTCTCTCTTTCCCGCAGAGACATGTTCATGACAGCCTGTTCAATGCCCAGGGCTATCTGGTCGGCAATGGAGGCCAGTGCCCTGGTTACCGTGTCGTTCAACACGTGGCGGGAAAATAAACCCATGACGCCGACTACATTTTCATTGATGAGCAGAGGGTGGCCGGCAAAGGAAACCATGCCTTCCCGTTTTGCCCATTCCTGGTCGGTGATATGCGGATCGCCGATGACCGCATTGGTCAGCAGCGGTTTTCGGTTCACGGCAATGCTGCCGATCTTGTTGCTGCCATCAATGGCTTTTTGGCAGTGTTCTCCTTCGATGCGTGTGTAAAGACCGGCACTGGCCTGCAGTTCCAGCAGATTGGATTCCTTGTTGACCAGCCAGATGCGGGCAAAGGCGGCATGGAGATGTTTGACCAGCAAGTCACAGCAGTCCTGCAGGATCTGCCTCAGATCGCCGCCGCTGGTCAGCACAACGCCCACCTCTGCCCCCAGGGTGAGAACGGTGAACTGTTCGGCAAGCAGCTTTTCACGCAGCTTGCGTTCCGTGATGTCCCGCCAGACCACATGCAGAATTTTCCTCCCCTCATCAGGAATAGCGGTCAGCAGCACCTCCACTGGAAAATCTTCTCCATCCGCCCGCTGATGTATCCACTCAAAACGGTGACAGCCCTGGGCCAAGGCCGTTGCGATCATCGCCTCGGCCTTTTCATAAGACAATCTGCCGTCCGGTTGCCTCTGCGGAGACAACTCCGCGGGATGGGTCTGCAGGATATGAGCCTTATCGGTATAACGCAACATTTCCACCGCGGCATTGTTGCAGTCAACCTGGTAACCATCATGCAGGATAAACATGGCATCAGCCGAATTTTCAAAGAGAGCCCGATACTTGTTCTCGCTTTTCTGCAGGGCGTCCATGCTCTGCAGCCGGTCGTCAGCCCTCTGCTGCAGGGCATCTTCCAGGATCATCCGTTCCTGAATTTCATTCTCAAGACTTTTCCTGATTTTTTCATAGTAATTGAGAATCATGCCCATGGCCGAGGTGAGGAACAGGACCGACACCAGCAGGTAACCCCAGGGAGCAAACCACGGCACTTGGCGGAGAAAGGGATAATCCGCCGTATGTATTCCCCAGAAGATCAGGGACCAGCCGAAAACCTGTTTTCCCGCCCCTCCGATCCGGTGGTGGCGCAGAAAGATAAAACCGGACCAGATGTAGACCCCACCCAGAAAAACCGAGGTGGCAATATTCTGGGCGATAAAAGAAAAACCGGCCAGGGTGGCGATCAATGCCAAGCCGGCAACAGCTCCTGCGCCGTAGAGCCAGAACCTGGGAAAATCTTTGTCAAGAAACTGATAGGTGCCCCAGATGAAAAAAAAGGCGCTGCAGATTGCTGCGGCATGATCCCCCAAAATCATCCAGGCCGGCATGATGTTATGCAAGATGGCCAGATGGATGACAAACCTGCATGAATAAGCGCTCCAGCTCAGGAACCAGAACAGGAGAAATCTCTCCCTTTCCCGATAGAACAGGTAAAGAAAGGTCAACGAGACAATGATCGCCGCATTAAGGGTGGCGATGAGAGCGGGGATCAGCCAATCCATTACTTCTCCGGGGTTAATGATGACAGAAAGGGAGCCGGCAAGTCCTCAGGAACCGAAAGGCTATCATTTTTTGTATCATTAAACATATGCCTGAGTAAAACAGAAAAATTCGCCCGACATGTAGCGGGTTGCAGGCAAATCCCCCGACAACATTCCATTCGGCTTCCCCTGCACTCAAGCCTTGGGTGCAGCTTCTCTGCCGGTTGAGGTCTCTTTTTAATATTTGACAAATAACAGATTTCATCTGATTCTAAGCAGAGAGTCTTCGTAAAAAATCTCCAGGTAATAATCAAACAGCTTAATCCGGATGCGCCATGTGGATTGACTGGCCATAACATAGGACCATCAATGCTTTCCCCACACGGCAATCAAAAGTTGGTTACGAAGAGGAAAAGCAAAGTGAGAGTGCGTGGAAATCAATGTGGAATATCTGGATCTGATCCGCTATACGGACAAAAAATACATCACGGATCTACATGACCATGCCGAAAATGACCGGGGCAGCTTCTGCAGCTAGGCCTGGTCTGCCGATTATTTTCTGTACGGGATTCAGCAAACTGATTGAGAAGATAAGGCAGGAACCATTGCTATCCATCAGCTTCTCATAAAGCCCATGAAGAAGGGAGAGCTGGCCGAGATGCTGCGGAGCACGCTGGATGATTGAGTTCCCCTGCCATGGAAGCGCACCGAAACAATAAATATGGATCAAACAAGCTGAGGTTTACATGAATAAACAGAAAATTTCCAGGTATCTCGTAGGTTATGAAATAATCGGCTTCGGCGCCCTGTTTGTCATTTTATGGCTCGATGAACTGCTTGATCTTCCCTATCTGCTGATGGGGGCGGATCCCACGCCGATCAATTGGCGTGAAAGCACCCTTGAAGGTATTCTGGTTGTTATCATTGGCCTGTTCACCGTGTACATCACGAAAAAATTATTACATGAGATTAAATACCTGGAGGGATTTCTACCGATCTGCGCCTCATGCAAGAAGATCAGAGACGACCAGGGGAACTGGGTGCAGATAGAGGGCTATATCCGTGACCATTCTGCGGCGAAATTTTCGCACGGCATCTGTCCGGACTGCGCCAGACAGCTCTACCCCGAGTTTGATCTGTATAAAAACAAAAAATGAGCAGACAAGTGAGCCTCTTGCAAAATGAACGTCGTAGCGAGATCGAGAGAAAAATTTTCTGTGCAAGGATGAGTGGTGAAACCGCCCGGAAGCATAGCAGTGCTACGTTGAGGACGAGTTCTCCAGGAAGACGCCGCACAGGATATTTTTAGCCGATCGGAGTAGATGTTCATTTTGCAAGAGGCTCTAGTTATTAGCCCGCATCCAATACCTCTCTTACCAGCCTGGCAAGTTGCTTGCCACCGAAAGGTTTATGCACCAGTTTCCGGATACCGGCTTCAATCGCCTTTTACTCGGAAATGGCCGAACTGTATCCGGTGCAGAGAATGATCGGCATATCAGGCCGGACCCTGAGAACCTCTCCTGCCAGTTCCGTTCCACACAGGGAGGGCATGGTCTGGTCGGTTATAATGAGATCGAAACCGTCCGGCGCTGCCTGAAAATAGCTCAAGGCAATTCTGTTGTCTGTGGTTGCCGTCACGTGATAGCCAAGCGCGGCCAGGGTATTTTTCTGCAGGCCGACGATTGCCGCTTCATCATCAACGAGCAGAATGCGTCGTTACCCCTTTGCAGAATCTCTTCCACCGCATCGGCGATCACCACCTGTTTTGCATCAGTGACCGGTAAATAGACACAAAAAGTGGTCCCGTGATTTCTTTCACTTGTAACCTTGATGATCCCCCCGCAACTCTTGACGATGCCATGGACCACTGCCAGTCCCAGTCCGGTTCCTTTGCCGTTTTCCTTGGTGGTGAAAAAGGCGGGATTTTACGGGTTGAACGGAAAAGGACGGAATTGCATGGTGGCGATTTACCCGAATACCCCTCCCTGAAAACAGGAGCATATATCGAACTGGTGGTGCGTGATACAGGAGCGGGCATTGATCCGGCCATCAAAAACAAAATTTTCGATCCCTACTTTACCACCAAGCAGACAGGCAAGGGAACCGGCCTGGGGCTTGCCATTGTCCACGGCATCATAAGGGATTACGGCGGGGCGATCCGGGTCAGAAGTGCCCCCGGCAAAGGCACAGCTTTTCACATATTCCTCCTCGCCTCGCCGGAAAAGGCCCTGCCGCAGGATGAAGGGGCAGCAGTCTTGCCATCAGGCACAGAGCGGATACTTTTTGTCGATGACGAGGAAATGATCGCCGATATGGGCAAGAATATGCTTGAAAGATTGGGCTATAGTGTAACCACCCAGGTCAACAGCTTTGAGGCCTTGCAGACCTTCCGTATCAATCACGATCAGTTTGATCTGATCATCACCGATCAAACCATGCCAGGCATGACCGGCGCCGAACTGGCCGGGGAAATGCTGCATATACGGCCCGACATCCCCATCATTCTCTGCACCGGCTACAGCAGCAGCATCTCCGAGGAAAAGGCAAAGGCCATCGGCATCAGGGAGTTTCTCATGAAGCCGATCGTTAAAAAGGATATCTCCCGGCTTATCAGAAAAGTGCTGGACACCTGACGGGCCTGCAGGAGATCTTCCTCTACCTTTTCTTTCTTGGCTGCAGAGTGGGCATATCGGCCAGGACCAGCTTCAGCCAGTCAAAACCGAACGAGAGCAATGCCTCGTCGTCATTTTCAATGGACCGGATGCGGGCCTGGGGCAGCTTGAAACGCCCCAGCAGGTTGTGGTGGCGCATATAGTCCCTGAAACCGTCGATATTGTAACAAACCAAAAAAGCGAGCTTCTGCCGCGGACCGGCAGCCCCCTCACCTGCCCATGGATTGCCGGAAAAGAGTGTATCCATCTCCGCCCATTGATCGGCCATGGCGTTATGAAAAATAAGATGCTGGCTGCGCAGCCACTCTTTCACCGTCCACTCCTGCTCTTCATCGTGGCCTTTGCAGTAGTCATGTCTGGTCAAAAAATAGAACTCTTCCGCCCTGCCCTTCTCCGGGGTGCGATCCAGCCCGCGTTCCAGCGGATACATGCGGCAGGACAGCGGCCTGTGCTCGTAAACCGTGCATCCGTCTTGACCCAGAAAGGGACAGGAGTTGGCGGCGGTCATTTTCATCATAAGCGAAGGGAAAAAGGGATTTGCTCCCTGCACCACCTGAACATATTGTTCCAGAAACAGATCCGAGCGGATGCCGAGATAATTTTTCAGCTCGATGATATCATGGGGATAGAGGAGCATATCAACGTTGCGGCAGCATGACATGAAGCAGGACACGCCGGGATGGCAGGAAAATAAAAATTTTGATTTTCCCAACGGAACCATGCCCTCGGGAAAGGATTTTTCTTGTTTACTCATAGCTTCCATCGATAATTTTTTAGTCTGAAGGGTGCCTTGAAAACAAACAGCAGCAAAGCCGACGAAATTACCATCTGCGCAACTGAAGGTCAAGGTTGACTATCGCTTCTCTCTGGATATTCGACATAACAGCAGGACGAGTCTGGTAGCTCTTCCCATCATCGCCATGGAACGCGCCTGGGCGCCCTTTGATTATGCGGTCGATGCATTGGCAAGGGGGCTCTACGGCAGAAGCAATGCAGAAAGGAGGAA
>JAHILF010000025.1 GCA_018897105.1 Pseudomonadota bacterium
TTAGTAACTACGCCAAGACTAATATAATCCGTGATGCGGGTGCCACTTGGAAGTTCTGCTACAGTGCGTGCCATATGCGGTCCTCCTGCTTGAGTTTGACAACAGGATACCACATAATTTAACTTAAGTGAACAGTATTGTGCTTAGCCCCCCTGATGTTACATGCTCTGCTTGTTGCGCATTGTCACAACAATTGCAATCTGAAACAAATAAGGCGGATTGGCGCAACACTCTCTTTCTCCTGCCCCGATAAAGTATGAAATCCTTGTCACAAGCTGCTTTGCCGGCAGTTTCCCAGTTTAGCACCTTCTCTGCTCTTCTTTTTTCCTTCTGATTTTCTCTTTATGAGTTGCACCTTGCAACGATTGCAACTCTTTCACCCAGTCACTTGTTGGGCCTGCGAATAATCCGCATGACTAATTGATTGATATTACAAGATAAATTTAATAAAAATCGTTATGGCACGCTTGATGCTTTCTATAGAAATCAAAGAGTAACCGGGATGCAAAAACGGTTTAACGAATGAACTTACAATAACAATTCAGATAAAGAGGACGATCATGGCACTTCTAGACTGGCTCAAAGGAAGAAAAAACAAAAATCAGGATGTGAAGGTTGTCAAAGTGCAGCATGAGTCCATTGGCATAGGCCAAATGGCCGCAGGGAACCCTGCCGGTGCTGCCGCTGCCATCAAGAGAATGATGGATCAAAAAAGTGGACCGACCAAAATCCTGGTGGTGGGTGATGGATGTTATTCCAACAAGCTGAGCGATTACAGCTTGAAGATGGCCCGGCGTCTGGACTGTGCGATCGTATCTCTGAGCGTGTCCGATGCGCCGTTGCACTTCGCGGGTGAAAAAAAAGAGACTGAGACCCGCCTCTTTTATGAAAGGGCGGAGAAAAACATAGAAAAATACCTTGAGCAGGCACATGTCATGGGGGTGCAGGTTGTGCACATCATGGAAATCGGTGAGCAGGAAAAAACAATAGCCGAATTGAGCGCCAAAGACCCCGGCATCCGGTACGTACTTACCGAACCTGAGCAGCAGGGAGAAGAAGAACGAGTGCAGATACCCGTTTTTGACCTGGCCTGTTCACGTTTATAAAAAATTTCGCATAAGGAGAAGAAAATGGAACCTTTAACAGTATTGACAGCAGCAGTTGTTTTGATCGGTATTATTCAAATTGGTGACAATATTGCCAAAGTGTTGGCAAAAGGAAAGGGAGCAGCAACAAAGACTGTAACCCGTAGCGATTGGTACTGCTTTTTCAGAATGTCCGAACTGCTTGGCCCGGATTGGAAGCCTGTTGAGCAGAGAGAGCGTGAGAGAAAGAATCTGACGAATACAAAGCGTAACGAAAAACGTCGCACACAGGCCAATCGGCCGAGATTGTATGTCTCATAATCAGCAAACTTTGCTGGGCGACAAGGCTGGCAGCCTCCACCACACAGGCTGCCAGAATGTCCCGGCCAAGCATGACGGTTTTGAAAACACGAAACCTCTCGGATCAGGTGATGATCTTGGCAAACTGAGAGGGTGATATGTTGACCTCCAGAATCTGAGAATTTAACCTCAAGCTCCATTTTTCTGTAAAGCAACTTATAATCCAATGTACGTCCCTTATATTTCACGTAGTGAGAAAATCAGCGAGTTGTATCTGATTGTTGTGCCCCAATGCCTGTGGTACCATCGGCGACTTCATGTTCTATTCCTTTATTCTCCCGGCGCTTCGCGTCGGCTCAGCCTCAGTATTGTATCTTAAAACCCATTTCCTCAATAAATCTCGACGATTTTTTCTAATATTTTCAGGCCGTCAAAAAGGCGGCTGATAACCGAGCGCGTATTTGTCCCCCTCCCCGGTGGCCATATGAGCGTCAAGAGCCGTTGACAACGGCTGCGGGGCCATCCAGGCGCCGACCTCACCCAGGGCGGTGGAGGCCAGAAGATAAGCGATATTGCCTGAGGCAGCGAGTTCGCGGGTCAGCTGCAGCAGTTGGCGGGGGCTTTGTTTCGACCCACTGCGGCCGGCAAGATGGGATACATAGCCCCACATGTGATCAAGGCCGTTCTGCAGTCTGCCGGCGGCAGGCGGAAAGCGCAGGGTGCGGACAAGAATTTTTGCCAGGGCTCTGAAGCGGAGCGGATTATCAGTGGCTGCCAGCCAGGGTCCGATGATTTTGTAAAGCCTTGTGTCACGGGCCAGCACGGAATATTTATGTTGGGCCCACAGCTGTCGGGCGGAGGAGGGCAGAGGAATGCGGCCGGGTTCCTTGTCCCGGTATTTCTCCTGCAGGATGGCAAACTGGGCATGGGGCGGGTCGATAAAGGTTTTCGGCCATTTTATTTCGCCGGTGACAACCGGCAGCGGACTGTGATGGTTGTATCCCCTTAATCGCATCTCCTCCACCAGCAGATCGTGGCGTTTGCCGAGGGCGGCAAGATGGCCTTTCCAGCGTCTGGTTTCCGGATGGGCGGCATAGCCTTTTTTGTGCTGGGTCAGCACCACGAAGATGGCGTGCAGCTCCCGGTGTTCGCCCAGCAGGCTCTGCCGGTTCAGATAGCCCGGATCAATGTCCCAGATACGCATGGCCGGCTCCCGTCAACCGTTGATCGCCGCCAGCATGGCGCCCTGGACCAGGGGGTATATGAATTTGTAACCTGTGTCGCTGGCCTTGTCCGGCATGACCCGTTGAGAACCGAGGAGCACGGTGGCAAATTCACCGATCGCTGCCTTCAGTATGCAGCCGGGCACCGGCAGGATGGCCGGCCGGTGCAGAGCGGACGCCAGGGCAGCCGTGAATTCCCTGTTAGTCACCGGGTTGGGAGCCACGGCGTTTATCGGTCCGCGCACCTCCTGGTTTCGGGCCGCATGGAGCATGATGCCGATCAGGTCGTTAATATGGATCCAGGACATATACTGCCTGCCATTGCCCAGCCGTCCGCCCAGTCCCAGTTTAAAGGGGGTGAGCATCTTGGCCAGCGCCCCGCCGTCTTTGTCCAGGACGACACCGGTGCGCAGCGTGACAACACGAATTCCCAGCTCCTCCGCTTTCATGGCCTCTTCCTCCCAGCGCTGGCAGACCGAGGCCAGAAAATCGTTTCCCGGAAGCGATGATTCCGTCAGCATCTCATCCCCCCGTGATCCGTAATAGCCGATGGCAGAGGAGCTTATCAGGGTAAGGGGCCGCCTGCCAGGTTCAAGCCGGGCAAGGGAACTCACCAGGGTGCGGGTGCCATCAACCCGGCTGCCCATGATCCGCTCCTTTTTGGCGCTGTCCCACCGGCCGTTGAATAGGGGTTCTCCTGCCAGGTGATAAACCGTGTCAACTCCGGCAAAAACAGCAGCATCGATTTCTCCGGCAGGATCCCACTTGCGGGCTTCCACCAATGTGAGTACCTTGCTGATGCGGTCGGGATTGCGTCCCAGCACCACGGGACTTTCCAGCCTGCTGATCAGATGCCTCCCTAAAAATCCTGTTCCACCTGTGATGAGGCTTTTCATGCTTCTCTCCCTCGCTCTTGTTCTCAATGATTATGCCGGTTACTGCAGATGGGTACTTAGGAGCCGTTACGAAATAACATGGCCATTTTTTTCAATTTCGTTACGGCTCCTTATGCCGTTCCGCGCATTTCTCTGGCCATGTTATTTTTTTTCAACGGCTTAGTTCTACTTTGTCACATTACCCATCACTCTGCCGTTTGTATGCAGAGTCAATGGATGCTTGCCTTTGCCGGTGTCTGACACTCATCTGCCGGAAGACTTCTTCGTGAGTTATATCCCTCCGTGGAAGAAAGTGAGCAAGCAA
>JAHILF010000001.1 GCA_018897105.1 Pseudomonadota bacterium
CCTTTTCGCCGGTTGCCTGAGCCCAGGTTCGTCATTCCGGCGAAGGCCGGAATCCAGGTAGTTACGACAATTCTGGACCCCGGCCTTCGCCGGGGTGACGACGAGTGTAGTCAGTTTTTCTTAAGTTAACGGCATTGGGTGTCAACTTGTAAACATTGTCTTTCAGGGTCTGCAGTTTGTATTCATAGTCGCCATTCAGTGTCCTTGTCAAACAGTTTCGTTGTCTATTCCTGACACTTAATGATACAGAAGAATCCCAGTCCACCCTCAGGTTGTGTGGCTCAAACTGGGTCTTGGAATAAGCCATTAATTCCGACAATCAAGTCTTGATCAGATTAAATTGTCTTTTGAAAAACCTTCAGACATGCCAGCTTGTCTGACTCTTTGCGTTTGGTTGCCGGTCCACTCTACTCTATCGTCCCAAACGTCCTTCATGCCATCGGCATCAAACCGAACCAGATAAAAATCGATTGAACGATCTGTCAAGCGGCAAGTTGATATTCCCAGTTAACGAGCTTGCTGATCAGTGCAAATCGATGCTCCCTTTTTGCTTCAAATAGCCGTCGAACATGGTTGCAGACAGCGGTGAACCGGGTACGCTGTTTTTCGAGCAGTACTTTAAGAATTTATCAATATGAGTTGGTTCTCCCAAAAAACGCGTTGCAGGATCAAGCCGCCAAATACCGTTTTATCACTGAAGTGAAGCGCCAGATCATTTTCCGGGGAAGCGCCAACACATTGGCCCACCAATATTTCATATTCCGCTTCAAACTCCTGAAGCCAAACAGACCGTTCGACTCCGGCATATTCGCGCAACAGCTCTTCCTGACGACGTAAATCGATTTCATCCTGGCAATTTTGGATCACCTTGACAAGATACCTATGCGCCGTTTTGTTGCGAAGGCGGCCTTTTTCCCGTTCTGTCCGGAATATCGCCAACCCCTGGCGGATAGCTTCGGGAGTATAGCGACTGGCGAGCCAGTTCCGGACTTTGCCCTTGGGGTCCAACTCGATAAGCTCAAACCCGGCAAAACAGTCATTGAGAAGAACACGGCTTACCAACCGGGTCGGCAGGACGTCGACACCTTGTTTCCCGGTGTGATCCGCGTGCAGCTTGCTCGATGAATTGTCGATCCTTATCGGGATCCGGGCAGGTTTCCCGCATGACGCTCTGCCTGCTCTTGCCGTTAAATTCAAGGCGGCCGGTATGATTGATTGCCGCGGTATACGCCCTTATGATCTCATGGATCGCCGACTTTTTCAACGCTTCCGCACTGCTGTCGTCGAGAAGAATTGGTCCCACCGCCTGTTCGGATTTGCCGAATTCTCCTTCCATAACCGCCTTATTCTCTCCCCGCTTCGGAGTGGCGGAGATCATGCGAGTTGTTTTTTCAATATGTTCCCGTAACCGCCGATCATCATGAATCGGATTGTTGTCATAAACCAGGGCCTGCGGCGGCCGGCCAAGAAACTCGCAGCTCATATCAAAGGACTCACCGACGCCCGCGGCGGTTTCGGTAGCGGTCACGACCACCGCTCCCGTGGACGGTCTGCCTCATAGCGGCCGACATGCTCCTTGCGCTTCAGGTTTGAGGAAGGTAGCCATTTTCTTCCATTACCTGGCGGACCGTGCCAACCGATACCCGGGAGCCTCCCCGCTTGAGCATATTGCGAATCTGACTTGGGCCATACCCGGGATGCTGACGCCACATGGCAACTATCCGCCTGTCCTGTTCCACTTTCGGGTCTTGCTCCTCGGGCCCTACCTGCTGGAAGTTGCCCGTCCCGGTCCCGCGACGCTTCACCGCGCGACGCCACTCGTAAATGGTGGTCTCGGTGACTCCAAATTTGCCGGCCGCCGCCGCGACATCGTTCATCAGGGCATACTCAAGAATCTCCTTCTTTACGGCAGGTGAATATCGTTTGCCCCGCGGTGGTTGCTTTTTCTTCCGGCCGGCACTCTTTTCCCTTGCAACCTCAGAATCTGCTCCTGCCATCGTCTATCTCCTCTCTTTCGGTTAAGATTATTGAGGAACGGAGCCGGCATCATCCGTATGTTCATGTCAGGAGTTCTCAATCGTTTTCTTATAAAAAATTATAGTCTGCGACAGTTATTTGCACAATCTTCCCCTTTGCGGTATTTTCACCCTATGAACAGAGAAATTGTCATCATCAATGCAAAACTTTTTGCTCCCGACACGCCTGAGGGGTTTGTGGCGGACGGCTTTGTCGAGATCGGCGCAGGCCGCATTACGGCGCTCGGTTCCATGGCCCACTATGTGCCGCCCCCCTCTGTTGAGATAATCGACGCGGGCGGCTCGCTGGTCATGCCCGGGCTGGTCAACGGCCATAACCATGCGGCCATGACCCTTTTCCGCGGCATGGCGGATGATCTTCCCCTCATGTCCTGGCTTGAACAGCATATTTTTCCGGCTGAGGCTCGTTTTGTCACACCGGAGATGGTCTACTGGTGCACCAGGCTTGCTGCCGCCGAAATGATCATGTCCGGCACCACCACTGTTGCCGATGCCTATTTTTATGAGGATGAGGCGGCCAGGGCCTTCGTCGAGACGGGCATGCGCGCAGTTGCCGCACACGGGATCATCGATTTTCCGGCGCCAGGGGTACCCGATCCCGCGGAAAATGTGGCGACCGTCGCCCGATTTATTGAGCGTTGGCAGGGCACTGATCTGCTCACGCCTGCGGTTTTCGCCCATTCGCCCTACACCTGCTCAAGCCGCACCCTGGTGCGGGCCAAGGAACTGGCCCGGGCGCATAACGTGCCTTTTTTTATCCATCTTGCCGAAACCGGGGCGGAGAGCGGGTTGCTCGCCGGAAAGTGGCAGGGGTCGCCCACCGCATATCTCCATTCCCTTGACCTGCTTGATGAGCAGACCGTCTGCGTCCATGCGGTCTGGCTTGATAAACCCGACATCGAGCTGATTGCGGCCAGCGGGGCAGCGGTGGTTACCTGCCCTCAGAGCAATATGAAGCTGGCCGCAGGCATTGCGCCGGTTGCCGAACTGCTCGCCGCCGGGGTACGGGTCGGCCTGGGCACGGATGGCTGCGCCAGCAATAATGATCTCGATCTCTTCGGCGAAATGGATACCTGCGCCAAACTGCACAAGGTGCGCGCGCTGGACCCGGCTGCGGTCAAGGCCAGGGATGTGCTGCGCATGGCCACCGGCCATGGCGCCCGACTGTTGGGATTTGCCGATGGCGTCGGGCTGGCCGTGGGCCTGCCGGCCGATGTCATCCTTATTGACCTGGACCAGCCTCATCTCACTCCCTTTTATTCAGTGGACAATCTCGTATATGCCGCCGGGGGCGCGGATGTGAGAAGCGTCATCATCAATGGCCGGCTCGTCATGTCTGACAGGAAGATATTGACTTTTGATGTGGCTGAAGCTATGGAGATGGTGGCCGGCATGACCGCAAAGGTCCGCAAAAGTTGAACAACAATCATTACAACCATAAAGACGGATATATGAATAACGACACAGCAGCGGCGGTAACACCCGCCTGGCATATTCACCGCAGACTCTACGACTGGGTTCTGCACTGGGCGGACACCCCCTATGGCCTGCCCGCCCTCATGGTGATCTCCTTTGCGGAGAGCAGCTTTTTCCCCGTCCCGCCGGATATTCTGCTCATCGCCCTGGTGATGGGCGCCAGGGCGCGGTGGTGGCGTTTTGCCCTCTGGTGCACCCTGGCCTCGGTTGTGGGGGGGATCGCCGGTTACGGCATAGGCGTGTTCGCCTGGGAGACGCTGGGAAAATGGATTGTGGAAAACATTACCCATGTGCAGTTGGTGCCGATCAACGGCAGACAGGATATCGCCCTGCCGCCGTACCTCGTCAACACCTTCGGTCAGAGTCTGGGGGGTGAATATCTTTTTCAGGTCTATGACAAGTGGAACGCCTGGATCGTCTATGTCTTCGGCCTGACGCCGCTGCCGTATAAACTGGTCACCATCACCGCGGGCGTGGCCAAGATCAATATGCCCATTTTTATTCTGACCTCCATCGCGGCCCGGGCCACCCGTTTCTTTGCCGTGGCCTGGGTGCTGAAAAAATGGGGTAAGCCTGCCAAGGCCTTTATTGACCGGTATTTCAACCTGCTCTGTGTCGCCTTTGTGGTGCTGCTGGTCGGCGGCTTTGCCGTACTGAAGCTGGTGATGTGATTCGGGCGGCGGCTGCTACGCGGCCCAGCCCGCACTGCCGATCAGGCTGACGAAACGGACCTTTTCTATGCATGTCTCGGTGATGACGCCGTCGATTTTGGTGACAGTGAGGAGATCCTGGCTGACGCGGTCGCCGACCGGTATCACCAGGCGGCCCGGATCAGCCAGCTGTTCCAGTAAAGGGGAGGGGATCTGCGGCCCGGAGGCGGTGACCATGATGGCGTCATAGGGGCCGTGTTCCGGCCAGCCCAGGGTGCCGTCATCGATTTTGCACATGATGTTGAGCAGTTTCAGCCGGTCAAAGATGCGGCGGGCCTTGATGTGCAGATTTTTTATCCGTTCCACCGTATAGAGGCGGTCGCAGAGGCTGGCCAGGACGGCACTCTGATAGCCGCAGCCGGTGCCGATCTCCAGGACTTTTTCATGGCCCTGCAAACCAAGGGCCTGGGTCATGAGGGCGACGATATACGGCTGGGAGATGGTTTGTCCTTCACCGATGGGCAGCGGAAAATCCCCATATGCCTGGCTCTGCAGGGCATCCTCGACAAAGAGATGTCTGGGGACCGCGCCCATGGCCTGCAGAACGCGCTGATCCGTGATGTCCCGGGGAATAAGCTGTTCCCGCACCATTCTGGCTCTCGCCAGTTCGTAGTTATTCGACATCTTTGTCAGTGCGTGGGGCAATTCCGGATTTTTTGAACTCGTCAACCGTGAGCGATCGGTAAGCGCAGGCAATAACCTGATCCCCCTCAAAGCGGATAGTTACCACATCAACATCTTCCGTGCCTAATCTGTCGCCGATAAAGGGAGTTTTGCGCAGCAGGCTTTTGTTCACCTGATAATAAATCCACATTTCTCCATACTGGTCAACCTGCTGGTCATCCGGCGGACCCATATACCTCGTGACCTCCTGCCGGGTGGTGCCTTGACTCATCAGGCAGACATCGGACGCCAGATGGCGGACCGGAGCTTTTGAAAAACAGCCGGACAGGAAAAACAGGCCAAAGATGAGCAGCGATGTTGTAAGGATTCTCTGTATCATTGTTCGATTGTTCGCGTGGTAAAATTTTTATAAGGAGTGCATGAGTTTTCTATAAATATCCTGTAGGAGTGATTTTTGCAAGATTTCAAAGCACGGCGCATGGTTAATCGTGGGGAAACCATAAAAAAATGGAGGCGCCTGTCCTGGAATGTCTTGACCTTAAGGCGTGGATTATAATAATTTATTATATATTTCCGAAAAAACTGAGAATTTACCACAGAGAGCACAAGCCTCACAGAACTAACTGACTGTAATAAAAAATATTTCTCTGTGATCTCTGTGGTGAAAAAAAGAATTTTTACGAGTTCGTCAAAATATGTTCATAATAAATTTTATGAGGGACAATTGCAATGCGCTGCCCAAAATGTGGATATATCTCTTTTGATCAAGAAGAAACCTGTGCCAAATGTGATGCAAGTCTGACGGAAATAAGCAGAAGTCTTGCAGGAACAGCGGTCAGGGTTCACGAGCCTTTTTTTCTCGCCTCCATACTCGGGCAGGCGGGGGAGCATGGGGCTGACGAAGAGGTGAAATTCGATCTGTCTGTGGCGGAGTCTGGGTCTGAATCCGATGTGGAGATTGAATTTATTGAGGATGAAGAAGGCATTCCCCGGGTGGATCTGTCTCCCTTTGAACGGCATGAGGAAATTGTCGTTGAGGAAGAGTCCGGCATCAGTTTCGACCTGCCTGGAGAGGAAGCGGAAGAGGCGCAGGCCGTTGCAGCCGCGGTTGAGGAAGAGGGGCCTGGGGTGCAGGGCACCATAGATTTTGCCTTTGGTGAAGAACTCATGCAGGTAGAGGAACCGCCGCCCGCAGCCCAGGACGCTACGGGGCTTAATCTTACCCTGGAGGAAGCTGGCGGCGAAGAGGCTTTAGAAGAGCTGGGCGGGTCGGTATTCGAGCTGGAGGAGGAACCGGAGGCTGCTGCTTTGGAAGCCGAGGAGTCCCTGCCGGAACTGGAGCTTGAAATGAACGGCGTGGCGGAGGAATCCCTGGAACTTGATGCAGGAATTCAGCCTGATCTTGCGGAAGAGCCAGCAGCCGATGAAACGACTGCCACGAAAGGTTCCGGCCTGGATCTTGATATTGATGTCAATCTGGATGAAGACGAGCCTTCTGAAGAAGAGATGGTCTTTAATCTGGAAGACATCGACATGTCTGATCTTGTCATCGATGAATCCGGAGGAGCGGAAGGGGAAGCCGACCGACCGGAAGATACGACACTTGATCTGGAAGACTTCCTCAGTGGCGGTCAGGTGAGTGATGCCGGCGCCCCCATGGACCTGACCATGGAAGATATTGATCTGAGGGGTGAGGAGCAGGATAAACAGGATAAGAAGTCTGATGAACTGCCGGATATTGAACTGTAAGACCTGAAGAAAATGACAGAGAACGAATTGACTTCATTCGACTTAGCCGAGCTGGATCATGATGGGCTGAGCGGGACGGTGGCCGATTTCAGTACACGGTGTATGGCCCTGCTGATTGATGCTGTTTTCCTGGCCTGTCTGGTTGGCTTTACCCTTTTTCTTTTTGTCCGGGCGGGCATGGTTGTGCCCCCGGCAGACTGGCACAGTCTTCTCTATCTGCTGATCGGCTCCATGTCGCTGCTGCTGGTGTGGCCGCTCTTTCTGACGGCATTTTACTTTATCGTGCTGCACAGTTTCGGCGGCCAGACCCTGGGCAAGGTTTTCATGGGAATCATGGTCGTTTCCGACCAGGGCAGTATGCTTTCCTTCGGCGCTTCGTTTCTGCGACTGGTCGGCTATTTCCTGTCAACCGTGCCTCTGGGGGTGGGTTTTCTGTGGGCTGCCGTGGATAAGCAGCATTCCGCCTGGCACGACAAACTGGCCTGCAGCCGGGTCATTTATCTGTAACCTAAGAAAAAAATCTTGACAAGGACACGGGTTTTCGCTACGTTCCCTCTTTACGCCGGGATAGCTCAGTCGGTAGAGCAACGGACTGAAAATCCGTGTGTCCCTGGTTCGATTCCTGGTCCCGGCACCAGCATATAATCCGACAACGTTCGGTTTAGTCCTCAAAGCCCTTAGAAATAAGGGCTTTTTCTTTTTCTGTTGTCCGTTAAAATCCGTTTTGATATGCTATAAGCCAGCAAATTTAGGGGCCTTTATAGGGGCTTTTTGAGGCCCCAAAAATGGAAGCCCCCAAAGCGGAGAAAGCCAATGCCTAAGCGGACAGTGCCACTGACTGATATTCAGGTTCGTAACATCAAACCTCAACAGAAAGAAATCAAACTCTTTGATGGGGGAGGATTGTTTCTGCTTGTTACACCAGCGGGTGGAAAACTATGGCGGCTGAAATATCGTTTTGACGGCAAAGATAAGAAATTGTCATTTGGCGCTTACCCTGAAATTTCACTTTTAGCTGCCAGGCAAAAGAGGGATGAGGCGCGAGCGTAACTTGCTCAAGATATTGAGCCTGGGAAATCAACAAAAGAGAGCAAATAAGAAACTTTTGGAGAAGTTGCCCTGGGGAGAAGTTGCCCTGGAATGGCATAAAAGATTTTCTACACAATTTGGGATGAGACGACCGGGAAGAACCTTGCCCGCGACCTTTGGCATTGCCAAAACTCCGTTATCGCGGGCAAGGCCCGCTCCTACTGCAGGCTGCATTCCGCGCTGGGGAAAGGACTTTCATATAAATATCTTTCCGTCCAAGCACTATTTACAAAGCCATCATTTTTATTGCCAATTTATTGCCAAAAAAATTCCCGCCTGTTAGAGTGCCGCCCATGAAAAATCAAGACTCTGTTTATCTTGTTGACGGCAGCGCCTATATTTATCGCGCCTATCACGCCATCGCCCCCCTGTCAAACAGCAAAGGGATGCCGACCCATGCAATATACGGGTTCACCAACATCATGCTCAGAGTCTTGCGCGAAAAAAATCCCACCTATATGGCCATGGCCTTTGATCTCAAGGGCCCGACCTTCCGGCATACAATATATGAGGCATACAAGGCGAACCGCCCACCCATGCCTGACGACCTTGTCTGCCAGATTCCTTATATCAGAAAAATCGCCCGGGCCTTCAATATCCCCGGCCTGGAGATGGAAGGTTTTGAGGCGGACGACCTGATAGCCTCCGCGGCTTTGTGGCTTGCGGCAAACGGCCATCACGTCATCATTGTTTCCGGCGACAAAGATCTTCTTCAGCTCGTAGGCCCGGGCATCGTTGTCTGGGATCCTATGTCCGACAAAATGATGGACCGGGAGGCGGTTGCCGCCAAATATAACGTCGGCCCGGAGAAACTCAATGATCTCTTTGCCCTGATCGGTGACAGCTCGGATAATGTACCGGGTGTCCCCGGCGTAGGCCCGAAAACGGCTGAAAAACTCATTAACGAATTCGGCAGCCTGGCCGATCTCTACCTGAATATTGAGCATCTCGCCCAGAAAAAGCTTAAGGATAAACTTATCAGCTTTCACGACCAGGCATTTCTGTCACAAAAGCTGATCGCCCTGAAAAGTGATCTGCCGGTGCCGAAAGACATTGCAGAATACCGTTTGCCGCAACCGGATCAGCAGGCCTTGCAAGCACTTTACCGCGAGCTTGAATTCGCCAGGCTCCTGAAAAGCCAGGCCCCCACCGCCCCCATGGATACCATGGGTTTTAGCCTGGTGCAGTCCCTGCAGCAACTCCAGGATATTTGTGCCATTCTGCACAAGGCCCCGTTGCTGGCCATTGACACCGAAACCACCTCCCTTGACCCGCTTACGGCCGAACTGGTAGGCATTTCCCTTTGCGCCGACGACAAAAAAGCCTGGTATGTCCCCATCGGGCACCAGGATGAGAACGGCAAGCACCTACCAGGCCAGCTCAGCCTCGAAGAGGTCTTATCCTGCCTGCACCCCTTGCTCGAAGATCAACACCTGACAAAAATCGGCCATAACCTTAAATATGACCTGCAGATTCTCAAACAGCACGGGATGCTGCTCCATGGGCCGCTGCGGGATACAATGATCGCCTCTTACCTGCTCGATCCCACCCGGCGCAGCCATAAACTTGACGACCTGACCGTGGAACATCTCAATGTCAGCATGACCTCCTTTGCCCAGGTCACGGCAGATGACAAACGCCCGGATGCCTTCCGTTTCGTTTCCCTGCAAGCAGCCAAAGATTATTCCTGCGAGGACGCCTTCTCCACTTTTCTGCTCTGGCAACTTTTCGAACCCCAACTGCAGAAACTTGATCTGTGGGCTCTTTTTATAGAACTGGAAATGCCGCTTGTGCCCATTCTGGCCAGAATGGAGGAGGTTGGCATCTTGGTCAATCCCGACATGCTCTCCGCCCTGTCGACAGAATTTGCCGCCCAGCTTATTAAGCTGACTGAAAAAATTTATTCCCTGGCCGGCGAAGAGTTCAACATCAATTCTCCAAAACAACTTGGCGCCATTCTCTTTGAAAAATTAAAACTGCCCATGGGCCGCAAGACCAAGACAGGCTATTCCACGGATGTCAAGGTGCTGGAAAAACTCTCCGCCTTTCATGAACTTCCCGCGGCTCTGCTGGAACACCGCACCATCAGCAAACTGAAATCCACCTATATTGATAAACTGGCCAGCCTGATCCACCCGCAAACCGGCCGTGTGCACACCTCATTCAACCAGACGGTCACTGCCACGGGCCGGCTGAGCAGCAGCAATCCCAACCTGCAGAACATTCCCATCCGCACCAGTGAAGGCCAGCGAATCAGGGAGGCCTTTATCGCCTCCCCGGGCCATTCCCTGCTGGCAGCTGACTACTCCCAGATCGACCTCAGGGTGCTGGCTCATTACTCCCGTGACGAGGCACTGGTTGCAGCTTTTGTATCCGGTAAAGATGTCCACAACCAGACCGCAGCAGAAATTTTCCGGGTCCATCCCTCACTCATCACCCCCCAGATGCGGCGGGTGGCTAAAAGCATCAACTTCGGCATTGTTTACGGCATGAGCGCCTTTGGCCTAGCCGGTCAGCTCAACATCAGCCGCAAGGAAGCCCAGACCTTCATCAACCGCTATTTTGAGCTTTACCATGGCGTGAAAAGGTTCATGGAGGAGATGATCGAACAGGCCAGACAGGATGGCTATGTCACCACCCTTTTCCATCGCCGCCGCATCCTGCCGGACATACAAAGCAGCAACAAGACTGTCAGAGAATTTGCCGAACGTGCAGCCCTGAATACCCCGATTCAAGGGACCGCCGCAGATATCATCAAACTCGCCACCATCCACGCAGACCAACTTCTGCGAGAGCGATCGCTGAAAAGCGAACTGCTGCTGCAGATTCACGATGAACTTATTTTTGAAGTTCCCCTGGCAGAACTGGAAACTACCACCAACCTGGTAAAGGAAGCCATGGAAAATGTCAGGGAGCTAGCCGTGCCCATGGTAGTGAATCTTTCCTGGGGCCCGAATCTGGCGGCAACGAAATAATTGACATTTGCTGGCGCTCATGGCTAATTATTTGAGATTGGAGATGCCCCCTGCAGTTTCGGCACTTTCCAAACCAGCGCATATCTTCTTTATCTGAAGTTTCCTGAAAATTTATCATGCTGCCATCCGTAGCAGTGTGTCGACAGGATAATTTACCACTGATTTTCGAGGCACCAGGAAAAGTATACCGTAATTATTATCCAATGCAGCTTTGGCGACAAGCCTTCGAACATCAGAAAAGGCATCATGCCTTCGGCCTGTTACTGCATACCGCCGGTTTGGAGCCTTGGCAAGTTGACTTGCATACATCCAAGTTAGTGAAGATGCCATCATGCAAAAATGCAGGTGGTTCATCACCGCATGAGGATTTCTGGTCTGGGTGTCGGCACTGCCGATATCTCGTTTAAGCTCTTTGAAACCTGATTCTATTTTCCATCTGGCTCCGTAATACTCAATGATCTCTTCCACAGAAAGAGACAAATCGGTAGA
>JAHILF010000166.1 GCA_018897105.1 Pseudomonadota bacterium
GGTTCTTTCACTTCAAACTGCCGATTCAATAAATTCGGAGCAACCGGCAAATTATGCTTGCTGTCCGTGGTCGCTTTAAATTTCTTTTTCTGCTTCGCGGCAACACCGGCCAACTTCATTAGTGACCCTGCCCTGAAGCGGCCACAAGGACTGCCGTGTGCTTTTATTTCTTCTGCAATTCGCCGGGCACCATAGGTCTCTTTTGATTTTTTATGGGCCGCAAGGACAACGGGAATGAGTCTGTCATTCTCTATCTGTCTTAGCGATTTACTGCGTTTGCGCCAAACATAATATCCACTCCGGGATACTTTGCATGACTTTGCATATCAGAGCTATCGGATAGGCCTTCTTCTCAGTATCAATAAATTGATACTTCAGCTCGTTTCTTTCGCGAAGAAGACCGCCGCCTTTTTTAAGATTTCACGCTCCATTTTCAAGTGATGTGGTCAACTTCGACAACATCCCATTTTAAACCATCAGGGCGAAATACCCTCACGGACATATGCCCTTATTTAAGGTGATAAAATTTACCATATCTCTTTTTTTCACAAAAAATATATCAAAAGTTGACAAACCCGCAAAAAAGGTTCAAAAGGTCCAGCGCCACAACACAAAATAAAAAACCGGGTCCAAAGGGCCCGGTTTTGAAATAAACCCTGGAAGGGGATAAAATGCTTTTGCCCCCTGAGGAGGCAAAAGTTGAGTTGCCTCCAGTTTCTAAGTCAGTTTAGTCCCTTGATTTTTCAGCTTCTTTCTCTTGCTTCTCTTGGTGCTTTACATATTTCCGTATCATCTCTGCGTCCAAGCCAACCGTGTCAACACAGTATCCTCTGGCCCAAAGATGATTACCCCAAAAGGGTTTTTGCTTTAACTTTCTGAATTTATTTAATATCCGTATGGCTGCCCTGCCTTTGACAGTGCCTACATAACGTGAAACCGACACTTTCGGAAGTATCATCACAAGAAGATGGACATGATCAATTTGGACGTTAATTCCAGAAGCTCACATTTCTGCAATTCTGAAAATGTTTTGATACATTCTTCTGCTTCTTCTTTGATATCTCCTTCAAAAACTAAGGTGTAAGATAGTTTATGTAAATGGCCATGACGAGGTAAGTCAAAAAACCACCCTTTATAAAGGAGCTCATATGGCTATTGATAAAGAAATTTTGGATCATTTACTTGCTGACTATAATTACAAGAAGCCCGAAGAACTGATTGGTAAAAACGGACTGCTCAAGCAGCTTACCAAGGCTTTACTTGAGCGGGTGTTACAGGCGGAAATGACTTTCCACCTAGGGCACGAAAAACATGTAACCATCGCCACCAAAGGCGGTAATGCCCGTAATGGTAACTCTGCCAAGACCATCAAGGGTGATTTCGGTAAGATGCCGATTGAGGTCCCGCGCGACCGCGACAGCAGTTTTGATCCGGTCATCATTGCCAAAGGGCAAACCCGCTTTGCCGGCTTTGACGACAAGATTATCTCTCTCTACTCCCGAGGGATGACTACCAGGGAGATTCAGGGGCACTTGGAAGAAATTTATGGATCAGCAGTCACCGATGCCGTTGCTGACGAGGTTAAAGTTTGGCAAAATCGCCCGCTGGACCTCATTTATCCCATTGTCTACATGGACGCTATCCGGGTAAGGTGCGCGACAATGGGCATGTTAAGAACAAGGCGGTCTATCTGGCTATTGGTATCACCATGGAAGGCGTCAAGGAAGTCCTGGGAATGTGGGTTGCCGAAAACAAGAAATGGACTATGCCAATCAGAGACTGGAAGGCTGCTTAGAACCGCTTTTCAATCTTGTTCGGCGACAGAATGCCTGCATATTGAAAATTAAAAATGAAAACCATTTACACAAAATTCTTTACAGGTCCTCAATTATATGCTCAATTTTTTCTATCTCCACGAAGAGGCTATCCTGTGGCTGACCGCATTGTCGGTTGTCACCTTTATCGGCAGCTTAATCATTGTTCCTCTGCTGGTAATCAGGATCCCCTCCGACTATTTCGCCAATGACAAACGTCATCAGACACCTTGGGCACTCCATCACCCCTTTGTCCGAGGGACATTGCTCTTTACCAAGAACCTTGTCGGATATGTTTGTATACTAGCAGGCATTCTCATGCTGGTACTCCCCGGCCAAGGACTCCTGACCATTTTCATCGGCATTATGATGCTTGACTTTCCGGGAAAATTCCGGCTGGAAAAATGGCTGGTTACCCGTCGGACCGTTTTAAAATCCATCAACTGGCTTCGTAAACGCGCAAAGCGTACTCCACTTAATCTTAATTTTTAAAAATGCTGATGAAAACACTGACCATCCGTTGGCAAAGGCTTGTCAACGAAAACGGACAAACCTGTCCCCGCTGCCACGATACAGGGGACGCCGCGCAACGGGCATTTAGCAGACTGCAGAAGGCATTTGCCGAATTGGGCATAGAGGTTCAACTGCAGACTGATGCCCTTGGTCTACCGCTGTTCAGCCAGGATCCTCTGCAGTCAAACCGAATCTGGATCGGCGAGAAATCATTGGAAGAATGGCTCGGCGCCTCAGTCGGGCAAAGCCCTTGTTGCGATGTCTGTGGCGATGCCCAATGCAGAACCATCTCCCTTGGTGACACCTTTGAGGCAATACCTGAAGAACTGATTATCCGCGCAGCGCTGCTCGCCGCCTCAGAACTTTTCCAGGAAAGGAAACCATAAAGCGGCAATGCCGTTCAGATGATATAGCTTGATTTATCGGGCAAGAGATGATGAGATATCCTTACAAGCAAAGCAGCTTCTCATGCGGAATAGGAAGCGAAACATTTCTTCAGCCCAAAAGGTGAGTCCCATGAAGTTACTCGTTGTTTACTACTCAATGTATGGCCATATTTATAAAATGGCAGAGGCGGCAGCCGAGGGAGCGCGTTCTGTGGCAGGGGTTACTGCCGAGCTTCGCCGGGTACCGGAAACCCTTCCCCGGGAAGTGCTTGAGAAGATGGGTGCTTTGCAGGCCCAGCAGCAACAGAACCACATCCCGATCTGCACAGTTGAAGAGCTTGGTGCTGCCGATGCGGTAATTTTTGCTACCCCCACCAGATTCGGCAACATGTGCGGCCAGATGCGGCAGTTCCTCGACGCGACAGGTAAACTGTGGATGTCCGGTGCCCTGGTCGGCAAAGCGGGAAGCGTCATGGCCAGCTCCAATACCCAGCACGGCGGCCAGGAGGCGACAATTCTCAGTTTCCACATCACCCTCCTGCATCAGGGCATGGTGGTGGTGGGGCTGCCGTACACCTTCAAAGGCCAGATGACCGGTGAGGAGATCAGCGGCTGTTCTCCCTATGGCGCCTCAACCATTGCCGGGCCGGACGGCAGCCGCTCACCCAGCGACAATGAACTCGCCGGGGCTCGTTTCCAGGGCGCCCATGTCGCTGAAATCGCCAGGAAACTCACCGCCTGAAATACAGCCGAAACGAGTGACATGATCATCAACAGGTGAAAATATGTATGGATATGGAAGTTGCTACTGGGGTCCGGGCAATTGGTTCGGTGGCGGACCATTCATGGTTCTTTTGGCAATTCTGCTGATTTTGCTTCTCGTATCGCTTCTCAGAAGTTCCGGCAGCAAGTCCGCCCGCCAAGAAAATGCCCTTGATATTCTGAAGCGTCGCTATGCCGCAGGCGAGATTAACAAGGAACAATTCCAAACCATGAAGCGGGATCTGCTGGACTGATCAGCCTAACCGATACATTTACAAGAACAATTTCCCGCTCTGGCAGGCAACAGCAGAACTCGGCTTTCACCTTTCAGCCATCTACACGACAAACTTTTTCACGGGTGCCGTCCACATGAAACTGATTACCCCTCATCTGTTTAATGAACTGCTGGTAAAGGCGGGTTCGAATGCCAGAAAACGGACCAATCACAACATCCATGAATCAGCAGCCGATCCTGTGCAACGGCTGTTTATCGCCGCAAGACTCGGGTCATATTTCCGCCCCCACCGGCACGCAAGCAAAAGCGAATTTGCCCTGGTTATGCGCGGACTTTTTGATGTCCTGGTCTTTGACGATGACAGCCGCCTCACAAAGCGGGTCACCATTGGGCCGGGCGCTAATGTTTTTGCTTTTGACCTGCCGCCAAACATCTGGCATTCGTGGATAGCCCGGGCTGACGAATCGGTGTTTTTCGAAACAAAGCAGGGTCCGTATGATGCGCAGACAGCGGCTGAATTCGCCCCCTGGTCCCCGGCCGAGGATACCCCCGAGGTCAACGCATTTTTTGTCCGCCTGCAAAATGCCAAGGTCGGAGATTACGTGGCCTGATGGCCGCCTCCCGGCCGCTCCCTGCAGCGAAAGCAGGGAATTCATTTCAGCACTCAGCTGGCGGACATTTTGCGAAAGGGGGATACCCCTTCCCTCTTCCCGTTCACAGAAAAGGCCTGGCTAAAAAATAGCAACCAAGACCCGCGATCACCACTCCCGCCCCTTTGCGGAACCACAGGCTGCCCCGGCCGAAAAATGCGCTTGTTGTCAACCTTTTCACCATGGCTGCGGAGCTGCCTGCCACGGCAATGGGCAGACAATGACCAACGGCAAAAAGCAGGATGAGCAGCACTCCGGTCATCACCTGCTGCTGCACAGTGATAATGGCCAGGATGGGGGCAATGAAGCCGAAGGTGCAGGAACCGGAGAGAACCCCATAGGCAAGACCCAGGACAAACGCGCCCCAGTGTCCCCGTAACCGCAGCCGCCCCATGACACCTGCCGGCAAACAACACCTGGCCAGGCCCAGCATGTCCATGGCCACCCACAGCAGGATCAGCCCCACGGCAATGGTCCAATAGGGACCGATATCGCCCAGCATCCGCCCCAGCAAGGCACAGATAATCCCCACCAAGGTGATGGTGAGAAAGAGGCCGCCGCTGAACAGCACCGCATACCAGGCAGCCTGCCGGCCCCGGACAAGCTGATTCTGGCCGCCCACATAGGCCACGATCAGGGGGATGGAGGCCAGGTGGCACGGGCTGAACAGCACGCTGATCATCCCCCAGGCAAAACAGCCCAGGGCGGCAATGGCAGTGGTGCCGGTCATCCACTGGTTAACGAGCAGAAAAACGGAATCCATTTTGATCACTTCTCCTGCTGTTCCGTCACACCCATTTCTTTGAGTTTGGCAACAATGCCCTCTTCAGCCAGAAAGCCCTCGTGCCGGTAGATTTCCTTGCCTTCTTTATCAAAGAAAATCTGGGTGGGGATAGAACGGATAGCAAATTTCTTAGACTGACTTCCGTCCTCCCAGACATCGATAAAGACAATGGCCGCCCGGCCCGCATATTCCTTTTGCAGCTTTTCCAGGATCGGCGCCATCATTTTACACGGAATACATTTACCGGCCCCGAGATCAACCATGGTCACCATGTCTTTCACCGGGATTTCCTGCTGCGCAGCCCAGGCAGAAACATTAAACAGCAGAATCACGACAAGAAGAAAATATCCCAACATCCTGTTACGCATTTTTTTCTCCATTATTTTACAATAGAATCTCCGGTGAGATCATAACTTCATTTCTTTACTGACTTATAGATGGCGTTAAAAATTCAGCGTTTTGATGAAATCACGGATCTCATCCCGCACCCGGCGGTAGTGGGTCAGCGCCTCTTCTGCACTGGCCGCGCCTACTGCAAGCTTCGGCGGATCATCAAAACCGTGATGCATGACCCTGGTGGGGCCGGGGAAAAAGGGACAGTTTTCATCGGCATGGCCGCACACCGTGACCACCAGATCAAACTCTTGTTCCGGTAGATCAGTCACCAGCTTGGAGCGGTGACCGCTGATATCAACGCCTGCCTCAGCCATCACCCTGACGGCCAGGGGGTTGAGCCCGTGGGTCTCAATGCCGGCGGAATAGGGTATGATATCATCCCCGCGCAGATACCTGACCCAGCCTTCCGCCATCTGACTGCGGCAGGAATTGCCGGTGCAGAGAAAGAGGATCTTTATTTTTTTATTTCTAGACATGACGCACCATTTGAACATGCCCCACAATAACGGCGCCTTGCTGTGTAGGAGCGGGCCATGCCCGCGATAACGCTATTGTGGCATACCAATGCCGCGGGCATGGCCCGCTCCTACCAGAAGATGGCATTACGCTGCGGCTGGGACCTTCATATTAACTCGTTTTCAAAGTTGAATTACTTCAGCCAGGACAACACATCCTTTTTGGACGGCACCTTGCCGGTGCATTTGATCTTGCCGTCGATCACCACGGCCGGGGTGGCAAAGACGCCCAGTTTGGCAATCTCGCTGAAATCGGATATTTTCTGCACAATAATCCCAATACCGGCCTCTCCCAAGGCCTCATTGACTATTCTTTCCGTTTCATGACATTTCGGACAACCAGGTCCGCATACTTTGATTTCCATGATATTATCCTTATTGAGATGTTTGGGTTTTCCATCAGAAATGCATTCGGAAAAAGTCTATTTTCACCACAGAGCACACAGAGATCACAGAGAAAAGATTTTTCATTATATTTAGTTATCTCTGTGGACTCTGTGTGCTCTGTGGTGAATTTCCAGTTTCTACTTATCCCTCATACATAAAACCATTTTTTAAAAAAATGAGCCAAAGATTAGCCCGCTTACCGTTGCCATGACGACCACCAAACTGACAAAGACCACTGTTTTCTTGGTACCCATGATACTGCGGATCACCAGCATGTTCGGCAAACTCAAGGCCGGACCGGCCAGGAGCAGGGCAAGGGCCGGGCCCTTGCCCATGCCGCTGCCGATCAGGCCCTGCAGGATCGGCACCTCGGTAAGGGTGGCAAAATACATGAAAGCCCCGGCAAAGGCAGCAGCGAAATTGGCCATGAGTGAGTTACCGCCCACGGCCCGGCTGACCCATGTCGACGGGATCAAGCCCTCCTGCCCCGGCCGGCCAAGCAAAAGCCCGGCCACCAGTACCCCGAAAAGCAGCAGAGGCAGAATCTGCTTGGCAAATCCCCATGTTTCCTTAAACCACTCCCCTGTCTCATCCTCCCGGGGACTGATAATGACACTCAGGCCAAGAACCCCGGCCACAAAGGCCAATGCAGGATGACCTGAAAAGAAAAAGGCAAAGATAACCGCAGGGACGGCGGCCAGCGCCACCTGCCATTTCGGCAGGCCATACCAGAACATGAGCATCAGGCCGAGCACGGCCGAGAAGATACCGGTGATCAGCCATTTATTGCCGTAAATCGTCTGCCAGAGACCTACGGGTTCCGCTGGTTTTCCCCAGTTGGCAAAGACCAGAATGCCGACCATGGCGGCAAAATAGAAAACATTCTGCCACAGTGGGCGCGTCACTTCCGCTTCCGGCATCTCAATTCTGGCCTTTTCCATTTCCTCCTTCCTGAAAAAGAAATGCATGAGCAGGCCGATGATGACACTGAAGAAAATGGCCCCCACCGCCCTGGCAATACCCAGCTCAGGACCGAGGATGCGGGCCGTGAGAATAATAGCCAGAACATTGATGGCCGGACCGGCATAGAGAAAGGCGGTGGCCGGTCCCAGCCCTGCCCCCATCTTGTAGATACCGGAAAAAAGAGGCAGAATGGTGCAGGAACAAACGGCGAGAATGGTGCCAGATACCGAGGCCACGCCATAGGCCAGAACCTTGTTCGCTTTGGGGCCAAGATATTTCAGCACCGAGGCCTGGCTGACAAAGACGGCAATGGCGCCAGCGATGAAAAAAGCCGGCACCAGACAGAGCAGCACATGCTCCTGGGCATACCATTTGACCAGGTGCAAGGACTCCATCACGGCATTATCAAAACGCCAGTTCCCCACCGGCAGATAGTAGCAGCCGATAAAAATCGCCACAATCCAGGCCAAAGGCTTCCATTCTCTCTTCCATTCCATAATCGTACCTCACCAACCAGGATGAAAACATCAGTCAACAGCTAGCGTTTTGCCGGGCAAACCTTCATCATTTACCAAGGGTTACTGCGCATCTCCAATCACTTCGTCCACCACCCGGCGAACATCGGCCAGGCATCAGCGGGCTGAGGGGTTATTGGCGGCACAATTGCAGGCCCCTGCCCGAGAGACGGCCATGATCCGTTCGAGAATGGTCGAACGGCCATATCTAACGGCATCCTGCCTGATATCCTCCCTGGAATAACCCATGCAATAACAGACCAGTTCCTTGTTTTCCTTCATAAAAGCCCCTAAGCCGTTATAAATAAATGACTGTAACATCGCAAAACTGTGAACGGCATAAGGGGCCGTAACAAATTATAAGAGATGTAATGGTTATTTCGCAACGGCCCCTAAATAATCAGATTAAAGAGAAAACCGGTAAACAGAATACCGGCGCCGACAACGCCGATGAAGACGGCGATCAGCGTTGGTTTCAGCACCTTGCGCAGGATCACCATCTCAGGCAGCGACAGGGCGATGACGCTCATCATGAAGGCCAGCACCGTGCCCAGGGCAGCACCCTTGCTGAGCAGGGCCTGCACCACCGGCACAATACCCGCGGCATTGGAGTACATGGGAATGCCGACCAGCACCGCGGCAGGCACCGACCACCAGGCATCCTTGCCCATGATGGCGGCCATGAAATTTTCCGGCACATAGCCGTGGATCAAGGCGCCGACGGCGATACCGGCCACCACATAGAGCCACACCTTGCCGACGATGTCTTTTACCGCCTCGCCGCCCATCCGCATGCGGTCATGCCAGCTGAGTTTCTCTTCCACGATGATCTGCTCGCCCATGCGGATCTCCCGCACCCACTCTTCAATATGGTGCTCGAGATGCAGGCGGCCGATGACCCAACCGGCAATGATGGCCACGGCAAGGCCTGTAGCCATATACAGAGCGGCGATCTTCCAGCCCAGCAGACCGTAGAGCAGCACCACGGCTATCTCGTTGACCATGGGGGCGGCAATGAGAAAGGAAAGGGTGACACCCAGGGGCACCCCGGCCTGGACAAAGCCGATAAAAAGCGGCACGGCGGAACAGGAACAGAAGGGGGTGACAGTGCCTAATAAGGCCGACAGAACATTGCCGGCCGACTCCCTTTTCCCGGCCAGGATCATGCGGGTCCGCTCCGGGGTAAAGAAGGAACGGATCATGCCCACCACAAAAACGATGAGGGTAAGCAGCAACATGACCTTGGGGGTGTCATAGACGAAAAACTGGATGGATGCGCCCAGATGACTGCCCTGATCAAGCTGCAGCAGATGATAGGCAAAAAAGTTGGAAAACGGCAGCAACTGAAGGTAGAGCACATACCAGGCTGCAAGACCGGCAAATCCCAGGCTGAGCTGCTGCATGGTTATCTTCTTCTGACTGACCGGGGCACTTAACGCGCAGACCCCACCGTCACAGCCGCAGCTATTAATCTTTTCCGTAGTCTTCATGATGTCTTCTTTTTGAAGGATTCGTATGTATGCCCCTTGCGGCTGCACCGTGGGGGCGGTTCGCGAACCGCCCCTCCACAAACCCCTCGTCTTTTTATTATCTGTATGATCCGCTTATCAGGCGGCGCAGCTCCGCTCGCGGTTCAACTGGGGCAAGCTGTCAACCATCTCCTGCACCTGGGGCTCCTCATCAAGCCAGCCCTTGACATTGCCCAGCATCACCCGGGCGTACTCGGAGTCCTCACCCGTACTCAAGCGGTAGATGATCCAGGAACCTTCCTTGCGATAGTCAACCAGGCCGGCCTCTTCCAGAATTTTGAGATGTTTGGAGACAGTGGGCTGGGCCAGGCCGAGGAGCTGCCGCAATTCGCAGACACAGAGTTCCTTGACGCCAAGGATTTTGATAATCTTCACCCGGCTGGGATCAGACAAGGCCTTCATCACACGGACAAATCGTTTCATGCTTTCCTCCTGACACATTTTCATATTGCCATATGGCTATATGTAGCTCAGCAATTTGCTTCTGTCAAGGGGACAGTAAAATTTTCCTAAGGCCAAACACTTGACATATATCCGCCTACACGGATATATTGAAGATATTATGAATGAGATGGCTAAACTTTTCAAAGCCCTGTCCGAGGACGTACGGCTACGGATTCTCGGCCTGTTGTGCCAAGGTGAGTTGTGTGTCTGCGACCTGATGGCGGTGCTGGATCTTCCCCAGTCGACGATCTCCCGGCATCTCTCTTACCTGACCAATGCCGGCTGGCTGGCCGGGGAACGGCGGGGGGTCTGGATGTATTACCGTCTTATCGAGGATGGCGGCGACCTCCAGCAGGATCTCATGGCTGTGCTGATAAAACATCTGGCAAAGCTTCCCGCCGTTGCCCATGACCAGGCCAGGCTTACGCAATATCTGAAAACCAAAAACCCGTCAGCCTGCGGCTGATTTTTTGCCGGTAACTTCTCAATTTGCGAAAAAGGGATAATAACATGACACAACAGAAAAAAAGGCTTTCCTTCCTGGATCGTTTTCTCACCTTCTGGATCTTTCTGGCCATGTTTGCCGGCGTGCTGGGCGGCTACCTCTATCCCGGCATCCGTGATGTCATCAATTCCTTCCAGGTGGGCACCACCAATATTCCCATCGCCATCGGCCTGATCCTCATGATGTATCCGCCCCTGGCCAAGGTACGCTACGAGAAACTGCACGAGGTCTTCCGTAATGGGAAAGTGCTCATCCTGTCGCTCGTACAGAACTGGATCATCGGCCCCATCCTCATGTTCGGTCTGGCCATCGCCTTTCTTTCCGGCCATCATGAGTATATGGTGGGCCTTATCCTCATCGGTCTGGCGCGCTGCATCGCCATGGTCATTGTCTGGAACGATCTGGCCAACGGCGACCGGGAATACTGCGCCGGCCTGGTGGCCTTTAATTCCATCTTCCAGGTCCTCTTCTTTTCGCTGTACGCCTGGATTTTTATCACCATTCTGCCCAAATGGCTGGGCATTGAGGGCGCGGTGGTGGATATCTCCATGGCGGAGATCGCCAAATCGGTTTTCATCTATCTGGGCATCCCGTTTATCGGCGGCATACTGACCCGGTTTATCGGCGTGAAAGCCAAAGGTGAAAAATGGTACCAGGAGAGACTCCTGCCGAAAATCAGTCCGCTGACCCTCATTTTTCTGCTCTTCACCATCATGGTCATGTTTTCGCTCAAGGGTGAATACATTGTCCAGCTCCCCCTTGATGTGGTGCGCATCGCCATCCCGCTCACCATCTATTTTCTGGTGATGTTCCTGGTTTCCTTTTTCCTGTCCATGAAAGCGGGCGCCACCTATGAACAATCAGCAACCCTCTCCTTTACCGCTGCCTCCAACAACTTTGAACTGGCTATCGCCGTGGCCATCGCTGTTTTCGGCATTGATTCCGGCCAGGCCTTTGCCGCGGTGATCGGCCCCCTGGTCGAGGTGCCGGTTTTAATCAGCCTGGTAAATGTCGCCTTCTGGTTCAAGAAAAAATATTTTCCTTATGCCAAGGAAACGCCTACAGGAATCTGCCATGTCAGCTGCAAGCCATGAAACGCTTCTCACCGGCTGGACCAGGGAAATCACCCGGGCCGAGTGCCGGCCCGAGGCGCAAACCGTGCACTGTATCGCCCGGCTCAATGAGAATATCGGCGAGGTGATTCCCTATCTCAACGCGGTGCTGGGCGGCTACACCTATATCAAGGAACCGCCTTCGGTCACCTTCCGCAGTCAGGGCAAACTGATCTCGGTCCACGCCGATCATATTGCCATCAATGCCAACAGGGACGAGGAAGAAGCAGAGAAAATCCTGCAATGGCTCCAACGGGAGATCAACGACGCCTGGAAGAGACGCGACCGGATCACCCCGAGTTATGAAGCGGCTCCCCGACCGCGAGTCATCGATATTTTGAAACTGCTGCCCAAAACCAACTGCAAGAAGTGCGGCCAACCGACCTGCATCGTTTTTGCCTCTTTGGTAATAGAGGGCGGCAAGGGCGCCGATAACTGTCCGGAACTTGCGCCGCATATGCAGGAAAAGCTGCAAGAGTATCTTGGTCAATTCCGTTTTGATTAATTCTACTTTGTCACATTAAAATTTTATTTAACATCTTGAAATAATTGTCATTTTATGCTATAAGAGTTGTATGTTTTTCATCAATTCTTAGGAGGTAAAATGAGCCACATGCCAACCCCAAAAAATCCAGACCGATA